>JAIESI010000179.1 GCA_019746135.1 Xanthobacteraceae bacterium
CGCCGGATGATTCGAGGTTGATCACCTCGGAGACTACGCCACCCTCATTTCCAACCAACCCCGCGACGGCACCGGCCAAATACCACTCCGGCATCAGGAATAGGGATTGAAAATATCCCGACCCTGTTTCGTAGAGAGATTGAAAGGGGGCGCTTCCCCACTGGCCGAAATAGATCCGGGTCGCGGTTCGCAAGACACCCGCGCGTCCCGGGCCGTATACACGCCCGCACCACGTCAGATGTCCGACCGAATTGTATTTCTCTGGCCACTTCTTCTCCAGAAGTGCTTCTGCTTTGCCGTATCCCGCCTGCTGTCGCCAATAGGTCCGCAACGAATTCCGGCGGTGGTGCCACACCTGTGCAGCGGGGCTGAAGCCGAGCTTCCATCCGCGCTCTCGTAGACGCCAGCACATGTCGACGTCGTCGCCGGCGACCCGGAACTGCACGTCGAAGCCGCCCACTGCTTCCAGCGCGGATCGCAGAAAGGCCATGTTGCAGCCGGGAATGTGCTCTGCCTCGGTATCCGTCAGCAGAATGTGTTGCGGTCCTCCCGGGGACCTGGCCACGCATGCAGCGATCGGGCCGTCGTCCAGTGGTGGGATATTCGGACCTCCCACTCCGGCATAGTTACCATTCCGGAACGTCCCGGCAAGGTAAGTGAGCCAGTCCGGATCCGGATAGGCGTCGTCGTCGATGTAGGCGACAATCTTACCCTTCGCCGCCTGCCATCCGATATTTCGGGCATGGCTCAATCCGCGGTTCGGCGTACGCAGGAGCGTGACGTCGTGCCGGGACGCAATCGCCGCCGTTTCGTCCTCGGAGCCGTCGTCGACGACGATGACCTCGAAAGCCGGGTAGCGGAGCTTCGAGATAGCCTGCAAGCATTCGTCGATGGTGCGACTGCCGTTGAAACTGCAGACCACGACCGAAAACAGCGGCCAGTCCAAATCCGACGGGAAGGGTGTTTCGGAAAGGGCATTCCGGAGGACCGGCGACGCAGGCTTGGGAGTCCGATCGCGACGCGTAATCCCGAACTCCCAATCATCGACTTCCGCGCCGGCGCGGTGCCATTCGTCAGTCCATGAAAACACGAAGACGCCGGCACATCCTGATGCAAAAGTGGCCCGGACCTGCCAGTCCAGGACTTCGGCTTGCCTGGTCTCGCCGTTGCGCAGGCTGTCCAGGCCGACTTCGCTCATGATCAGCGGTCGGTCGCCGGAAATGTTATGGAGGCGAGCGAGATAGGCGCTCAGCCCCTGCTGCGACTCGAGATAGACATTGAAAGACAGGAGATCGAGAAACGGCAGGTCCAGGTATTCGGTCGACGGATAGTTGACATATGTGACCAGGCTGGTCGGATCCGCCTGCTTGACGGTGCGATATATCCTGTGAAGGTAGCGCTCCACCCGTCGGCGTCCGATCCAGCGAGCCACGGGCGCGGGAATCTCATTACCGATGGCGTAACAGAGCAGGGCGGGGTGTCCGGAGACGTCCCGAACCTTGCTTCGCACGATTTCCTCGACGTCAGGCGCTTTCTTTCTGTCGATCAGATAGCCGACGAACTGTTCCGCCGACAGGCCCACCATGACGCGCAAACCGTGGCGCAATGCGGCGTCCAGGAGAGAACGAGGTGGCGTCGTGTGGGGAATCCGGACGGCATTGAAGCCGTTGGCGGCCATCTGAGCAAAGTCGGACTCGATCCTCGGAAAATCCTGGTACTCCCGTTTCTGATCATCTGGACGAAATGCCCCGTAAGTCACCCCTTTCACGTAGAACTTTTCATCGCCTGCAAACAGGAACTTTCCCTTGGCCTCGAGGCCAACGGGCGGCTGCTCGGTTTCGGTCCTCGGCCGCATTCCGGAATTTCTGAGAAGTGAATCGGTATGCAGCATGGTGATTCCTTCCCGCATCGCCAATTCAAAGGTCGGCCCCGGGCCGCCCGCAGTTTCTGCGAGCTGCAAGTCCCGGACCCGAAGAAGCTAGGGCACGTGCGGGCGCGCTGCCTTCGATGATGCGAGGCTCATTCCAGTCCGACTCGCCCGCTCTCCAGCCCATAGACGCGGCACGCCTCGCAAGGCTTTGTGCCAGTCCCAAGCGGTACGCACGATAGTGAGCAGATCGGATTTCCCGGGCCTCCATCCCAGCAGGGCCTGGCCAAGCTGCGGGTTGGCAATCAGCGCCGGCGGGTCGCCTGGCCGGCGAGGACCCTCGCTGACGGGAACGCGCCTGCCGCTGATCGTTTCGACGGCAGAAATCACATCGCGGATCGAGTGACCACGACCGGTCCCCAGGTTGACGCTGGCGCTCGCTCCTTCTGCGAGAAGATGATCGAGCGCTTTGACGTGAGCGCTCGCGAGGTCGCAGACGTGCACGTAATCGCGCACGGCCGTGCCGTCGGGCGTGTCGTAATCGGTTCCAAGGAGTTCAAGAAATGGATTCGTTCCCTGTGCCGCCGCAATGGCGAGCGGGATGAGGTGGGTCTCCGGGGTGTGGTCCTCTCCGATCTCCCCATCGGGATCGGCCCCGGCAGCATTGAAGTAGCGCAGATTCATGTGCCGCAGGCCGTGAGCCCGCTCGTACCAATTCAAGACGTTTTCCACGAACAGTTTCGAGGCACCATAGGGACTGATCGGGTTTTGCGGATGATCCTCGACGATCGGCAGCCTGCGTGGAATGCCGTAGGTTGCGCACGACGAGGAGAATACGATTTTGTGAACGCCCGCATCGAGCAGTGCGTCCAGTAACGCAAGCGTCTTGCTGACGTTGTTCGCGAAATACTTGCGCGGCTGTTCGATCGACTCGCAGACGCAAGCGTGAGCCGCAAAGTGAATGGTTGCGCCGATCTTGAAGTGTTTGACCGTTTTCCTCACGAGCGCCCGATCGCCGATATCGCCCACGACCAGTGGTCCCCACTTCACTGCTCGGCGATGACCGGCGCTCAGGTCATCGAGGACAATCGGGTTGTGGCCGGATGCTGCAAGAGCTTTGCAGGTGTGACTGCCGATGTAACCGGCTCCGCCCGTGACCAGGATGTTCGATTGCATCGGCGATCGCCCCCGCCAATAAACGCGGACTTCAGTGTTCTACTCCAGTCGCAGCTGTGGTGTGCCCGGGGCAGCAAAAAACGCCGGGCTTTCCAACGGGCCTTTCGATTTGTTGGGAAACCGCATGCGACCTTCATCGGCGTTGGTCGCAATGACGTCGTTGAAGCCGAACCCAAAAGACGGCGCGCTGCTCGGCAGAGGCCGTTCATTTCTCCGGAGGCCGGCGCGAACAGAGATCACGTCGGAACTGAATGTTGCCTGGGCGCACATTTTTGCGACCTCGCAGAGGCCGATGTCTGCTGCGACGATGAGATTCGCCATCACGGCGACCTCTCCGTACGCTTACGTCCTGAACGGCGGCCTGCCGACCCTTTTGCGAACGATCACCCCGCTCGCAATCGACTCAACTCATAAATGGCTTCCGGTCCGTGCCGCTGCAGCCGCTTCTCCGTGCCGCTTCAGCCGCTTCGGCCCAAACGTCGTCCCCTTCGCAGCGCCGCCGCGAATACGTGAAGCATCGATGCATGAACGGGGAAAATGAGCCCCATTTATACGACAGATTTATGAGTTAGTCGTGACGGAGGCGTGACGGATTGGAACGAATTGGAATTAGCCCGATCGGATGAGCGGCCCATGAGCCTGGATCAAAATAGCATTCATGATGACACCAACCGACCCGGTAATATGGATGTCCGTTGGGCAAGTCGCGAGCAACGTCTGCAGGTAAGCCGCTTGTGATGAGGCCCGCGTTCAATGACGCGAGTCGGACGCATAGGTTTCGCGCTCGCTAGCCTCGTTCTCGTGGCTGGCGTCGCATCGTATTACTCGCGGCCGGCACAGCCGCAGCAGCAGGGCCAGAAGGGCAAGGGCGGGAGAGGCGCCGTCCTCGATCCGGCCAAAATCGTGCCAGTGCTCGCAATCGACGCGCGGATCGCCGACGTCCCGGTCTATCTCGACGGCGTCGGCACCGCGCGGGCGCTCAATACCGTGACTGTGCGCCCGCAAGTCGACGGCAAGATCATCTCCATATCCTTCACTGAAGGCGAGGATGTGCCCAAAGGGTTCGTCCTCGCCAAGATCGATCCGACCACCTATCAGGCGCAGTATGATCAGGCCGTGGCCAAGAAGGCGCAGGACGAAGCCCAGCTGACAAACGCCAGGCTCGACCGTGAGCGCTACACCCGCCTGGCGCAAACCCACGCCGTCAACAAGCAGCAGCTCGACACCCAGCGGGCGCTCGTCGCCCAGCTCGAAGCGCAGGTCAATTTCGATCAGGCGGCGATCGACAATGCACGGGCCATCCTCGCCTACACCGACATCATCGCGCCGCTCGCGGGCCGTACCGGCATCCGAATGGTGGACGAGGGCAATATCGTGCGCGCCTCGGACGCCACCGGCCTCGTCATCATCACGCAGATCCAGCCCATCTCGGTGTTGTTCAGCCTGCCGCAGCAAAACCTGCCGGAACTGACCAGGGGTCTCGCCCAAGGCATGCTGCCGGTCGACGCGCTGGGGCCTGAGGGCGACCCGATCGACAACGGCAAAGTGCAGGTGATGGACAACCAGGTCGATCAGACCACCGGGACCGTCAAGCTCAAGGCCGTATTCCCGAACGAGCAGGTGCGGCTCTGGCCCGGCCAGTTCATCAATGTGCGAGTCCTGATCGACACTTTGCGTCAGGTCGTGGTCGTTCCTACTGCGGCGGTGCAACGCGGCCCGAGCGGTGCCTATGTCTATCTCGTCAAGGACGACCTCACGGTCACGGCGCGGCCGATCACCGTGACACAGCAGAGCGACCGCGAGGCCGTGATTGCGACCGGTCTCGCCGCGGGGGAGTTCGTCGTGACCACCGGTTTTGCCCGCCTGGCCGAGGGGACCACGGTTTCGGCCAGCCGCGTGGATGAGGGCGGCCCGGTGGGCCAAGGCAACTGGGGCGCCAAGGACAAGCGCGCGCAGGCATCAGGGGGCGCCGCCACTCCCTTGCCATGAGACCGGCTCATGAGCGTCTCGTCGCCGTTCATTCATCGCCCGATCGCAACCTCGCTCCTTGGTGTCGCGGTCATGCTGGGCGGGCTCCTGGGCTATCTCTGGCTTCCGGTCTCCTCGCTGCCGCAGGTCGATTTCCCGACCATCCAGGTTACCACCCGACTGCCGGGCGCCAGTCCCGACGTCATGGCGTCGCTGGTCACGGCGCCGCTCGAGCGGCAGTTCGGGCAGATTCCCTCACTCTCGACAATGACGTCATCGAGCTCGTTCGGGGTGAGCCAGATCACGCTCCAGTTCGACCTCAACCGCGAAATCGATTCCGCCGCCCAGGACGTGCAAGCCGCCATCAATGCGGCCGGCTCGACGCTGCCGAGAAATCTCCCCTATCCGCCGACCTATTCCAAGGTAAACCCGGCCGACGCGCCCATCGTAACGCTGGCGCTCACCTCCAGGACCATTTCGCTGCGCACGCTCAGCGACCTCGCCGACAGCCTGCTGGCGCAGCGCCTGAGCGAAGTCACAGGCGTCGGGCGGGTCACGGTGGAGGGTAATTTGCGCCCCGCGGTGCGTATCCAGGCGGATCTGTCGCGGCTCGCCAATTACGGCATTTCACTCGAAGACGTGCGCAACGTGATTGCAGGCGCCAATGTCGCGGGCGCCAAAGGCTCGCTCGACGGCACGCATCAGTCCTATACGATCGCTGCCAATGACCAGTTGCCTACGGCCGAGGCCTACCGCAATCTCGTTGTGGCCTACAACAGCGGCGCGCCTTTGCTGCTCAAGGACGTCGCGGTCATCATCGACGGCCTGGAGAATAGCAAGGTCGGCGGCTGGTACCGCGGCGCGCCCGCCGTCATCGTCGACATTCAGCGCCAGCCCGGCGCCAACGTCATCGACACCGTCAAGCGCATCCGGGCCGAGCTGCCTCGGTTGCGGCGCGCCCTCCACGCCGACGCCGAGCTGACCATCGCGCACGACAGCACCACCATGATCCGGGCATCGATCCGGGACGTGCACATCACACTGATGCTCAGCGTCGCGCTGGTGATCCTGGCGGTGCTGATCTTCCTGCGAACCGTGCGCGCCACGATCATCGCTGGCGTCGCGCTGCCGCTCTCGCTGATCGCCACCTTCGGCATCATGTGGTTCTGCGGGTTCAGCCTCGACAACCTGTCACTGATGGCGCTGACGATTGGGACCGGCTTCGTGGTCGACGACGCCATCGTGATGATCGAGAATATCGTGCGCCACATGGAGGAAGGCGAAGGCGGCTTCGAAGCTGCCCTCGAAGGCGCACGCGAGATCGGCTTCACCGTCATTTCACTGACGCTGTCACTGGTCGCGGCGTTCATTCCGCTGCTGTTCATGACCGGTATCGTCGGCCGCATGTTCCGCGAATTCGCACTCACGCTCACCATTGCGGTGGTGACGTCGGCCGTGGTGTCGCTGACGCTCACCCCGATGATGTGCAGCCGGCTGTTGCGGCCGCATGTGGAAGCGGCCGGAGGCGCACTCGCGCATGGCTTTCACCGCCTGGTCGACGGCTCGGTCGAGGTCTACCGGGCGAGCCTCGAATGGGTGCTGCGCCACCAGTTTCCCACCCTGATGGTCACGCTCGCGACGCTCGTCGCCACGATCTGGCTCTATGCCATTGTTCCGAAGGGGTTCCTTCCGTTGCAGGACAGCGGCCTCATCTCCGCGGTGATGCAAGGCGGGCAGGACGCCTCGTTCGCGGAGATGCAGCGGCTGCAGGCGGCGGCCGAGAATGCGATCAGCAGCGACCCCGATGTGACAGGAGTCGTCTCGGTGATCGGCGTCACCCCGTTCAATGCGACGCCCAATGCGGGGCGCCTCGCCATCACGCTGCGCCCGCGCGACGAGCGCAAGGCGAATGTGGCGGCCGTAATCGAGCGGCTCAAGCAAAGCGTCGCCGAAGTCCCCGGCCTCATCGTCTATTTCCAGCCGGTGCAGGACATCCAGATCTCGACTCGCATGAGCCGCGCGCAATTCCAGTACGCGTTGACCGGAACCAACACAAACGAAGTCCGCGATTGGGCCTTCCGCCTCGCGGCCAACCTGCAATCCTCGCCGGTCCTGCGCGATGTCGTCTCCGATGCGCAGGACAACGGGCTGCAAATGATGATCGACATCGACCGCGAAACCGCCGGCCGGCTCGGTGTCTCGATGCAGACCGTGCTCGACACGCTCAACGACGCTTTCGGTCAGCGCCAGATTTCCACGATCTACGGTCAAGCCAACCAGTACCGGGTGATCCTGGAGGCGATGCCAAAATATCAGAATGATCCGAGGTCGCTGTCGAAGCTCTATGTTCCGGCTGCCGGAAACCAGGCCGTCGCGGTCTCGACGTCATTGACGACCGGCGCATCACCCACTCCGCTCTTGGCAACGGCCGGGGCCACGCAGGTGCCGCTCGGCGCCTTTGCGCGCTTCCGATATACGACCGCGCCGCTGGTCATCGCCCACCAGGAGCAGTTTCCGTCCGTGACGATAAGCTTCAACCTCGCGCCCCAGGCCGCGCTCGGCGACGCGGTGGCGGTGATCTCCGAGGCGGAGCGCGCGATTGGGGTGCCGTCGTCGGTGATCGGAAGCTATTCCGGCGATGCCGCCGAATTCGGCAAGTCGCTCGCCGGCGTGCCGTGGCTCATTCTCGCCGCCGCGGTAACCATCTACATCGTGCTCGGGGTGCTCTACGAGAGCTTCATACATCCGCTCACCATTCTCTCGACCTTGCCGTCGGCCGGCGTCGGCGCGCTCCTGGCCCTGATCATTGGCGGCTACGATCTTTCCGTCGTCGCTCTGATCGGCATCGTGCTGTTGATGGGCATCGTGAAGAAGAACGCGATCATAATGATCGATTTCGCGATCGAGGCCGAGCGCGTGCAAGGCCTCCCGCCGCGCGATTCCATCCTGCAGGCATCGCTGCTGCGCTTCCGGCCGATCATGATGACCACACTCGCGGCGCTGTTCGGCGCGCTGCCGCTGGCGCTCGAAAGCGGCACCGGATCGGAATTGCGCAATCCCTTGGGCATCACCATCATCGGCGGGCTGCTGCTGAGTCAATTGCTCACTCTCTACACGACGCCGGTGATCTACCTGCAAATGGAGCGCCTGCGCGCGCACCTGTTCGGCGCCTCGCGACCGGAGGTGCAGCTGGAGCTCGATCTGCCGCTGCAGCCGGAGCCCTCGCAGCACCGGGCGGAGTGAGCGAGCCATGAACATCAGCGAGCCCTCGATCCGCCGTCCGGTCGGCACCGCGCTCGTCGCCATCGGGCTCTTCCTGGCGGGCGCGGTGGCCTATCACTTCCTGCCGGTCGCGAGCATGCCGACCGTGGATTTTCCCACCATCAGCATCTCCGCCAGCCGGCCGGGCGCCGACCCCGAGACCATGGCTGCAACGGTGGCGGCGCCGCTCGAACGGCGGCTGGGAGAAATCCCGGGCGTCATCGAGCTCACCTCCCGCAGTTCACTCGGTTCGACCAGGATTACCGTGCAGTTCGAGCTCAATCGCAACATCGACGGCGCCGCGCGCGACGTGCAGGCCGCCATCAACGCCGCGGTGGCTGACCTCCCCGGTGATCTGCAGGCGACCCCCTCGTTCCGCAAGTCCAATCCGACCTCCACACCGATCCTGATCCTCGCGCTGACCTCCAGGACTATTTCGCCGAGCGCCGTCTACGATGCCGCCGATACCGTGGTCGCCCAGCGCCTGTCCCAGGTGCCTGGCGTGGCCGAGGTCAGCGTCAACGGCGCCGAGCAGCCGGCAATTCGGGTGCGCATGAATCCGATCGCGCTCGCCTCGATGGGCTTGTCGATGGAGGAGGTGCGCACCGCCATCGTCAATTCCAACGCCGCGGGGCCGGTCGGCGTATTCGACGGCGAGCAGCGCGCGGTCACGATCGCGACCAGCGATCAGCTTCGCACCGCCCCGCAATACGATCCGATCGTGGTGCGCAACGCCAACGGCACGGTGGTGAGGCTCTCCGCCATTGCCTCGATCGAGCCCGGCGTACGCAACAGCCGTTCGGCCGGCTGGTACAACCGGCAGCCCTCGGTGTTGCTGGTGATCAAGAAGGACGCCAATTCCAACGTGATCGACACCGTCGACCGCATTTTCGAGCTGCTGCCCGACATCAAGCGCTATATCGCGAGCGACATCGACATTTCGGTCCTTACCAACCGCACCGGCACGATCCGCGCCAGCATCCAGGATATGCAGCTCACGCTGCTCGCCACGATCGTGCTGGTGATGCTGGTCGTGTTCGTATTCCTGCGGCGCGGAGCCGCGACCATCGCGGCTGGGGTGACCGTGCCGCTGGCTTTGGCGGGCACCTGCGCCATGATGTGGTGTGCGGGTTTCTCCATCGACAATGTCTCGCTCATGGCGCTCGCCGTCTCGGTCGGCTTCGTGGTCGATGACGCGATCGTCATGATCGAGAATTGCTTCCGTAATCTCGAGAAGGGCATGACGCCGCTCAAGGCGGCGCTCGAAGGCGCGCGGCAGATCGGATTCACTGTGGTCTCGATCAGCTTGTCGCTGGTGGCGGCCTTCATCCCGCTGCTGTTCATGAGCGGCCTGGTCGGCCGCGTGTTCCGCGAATTCTCGGTGACGCTCGCCTTTGCGATCGCGATTTCCACCGCGGTATCGCTCTCGGTGACGCCCATGATCTGCGCGCATTTCGTGAATGCAGCGCCAAGCCCGGACAGGACCGGGTTCGACCGCATCGTCGAGCGGATCTTGCGCCTGGCGATCGCTTTCTACGGCCGCACGCTCCGCGCCGTGTTGCACAGCCGCGGGCTGATGCTCATCGCAATGGCGGTGACGCTCACGCTTACCGGCTTTCTCTATGTCAAGATCCCCAAGGGATATTTTCCGCAGGACGACACCGGCCTGATCTACGCCAGCACTTATGCTGCACCAGACATTTCGTTCCAGGCGATGCACGAGTTGCAGCAGAAAGTGGCCGAGATCGTGCTTTCCGACCCGGCGGTGTCCGGCGTCGGCTCCTCGATCGGCACCTCGGGCTTCAATGCAGCGGTCAACGCGGGCTGGCTGTTCATCAGCCTCAAACCCCTGTCCGAGCGTGGCATCGGCGTGCGGCAAGTGATCAATCGGCTACGCCCCAAGGCCGACAAAGTCCCGGGCCTGAGCGTATATATGAGCGCAATGCAGGACGTGCGGTTGAGCGCCCGCCAGACCGATTCGACCTACCAGTACACGATCTGGGATCCGGACTACCAGGAGCTCCTCTATTGGGCGCCGCGCGTGCGCGACAAGCTCGTGACGGTGCGGGAGATTAGCGACGTGTCCACCGACGGGCGACCGAGCGGCCTGCAGGTGAACGTCGTCATCGATCGGACCGAGGCGGCACGGCTCGGCGTCCGCGTCCAGGACATCGACAACGCGCTGAACAATGCTTTCGCGCAGCGGCAAATCTCGACTCTTTATACCCAGCGCAACCAGTACCGCGTCGTGCTCGAAGTCGATCCGCTCTATCAGCGCGATCCGACCGACCTGAGCCGCATCTATGTCAATGGCGCCAATAAGACCCAGGTGCCGCTATCTGCTGTGACCAAGGTACGACGCGGGCCGCAGCCGCAGACAATCAATCATCAGGGACAGTTTCCTTCAGTCACGCTGAGCTTCAATCTGGCCGAGGGCGTCACGCTCGAACAGGCGACCGCGGCCGTGGACCGGGCAATGGCCGAGCTGCACATGCCCGATACGCTCCATGCCGACTATGCGGGCGACGCGCGCACTTATCGCCAGTCGATCGGCGCCCAGCCGCTGCTGATCGCCGCCGCGCTGATCGCGGTCTACATCGTGCTGGGCGTGCTCTACGAGAGCCTCGCCCACCCGCTGACGATCATTTCGACCCTGCCGTCGGCGGGTCTTGGCGCGCTGCTCGCCTTGCAGCTGTTCGGCAGTGAGCTGACGCTGATCGCCTTCATCGGCATTATCCTGCTGATCGGCATCGTCAAGAAGAATGGCATCATGATGGTGGACTTCGCGCTCGAAGGTGAGCGCAATCACGGGCTCTCCCCGGAACAAGCGATTTTCGCGGCCTGCCTCGCCCGCTTCCGGCCGATCATGATGACGACCATGGCGGCAATGCTGGGGGCGCTTCCGCTGGTTATCGCGACCGGCCCGGGCTCGGAACTGCGCCGGCCGCTCGGCATCACCATCGTGGGCGGGCTCCTGGTGTCGCAGGCACTCACGCTCTACACCACGCCGGTGATCTATCTCCTGCTCGACCGGCTGCATCGCCGGCTCTGGGGCGTCGGCCAGCGCCAGCGCCAGCGAGCGCAGCGCGCTCATCCGCCATGCCGTGCGCGGGAATGGGGCCACAACACTCCGAGGCGATAGGTGCGCCCAGCGTCCTGCGCCAGCGTGGTGAATGGGCGTCCGGCAGTTGCGCCAACCATGAATCGCGATGAACTCTCGCCGTCGGCTGAGACCGTGGGCGCCGAGCCAAAATCGTTTATCAGCTTCGTTGGTATCTGGCGGATCGGGCGATTCGAGAAGGGCAAGCGCTCGTCGGTCAAGTGGATCCGCAACACGCCGACGCCGAGCCGCGTCTGGCACGATCTCAAGGTTCGTATCGCGGTCACCAGGGTGGAAGGCTATCTCGACGGCAAGCTCTATCTTGAGCACACCTTGGCGGAGCCGGTCTCCGGCCGCGTTGGACTGTGGTCGAAGGCCGACAGCCGCGTCTACTTCGAAGGCTATACGGTCGCCCCCAGCGAGTGATGCGAGGCCAATACGGTGGTCCCACGGCAAGGAATCCAGGTTAACGGGTGATTTGCAGGACCTGGAGGAGGAAATCTGTGTTCCATCCGGCGCGCTTT
>JAIESI010000272.1 GCA_019746135.1 Xanthobacteraceae bacterium
CTCAAAATCTGGTGGTGGCAACACCGTGCTGGTTCGAAACCGGCCAGGGGCACCATTCCTGAACAGATTTGCGAACCGGGGGAGCATCCTGCCCGTCGGGGCAAAAAGCCGATTGGACATTGTCGTTCGAGCCAATAATCCGGATCGTTCGTTCTGAAACAATGATGCGGTCGACAATAGCGGCCAGGTAGGCTTTCCGAGCTGCCACGTCGGCGGAAACCAGCCTATCGCGCATCAAACGAATGAAGCGTTCGATTGCCACTGTGTCTATGTCGACCGGGTTCGCTGCTGATTTCTTGGCATACGCCAAAGCTTCGACGGCTTTGTCTCTGGAACTGACAAGCGACTTGACCCGTTCTTTGAGGCTGGCCTCTGAGCCATCGAGCGTTCCTCCCTCGATCGCGGCATAAATCCTTGACAGCCGCTCTTCGGCATCCAGCATCTGCTTTCCGAGTTCCGAGATTCGGCGATCTGCAGTTGCCTGACGACTGTCGCGCCGAGCCTTAAGGGCGATTAAAATCGAGGTCACTCGCTCGGTCGTGAGAAGTTGATCAAGCAAAGCATCAGTTACGAGTTTTTCGAGAACAGGTCGTGAAATCTTCCGATTGACGCAAGTGACTCCACAGCCGCTTTGCGCTCCTCGCTTCATCCCCTGATTGCACTTATAGTAGGTGTAGATTGTCCCGTTGCGTGACGTTCCGGTCGCTGCGGTGAGCGCATAGGACTCTTCACAGTCACACCGCACCAGCCCACCGAGCAGAGACGGAGTGGACGTAAGGCGCGGCCCGCGCGCACGGGGCTGCCGCGAAATAAGCAGATTCTGAACGATATCGAAGGTCGCTCGGTCGATGATAACGGGCACTTCGTATTCGATGATTTCAGAGGGAGCCTTCCGTTCATCGTCTCGGTCGAATTCATTGAACCGTCGGACGCCGGTATATGCTTCTCGAGTCAGAATTTCGTGGATCGCCCCGGTCCCAAACAGTGCTCCAAATCGCGTCCTGTAGCCTTGTTCATTGAGCCAGACCGCAATCTTCTTGGCTCCCAGGGGACCGCTGCGTCCATCACCTTCGACAGCTAGGCGGAATATCAGGCATACGATCTCCGCCTCAGCCGGCTCAATTGCGAGTTTTTTCTTTTGTTTTTGTCCGATTATCTCCGCGTCGACCGACTTGTAGCCAAACGGAATGATCCCACCATTCGAGTAGCCGCGTCTTGCATTTTCCTTCATCGTTCGAGTTGTTGCACGCGAGGTCTCCTTTGACTGAAATTCATTGACGATGCCAATGAACTTGCGAAAAAGATCGCCTGTATCGTCTTGCGTCAGCGGTTCGGCATGCGAAAGCAATTCAACACGATGCTTGCGGAGCAGTTGAACAGTCAATTCCTGCTCGACTTGGTTTCGGAACGCTCGTGAAAATGAATAGACGATGATCGCGTTGACAGATCGGCTTCCGTCAGTCGCACGCGCGATCATGCTTTCGAAGGCTGGACGGCGCATATTCGTTGCAGTCTCACCCTCCTCACGAAAGATACCCACGACATGGTCGCCGTCTCTTTTGCAGCGCGCCAGCAGCTGGTTCTCCTGATCCGCAAGACTCAACAGGTTTTGGGCCTGCGCATCGGTTGATACGCGAATGTAGATAAGAACATTGCGTGCCGATATCGCGGCATTTTCGGCATTGCCCTTGGTCTTCAGGAGATGCTTGCGGGCCACGGTTCATTCCTTTTTGGATAACTGACTATCATATCGACTGTCGGCAATTCTGTGTAGCCGCTCTTTAGCAACATCGTTATCTTTGAATTGAATGCCGGTCCGACCGACGCGTGACCGGACTCGCATCCACTCCGCATCGAGTGCTTCACGCAGCATCTCGGGGTGCATCGAAATGAGTCTCTGAAAAAGAGACTCGCCTGCATTGGCGTGGTACATAAAGCTCACCGCAAAAATCCTAAATCGAGTCGTACTATCGAAGCCTTCGAGCGTCCGCAGCGCTTCTGGCCAACAACGCGGTTCAAACAAGTGTTGGAGTTTGGGAGAAAACTCCCTGCGGTCGCGAGGTTTTTGCGCATGCCATTCGCCCATCAGCCAAATGCCATTCGAGACCGCTGTCTTGGCGAATACTTCGACATGGAATTTCAGCAGATGAACATCATACAGCGGCGGAATATCGACCATGTCTCTCCCTCAACGCTGACTGGAAACCGGTTTTTTGCATGCACTCTTCGATCACCTCCTCGAAATACCGTTCGATGGCCTCCAGTTCGGCCCTGCCGACCGGGATTCGGTCAGGCAGTTCATTGATGATCGTCCAAAATTCGAGCTCTTTGGAATGCCGATGTCTTGATCCCGCGTGGTTAGAGCTCATAGCTGAGCTCCTCGCGCCGCCGCTCTGGCGTTCGTTGCGCCTGCCACTCGCGGGGATGGCTCGCCTCGATCACATCCAGTGTCGAGATTTTTGGAGCAGCGCGCGACAGGCGCTCGGCAAGCCAAGTACGTCGCTGTACGCCGCTGAAAACTAGGTCATCGCTCTGGCGGTCGATCGGAAGCTCAGACATCAGCCGCCGGTCGATGCCCTTGGCGTCGACGACGAGCGTGGTCTGCTGGCGGGCTCGGCTCGCGGCAACATAGATGTCATGCCGATTGAGCGAAGGATCAACGTAGACGACGGCGCGGTCGACGGTCAGACCCTGCGAGCCATGAATCGTCGCGGCGTAGGCCCAGCCGAGGCGCGGCCGCCCCTTCGCATCGGCGAGTTGCATGGGATCAAAAGTGACCCGCTGGCCGGAGATATCGGCCTCGATGCGGATGCTCGATCCGCCACTGGTCAAGCTGCGCAGCTCGCTGACCTTTGTGACTGTGGCGGTCGTGCCGTTGATCACGCCAAGGTCATCGTCGCGCACCAGGAACCGGACGCGATCACCGCGGGCAAGGCGGATCTCAGTCGCATGACCCGAGGGCGTCGCGGCAGTGAACGAAATCTCTTTACCCCTGATCAGTCCCACGGCCTTGAGTCGCCCACGCGCCTCGCCCGAGATTGCGGCTACCGCAGCATTCGATTTCGCAAGGATCAGGATCGATGCGTTTTGGTCGGGGGAGCGGGCCTGGTCTGCTGCGTCGATGATGGCGGCAATGGCGGCTTTGGCGCCTTGGGCTTCGACGAGAAGGCTGCGGGCCGCAAACACTTGGAGAGCCGTTGCTGCGCGGCCGGCGCCGAAATCCGCGATTGCTTCGCGCAGCCACGGTTCTTTCTGACGAACAATCTCTTCTACCACGGCAGCTTCGATCGCGCGGGTCACCAAAGTGAGGCCGGCACCGGCCCCAATCGGCTGGAGTTGCTGCCGGTCACCGACCAGCACAAGCTTGGCACCGGCTTTCGCCACCGCACCGAGCAGAGCGCGCATATCGCGCGAGCTGAGCAGTCCCGCTTCGTCGGCGATCAAGACTGTGCGCTCGTCGAGGACTTTTTCGCCGGCGTCGATCTTGGCGATCCAGGATGCAGTGGCACGAGCCTCGACGCCAAGATCGTCGCGCAGCATGGTGGCGATGCGCCAAGCCGTGGCCGTCGCAAGGACGGTACAACCAATCACACGATAGGCCTCGACGACCGACGCCAGCGTCGTCGTCTTGCCGCTCCCTGGCGCGCCTTCGATGATCGCAATTGCCGAATTGTCACAGGCAGTGAGAACCGCTCCGGTCTGCTCGGCGCTCAAGCCGGCAGCCATACAGCGGGTTTCCATCTTTCCCCGATCGATGGCGTGCCAAGGACGAGATGCAAGAGTCTGCGCCGAGGCGACCACCGCGCGCTCGATGGCGAGCATTTCGGGTGTCGAGTAGCAGGGTAGACCGAGTGCATCCTGCCCGATCTCGAGGATCGCGCCATCACGCAGGAGACGGTCTGCCTCTCGGCTGACACGCTCGGAGGATAGGCCGGTGCCTACAAGGGCAGCCGCGACAGAGCGGATCAACTCGCGGCGTTCGATGACGCTTTCGTGCTCAGTGAGGGCACGCGGCAACGCCGCAAGGCGCTCGGCGAGGATTTGTTCGGCAGCCTCGCGATCGAGCACGTGCGCTTGGTCGCGCAGCTTTTCCGTGAAATTTTCGACGTCGATACCGAGCGATCGGGCAGCATCGGCCCAGACTTCCTCGCGCTTGAGCGTTTCACCGGTGAGCTTTGCGCCGCGCGTTGCCTTCGAGATCGCGGCGGCGAGTGCGGTGGCTTCCGCGCTCGTGACGCCATGTAGCGCGAGTTCGTCTTCAATCTCTTGCCGGCGTGCACTGAAATATCCAATAGTCGCATCGTCAACGCCGACGATCTCAAACACGCCATTTCGACCGACGCGGTCGATTGCAAAGCCGATTTTCTCAAGCTCATGCGCGAGAGCAGCATGATAGACGGCGCCGGCCGCCATCTTGAAGTCGCGGATGACTTTGCTATGTAGCCCGCCGATCGAAAAATCTGGTCGTGTAGCCAGGTTCAGGCACACGCAATGCGTATGAAGGTTTGCATCTGCAAAGATGCGGCCGTCGATGTGCTCAGCTCGCCTGCTCTCGCCATGTCGGAAGCACGCGGCTGATAGACCGACCTGTTCGAGGAAAAGGCCTCCGCGGGCCCGGCGGGCCCACGTGGCCTCGCGCTCCAACATCGCGAGTGTTGCGCGCACGGCGCGATGTTGCGCGGCCTCGATCGCCTGCTTTGTTGCGTGCGATCCAAATGCCCACGCCAGGCTCACCGAGCGCGGTGCGCTCAAGGTGACGTCAAAAGCCGGTGTGCGCTCTTTGTGTCGGCGGACCCGATCAAGCAGGGGCCGGCCATCTTCACCTATGGCGTCGTACAGCCTTTCAAACGTCTTGCGCTCAACCAGCGAACCGTCAACCAGCGCAAAATCCCGGGCTGGCGCGTACCAGACGCCGTCTGGTTCTGTGCCGCCGAGGTAGTACTCGGTTTGACGCGTGTAGTACCGGCTGCTCGCCGCCGGATTCCAAGTCGCGACCAAGACAAAGGCCCCTGTTGAAAGAGGCCTCTTCAATAATCAGCTTTTCTCAGCCTTTGGGCGCAGAATTAGAAGCGGTATTATGTAATTATATCAGTCTGTTAGAGGGCGTTCAGCGGTTTCTTGGGACAAGGTGCCGCGCTTCTGGTGCCCGAGCTACAGCATCAACCGCCGGCTAACGAGGCGCGAGCGTCCGGCCCGGCGCCCCGCTTGGCCTTATCGGCGCTTCCGCCATGTCGTGATCGGCCATTCGAGCTCAAGCACGTCGCCGAGGCCGACGAGGAGTGCTTTCACCCGCCGATTGAAGATGCCGAGCCGCAGCACCAGATGCTCGGGCCGAACGATGAGCACCTCTTTCGGTCGCTTGTTTACCGACACGCTCTCGGACCGGCCGGAGGATCCGCGATCGACCGTTGTCGTGGTCTCTTTTTCCAGCACCTCGCGCTTGCCGATCTCGTTCTCGGCAAGCGCTTTTGTTTCCGGCCCATAGGTCTGTGCGCAGATGATTTTGGTCGCAAAGCGCTGAAAGATGCTGTCCGCGGCTTCGCGATAGAGTCGGCGGAACTGGGCGACATCTTGGATCGCAGCATAGGTGGCGGCGCCCTTATTGCGCCCGGTGTCGAGCAATTCCGCCCACCGCCGGAGCGCACCCAACGCCGGCGCTTCGTCTAGAATGAAGGATCGAGTTCGCGTACGGCTGTTCGAAAATTGCGGGTCGCCGACGACATTGGTGATCGTGTCCATCACCATGCCGATCCAGGCGGCGCTCATTTCCGGATGCCGCCCACTGCGCTGCACGATCACGATCCTCGGCTGATTTGGCCTGTCCCCCGTGACCCAAGCCGAGAAGGAGAACTGCCTTTCCGGCGGCACGTCGGCCCACGCATGGGCGAGTGGCCGGAGCGTACGCAACACGCTTCCTCGAAACGTCAGCAGAAAGCTGATCGACGTCTTGCTGATGTCGCCATTTTTGTCGATCTCGATCAGCCTGGCCGCTTCCGGATAATAGCGCTCGTAAAGATCCTTGAGGCTGAGCGGGTCCAGGAGGCACGTGCGATAGAGCTCGGGCGCGCCCCAGGCGGTATCGCATTCTCCCTTGGTTGAGATCATGCAACCCGCGTACAGGGTCGCGCCGGTTTTCCCCCAAATCCGTTCGCCAGTTTGGTCAACCGCCTGGTCCGCCGCCGCCTCGCAGTCGCTGTCGTCGACGAGATCGGCTCCCATAGAGGTGCCAACTGGCTACACGATGCGGCTGCTCTGTGGGATCTGTTTCGGCCGGCACGAATTCGTGGTGTCCGACGGGTGGCTGGCGACTGCGTCAGACAAGGCAACTGTCACCGAGCATTAGCTAGGCGGTAACTTCGCTAAATCCGAGGTAGGCCTGCGACGACAAACGCTCATGCGGCTTTGCCCAGCGGTTGAAAGCTTGGTCGATCGTCGCCATCGCCATCCTGCTCCCGACCCGACAGAACACCGAGATGCCGAGAGAACGCCGTGTCTGCGCACTGTGGCGGAGCTTCGCAACTTCTCTCTTTCAAAAGGATATGGATGGGGCTCCACCG
This sequence comes from Xanthobacteraceae bacterium, assembly GCA_019746135.1. Lineage (GTDB taxonomy): Bacteria > Pseudomonadota > Alphaproteobacteria > Rhizobiales > Xanthobacteraceae > Z2-YC6860. Next base: position 6,558 of record JAIESI010000272.1, read on the forward strand.
GCTCTTTCGAGATCACGAGGCATTTTTTCGTCACCTCTGCGAACCGCCAATACGGAGGTCCACGCGGGCTTCGCATTGCATCATCTAACTAACGAGTACAACTTACGTCACTAAGTTAGCGCCTATGGGGCTCCGCCCCTCGCGCGCGCGAGGGTAAAGCGCCGGCAAACGCCGACGCCGGCCGGAGCGGTGTCCCCGGTCTTCCGCGCTGTCTCACACTCTGAATTTCCCAACACCAGCATGCGCTTGTGCAGACCCGCTCGTTCGAGCGGCCCTTCGGGCGGGCGATCCCCCTCCGCTTCGGCCGCCCTGGCGCTTGCTATCCCCCGGTCTCGCCGACGGGCAGGGGCGCATGGCGCGAAGTGCGCTTTGCGCCCCAAACCGAAGGAGAACCATCATGACTGTGAAATCCGAACCCAGCCGCGAGAGCGGTGCAGTGCTTTACATCCCGCTCAACAAGCTGAAGAAGTCGCCGAAGAACGTCCGCAGGACGCCGCATACTGCAGCGGACATCGATGCCTTGGCTGCCAGCATTGCCGCCAAGGGCCTCTTGCAAAATCTCGTCGTCGAGCCGGAATGCGACGGTCGCGGCAAGCAGACCGGCAGCTATCTTGTCACCATCGGCGAAGGCCGGCGGCTCGCCCAGTTGCTGCGCGCCAAGCGCCGAGAAATCAAAAAGACTGAGCCGATCCGCTGTGTGCTCGACACCGAGCATGACCCTCACGAAATCTCTCTCGCGGAAAACGTGATCCGCACCAACATGCATCCCGCAGATCAGTTTGAGGCGTTCAATCAACTGGCCGAGGCGCGCGGCATGAGCGCGGAGGATATCGCTGCGCGTTTTGGTGTAACCCCGCATGTGGTGCGTCAGCGTTTGCGCCTGGGCGCCGCCAGCCCGAAGCTGATGAAAGTCTATCGCGACGGTGGCCTGACGTTGGAGCAGTTGATGGCGTTCTGCCTGACCGAAGATCACGCGCGACAGGAGGAAGCGTTCGAAAGCCTGTCTTACAGCAAGGAGGCCTCGCTCATCCGCCGCATGCTGACCGAGGCGCACGTTCCCGGGCGCGACCGCCGCGCGCGTTTCGTCGGCGCGGACGCCTACGGCGAAGCGGGTGGGGTCATTGTCCGCGACCTGTTTGCGGAAGATTACGGCGGGTATTTCGAGGACGCGGCTTTGCTCGACCGGCTGGCGATGGAAAAACTGCAGGCGGTCGCCGATGACGTTCTCAAGGAGGGATGGAAGTGGGCACAAGCGCATATCGATTTTCCGCACGCTCACGGCATGCGGCGCATCTATGCCCACAAGGTACCGTTGTTGCCGGAGGATCAGGAGCGGCTCGATGCCGTGCAGACCGAGTTCGACGCGCTTACGGCGAAATACGAAGGCGCCGAAGAACTTCCCGATGATGTCGATGGCAAATTCGGTGAACTCGAAGCCGAAATCGAGCGATTATCGGAACTGCAATACGCCTTCGATCTCGACGAGATGGCGCATAACGGCGTCCTTGTCGTGCTCAATCACGACGGCACAGTGCGGATCGAACGCGGATTTATGCGGCCGGAGGACGAACGGCCTTCCGACCTGGAGTCGGTTGGCAACGACACACGCGGCGCCATCAGCGCGGCGGCCATTTCGGGCACGGCCGGTTCCCCTGCCGCTGCGCGTCATTCCTCGCGCAACAAACAAGTTGGCCTTCCGCCGTCCTGCGCTGCGCTTCGGCCGTAAGGACCACCCCACGGCGCGAGTGCCGCGGGGGCCCCGGTTCGGTGCGGTGCGATCGCCCCCGGGCCCGTGGATCGCCATCGGGCCGCGATGGTCGCGAGCCCGAGCAACAGAACGAGGAGATCACTATGGCTACCATCGGCACTTTCACCAAGAGCGAGAACGGCTTCACCGGCGCGGTCAAGACGCTCGCGCTCAACACGAAGACGCGGATCACGCCGGCCGAAAAGACCAATGACAAGGGGCCAGATTACCGAATCTTCGCAGGATCGACGGAATTCGGTGCAGCCTGGAAGAAGAAGTCGAACGAGGGCCGCGAGTACCTTTCGGTCAAGCTCGATGACCCGAGCTTCCCGGCCCCGATCTACGCCTCCCTTGTCGAAGTCGACGGCGAGTTCTCGCTGATCTGGTCCCGTCGCCACGACGAGTGACACTCGCGACCACGACGACGCCCCGCCATCCTGGCGGGGCGTTCATCGACCGGGCTACGAGCGCGTCCTTTTCGTGGGAGCGCTCGTTCGCATCTACGGGAAAAGCGAGTGCGGGTTCGTGCGGACCGCCTCTTGCGGGGTGGCCCGCAAGCGTCAACGTTTGGTGCTCGGTTCGAGAGTCAGGGCTCGATTGTTGCAAATAGCTCGGCGACGCTGGCACCCAGCGCCCGTGCCAAGCGTTCCAAGGTTTCGACCGTCGGATTGGCCCGTCCCAGCTCCAGCGCGCTCACCAGCGCCTGGGTCACGCGTGCGCGCAGTGCGAGATCAGCTTGCGAATACTCGCGTTTCCGGCGCAGCCGCAGGACGTTGCGGGCGAGCGTGTCCTTGGTGGATGAGCGCCTCCCCATCCGGCAGTTTCAAGCAACTGCCGAGCGAATTCTGCAACATCTTTTAAGATATAAAAAACACTTTCTACCGTATAAGGCGAGGTCGGTTTCAGGAGGCGATTGGGCGTCTGTTGACCGGTCCGGTTACGCCAATGCTGCCGCTGACCTTGGAATTCACTTTCGGCCACAGCGGGCTCGGGCGGCGAAAAACAGAACGGCCGCCGGTCCCGAGGCGCCGCTGTGGGAATGCGATGTCGTTGGTTTTGGAACGCGTAAAGGGAGTGACCATGGGCCTTTTTAAGATCAGCGGAACGGTTACGGCGATCGGCCAATCTGAATTCAACAACCACCATACGCTGTACGCCTTCATTGAACTCGTCGAGCCAACCGGCCGGCGCGTGATGGTGCAGAACGTGTGGGTTGGCAATCAGGTGTTGGCCACCATGAATGTTGGTGCAGAGGGCGAGTTCTGTTTCGACAAGTTCTTCGCCGCCAGCAAAGGATTGGTATCGCAACTTTGGGGCGTGAAAACGTCCGGCGGGCTTGTCTCCTTCGACCGGAATATGCGTACGCCCCTCACGTTCGTCCATCTGGCGCTCGGAATTGTCTTGTTACCGTTCGGGGGCGTTGGAATGGTGTTCCTTGTCTTTGCACTGCCGCAGCTCGTGAAGCTGATCGGTATGATCGGTGCGCGCGAGCGGATGTTTTACGGTCAAGACCACGCCGAAGCCCGTCGCCTGCGCCAGCAGCAGGCGGTGCGGATATGACGAGCCGCTTGCTCGCAATCGCCGTTGCTGTGGTCTTCGCGGCGGGTTCGGCCGGGGCCGCCGAATTCACTTACTCTGCGACGAGCGGTCCTGGCTGCACGAACATCAGGTCTAAACGCGAATTCAATTCCTGGCGCTGCCAAGGGCCCGCCGGTTACAGCGCAGTCTATCACGACCTGGGCAACATGGTCGCCGTCGAGCTCGGGCCGACGGGTCGAGAGAAAGCGATCATCGAAGACGGACTCTTGTGGCAAGGCGCCGATAGCAAGGCCTTTGGCGACAGGCTCGAATGGCGCTTGGTCGGCGGCAGGCCTTACGCCGCCATTCTCCGCATCAGGCGGGGAGATTTCGACATGAAGGCCGACAAGGCCATAACCGTCGAGGAATTGCTCGTCATCAAGGTTACGCCGCAAGGTGCTTGCAGCATGGGCGTCGTTGACGGCAAAAGCCTTGATGCGAACACGGTCGCCCGTGACATTGCCGACTCGTCCGCAACAGCATTTCGATGCGGTACCGACAAGCCGCGTGCGATGGGTATGTCCGCGTCAAGCCCCAATCGATGAAGCAGTCCTATGGCTCCAAGCTTGGACAGGGAAAGGATTTTGCGCGCATCGTCGATCCTCGACATGCTCGCGATTGGCTGGCAGCCGGGGCGCGCAGAGCTCGACACTGCCCGCAAGACCGAATGTCGGGCGATCTTGCAGGATAGCCCCGAGCGCCCGTACCGGTTCGTCGGTACACTCTATCCACTCCAGATAGACCATCCGGTCATTGTTGCGCCGGTTATCGCCATCGACCCGCAGACGCGTTGGGCGCGCATCTGGGATGAGTGGGTCGTCATCGAGCGCATGCGTGAGCGGGCGCGCTGGTTTGCGCCGGCACAAGTCACGCGGGCCGGCGCAGCTTGGATATTGGCACAGCTTCGCGCGCTGTAGACGCACTGATCTCGATCCAGACGGTGGCGGCCGTGCGCGCGTCGTCCCTACGTGCCGAGCGTCGTCGGCATTGTCATCTCCCGGTTAGCAGCACCGGCCTTTCGAAGAGGCGGTGATCTTGGCGGAGCGCGCGTCCGGCGCAACGGCTTCGCCGTCCTCCACTTTGTTACGGCCCGCAATCCCACCATTCCGAAATGCGCGATGCGCGCGAGCGGGTGCGCCGGCCGCCGCCGCTCCGCTTTCGGGATCGCCGTCGAAAGGCCGCGTGGTGCGGCCCAACACGATGGAGATTCCAATCATGCCGACAACAAACAGCCACGCTGCCCTCGATGTCTACACGCGCATCACAAACCGTATCATCGAGGACTTGGAGCGGGGAGTTCACCCGTGGCTCAAGCCCTGGACCGCCGGACCTGGCAGCAACGTCGCCCGCCCGCTCCGCCACAATGGCGAGCCCTATTCGGGCATCAACGTGATCCTACTCTGGTCAGAGGCCGTCGCGCGCGGCTTCCGCTCGCCGACCTGGATGACCTTCCGTCAGGCGCTTGAACTCGGCGGCCACGTCCGCAAGGGCGAGACGGGCAGCATGGTCGTCTATGCCAACCGGATCACGAAGACCGAGACCGACGAGGCCGGCACCGAAGTCGATCGCGAGATCGCCTTCCTCAAGGCCTACACGGTGTTCTGCACTGACCAGATCGAGGGTTTGCCCGACCGGTTCCACCCAGTCACTCCCATCGACTTTCCGGCCGACACGCGCGCTGATCGGATCGAACGCGCTGACGCCTTTGTCGCCGCGACCGGCGCCGAAATACGCACCGGCGGCAACCGCGCCTGCTACATCCCGTCTGTCGACCGCATCGAGATGCCAGCTTATGCAAGCTTCCACGACACCGGCACATCGACGGCGGCAGAAGCCTATTACGCTACTCTCCTACACGAGCTGGTCCACTGGACGGCGCCGGCGCATCGCAGCAACCGTGAGCTCGGCAAGCGTTTCGGCGATCATGCCTATGCGCGCGAAGAGATGATCGCCGAGCTCGGCGCAGCCTTCCTCTGTGCCAGCGTCGGCATCACGCCCGAACCACGCGCCGACCATGCCGCCTACATCGCGTCCTGGCTTGAGTAATGGCGAGCTCGCCATTAGTCCAGTAATCAGCAGCAGATCATAATGTGAAGGAGCACCGCGTTTCCGGTGTT
>JAIESI010000254.1 GCA_019746135.1 Xanthobacteraceae bacterium
AGCACGAATCACCATCCCAATCTTGAATCACATCGTGACTCTTGGCGTCTACCTACTAACCTAGCGCCTATGACCCCAACCCTCCCCCTTTCAGGGGGAGGGAGCGCACCGCCCGAGGCGCACCGAATGCGATAGACCTGCTCACCGGCGGAGTTGTCGTCGCCGTCGCGAGCGACGTTTCGATTTCAAGGCAAGAACCGGAGTTTGGCAGAGCCGCCTCACGCGTAGTCGTCGCGCAGATCATCGGCTGATGCCGGTGATCCTCACGAGACAAACAATGAGGAGCCACTCCCATGAGCAAGGAAGACGACAACAAGGCCGTGGTCGGCCGCTGGTTCACCGAATTCTGGGGCAAGACGGTCAACCTTGCCGTGATCGACGAAATCGCCGCGCCGGACATGCTGCTGAAATATTCGCTGCATGAACCGCGCCGCGGCCGCGACGACATCAGGGCGTTCATGACCGATTTCCGCGCCGCATTCCCCGATCTCAATTTCTGGGGCACCGCGGACCTGATCGCCGAGGGCGATTATGTGGTTGGGCAATGGGAAGGCGGCGGCACCCACACGGGGCCGGCGTTCAAGGATTTCCTGATCGGCGGCCTTCCGGCGGCGACCGGGCGCAAGATGCACTTCACCGGCACCACGGTGCTGAAGGTGCAGGGCGGCAGGATCGTCGAGGAGATCGGCCTCGACGACGGCGTGACCGCGCTGACCCAGCTCGGGCTGATCAAAGCCGCCTGATCCGCGGCCAGGTTGCCTGAGGCCAGGTCACCTGAGGCCAGGTCACCTGAGGCCAAGTCACCTGAGGCCAAGTCACCTGAGGTCCGCGCACCCGAGTGCGGGCCTCAGGTGCGCCCAATCAATTGTCGAAATCAGGACACCAGCTCCATGGTCCGCATCGGCTTCGCGCCCGGCGTCTTCGACCTGTTCCACATCGGTCACCTCAACCTCCTGCGTCAGGCCAAGGAGCGCTGCGACTACCTGATCGCGGGCGTGCTGGCCGATGAGGTGCTGATCCGGCGCAAGCCGGTGACGCCCGTCATTCCGCTGGCCGAACGGCTGGAGATCGTCCGCCATGTTCGTTTCGTCGACGCGGCGGTCCCGGTCACGAGCAACGACAGGGCCGAAGTGTGGAGGGAGCTCGGATTCAACGTGCTGTTCAAGGGAGATGACTGGCGGGGGACCGAGAAAGGCGAGCAGCTCGAACGCGAGTTTGCGGCGCTCGGCGTCCGGGTCGTCTATTTCCCCTACACCCTTGCCACATCAAGCAGCGCGCTTCGCCGCACCCTGCAGAACATCGATGCACTGGCCCGCCGCTCCGGCAGCCCAGTCCTCGGCAACGACGCAGCGGAAGCAACCTGAGAGGGTGTGAAACACCGGCTCGCTCCGGCCGCCGTCGCCGTGAGACTGGATCGCCCGCCTTCGCGGGCGATGACGGCAGTGCAAGCGGGCGATGACAGCGGTGCGGGCGGAAATCGGGTGGCTTCCTCGGCCTTGTTGGCAGATCACGGGTCGACTCCGCCGCGCGGTCAGCTTCCGTCGGGCGACAATCGAATTTGAAAGCAAGACCCGGGGCGCAGCCAACAGGACACCGGCGGCATCTTCGCCCAGCGGTCACATCAGAGTGCAGGACAATGGTTGCGACACTCGCCGACACGCCGAAGCCGACACCGCCGTCCGTGGCCGACGATCCGCGGTGGGCGCGAATTGTCGCCCGCGACAAGACCGCGGACGGGCAGCTCTGGTACTCGGTCGCGACCACGGGCGTGTACTGCCGGGCGTCGTGCCCGTCGCGCGCGGCAAGCCCGGACAACGTCCAGCTTCACGACACGCTCGAGAGCGCCAGGGCGACCGGGTTCCGGCCCTGCAAGCGGTGCAATCCGGACGGGCCTTCGATCGAGGCCGGGAACGCGGCCCTGGTTGCGCGGGCGTGCCGGATCATCGAGGACAGCGAGGAAGAGCCGTCGCTGGACGCGCTCGCCGGCGCGATCGGCCGCAGCGCGAGCCATTTCCATCGCGTGTTCAAGGCCGCCACCGGGCTGACGCCGAAGGGATATGCCGCGGCCCACCGCGCCAAGAAGCTGCGCCACGGACTGGCCTCGGGCCACACCGTCACCGCGGCGATCTACGATGCCGGGTTCAATTCCAGCGGACGCTTCTACGAGAAGTCGACGGACATGCTCGGCATGACGCCGTCGCGCTACCGCGCCGGCGGCACGAACGAGGACATCAGGTTCGCGGTCGGGCAGACCTCGCTCGGCGCCATCCTCGTCGCCTCGAGCAGGAGAGGCGTCGCCGCGATCCTGCTGGGCGACGACCCGGACGCGCTCGTCCGCGATCTTCAGGACCGCTTTCCGAACGCGCATCTGATCGGCGCCGATCGCGACTATGAGACGCTGGTGGCGCGGGTGATCGGCTGCATCGAGACGCCGGGGACCGGCCTCGACCTTCCGCTCGACGTCCGCGGCACCGCCTTCCAGCAGCGCGTGTGGCAGGCGCTGCAGCAGATTCCCGTAGGCGCGACGGTCTGCTATGCCGAAATCGCGCGGCGCATCGGCGCGCCGAAGGCGGCGCGCGCGGTCGCCGCGGCCTGCGCCGCGAACAGCCTCGCCGTCGCCATTCCGTGCCATCGCGTGGTGCGCCATGACGGTTCGCTCTCGCGATATGCCTGGGGCGTCGAGCGCAGGCGCACCCTGCTCGACCGGGAGGCGTCGCAAGGCACCCGATGAACATGAACGACCTGTTCGAACGCATCGCGCCGTTGCGGCCGTCGAAGGAGATCATGGCCGAGGGAGCCGTGCTGCTGCACGGCGCGGCGCTTCCGTTCGAAACGGAGCTGCTGGCGGCGCTGCACGACATCGGCGCGACGGCTCCGTTCCGGCACATGGTCACCCCCGGCGGCTTCACGATGTCGGTCGCCATGACCAATTGCGGCGCGGCCGGATGGGTCACCGACCGGACCGGATATCGCTACGACCGGATCGATCCCGAGACCGGCCAGCCCTGGCCGCCGATGCCGGACTGCTTCCGCGAATTGGCCGTCACGGCCGCGACCGACGCCGGCTATTCCGACTTCCGTCCGGACGCATGCCTGATCAATCGCTACGAGCCCGGTGCGCGCCTGTCGTTGCACCAGGACAAGAACGAGCGCGACCACGCCCATCCGATCGTCTCGGTGTCGCTGGGCCTGCCGGCGACGTTCCAGTTCGGCGGCCTGAAGCGCAACGACCCGGTGCGGAGGTTCGCGCTCAGGCACGGCGATGTCGCGGTCTGGGGCGGCCCGTCGCGGCTTTTCTACCACGGTGTGCCGGTGCTGAAGGACGGTCATCATGAACGCCTCGGGCGCATGCGCATCAACCTGACGTTCCGACGCGCGCTTTAGCAGGATGCCGAAAACTTTCCGCCGTCATTCCGGGACGCCGCCATAAGCAGGCGCGTCCCGGAATGACGGCCGACGTTTTCAGCAGCCTGCCAACTCAGGCACGCAAATCCGATTCTGTATTCGCGTCCCGCTGAATGTCCGCTTCACTCCGAAAGCGACTGAATTGCTGCGCCGCTGCGCAATGACGCGAAGGGCCGCGTGCTGCCGTGAGCAGCGATCGACGGGCTGTTCAAACACGTCGTCTGGTTCGGCCCTGAGCCGACAAGCGGTCAGTAGTCCCAGGTGGCCGGCACCCAACGAAAGACGTCGCCGGTGACCGCCACGTGGCCGAGGGACGGGAACGACAGGTGGGTGGCCACCAGCATCTCGCCGGTCTCAGCCATCTCCCGCAACAGACGGACCCGGACGCGGGCCGCCTCCATGGGGTCGTGTTCGAACCCGTTGTGCAGGTCGGGGTGGTCGAACCCGACCTGGAACACGGCGTCGCCGGCGAACGTCAGCCGGTCGCCGCCGGACTTGAGGCGGACCACGCTGTGCCCGGGCGTGTGGCCGCCGGTGCGGGTGACGACCACCCCTGGTGCGATCTCGTGCTGCTCCTCGAACGTCCGCAGATGGCTGCGGTACTCGCGCAAGAACCGCTGGGCGGTGGACTCGAGCGCCTCCGGGAAACCCGACGGCATGACGGTGAGGGAGAAATCGGGCTTCGCCCAGAACTCGACCTCGGCGGCCGCCGCGTGGATCCGCAGGTCCGGACGCAGCCGCTCCTTCACGCCGTCGACGAGCAGCCCGCCGATGTGGTCCATGTGCATGTGAGTCACCACCACGTCGGTCAGGTCCGCAAGATCGATGCCGGCGGCCTCCAGTCGATGGCCCAACTGCCCGGCCTTCGGCAGGTTCGGGTTCGCCCCGGCCCCGGCGTCGACGAGGATGGTCCGGCCGCCGCTGCGCACCACGACCACGTTCAGCGGCCAATCGACCATTTCCGGTGGCAGTTTCAGGTCGTCCATCACGGCCTGCCGTTCGGCCGGGTCGGCATTGGCGGCCAACATCTTGGTTGGCAGCGCCAGCACCCCATCGCTGATCACCAGCACGTCGATGTCGCCGACCTTCAGCGCGTAGCGCGACGGAACCAGCTCGTCGTGCGGCGGCCGACCGGGGTGTGAGGCGTATGGGGTGCTGTCCAGGCTCATGCTCATGTTTGTCTCCTCTGACCGTTCCGTTTCAAAACCGAAATTCTCAGCCCGAGCACAAGACGTCCGCTTCTCACCCCATGGCGACCGTTGAGCAGACATCGTCATGGCGGCGAGGTGCCCAACGAGGTGCCCAAGCGGACTCATGCATCGCAGCAACCATCAGGCCTTTCCCGCAGTCAGTTTCGTGTCCTCGAGTTGCGCAACAGTCACTGCGCGGGCACGAGCGCCGGGGCGCCCTTGTCCTTGATCAGGAGCACCAGGAATTTCGCCGGCTGGGTGCCGCTGGCGTTCCGGTCGACGAGATGAACGTCGTCAGGGCCTTCATAGAAGGTCTGTCCCGGTGTCAGCGTCACCTGTTGCCCACCCTTCAGCTGCATCACGACGGAGCCCTCCAGCACGTAAACAAACGCATGTGCATTGTGCCGGTGGATCGCGCTCGCCCCGCCGGGGGCATGCTCGACGGTGATCATCAGAGCTTCCCTGCCGGAATTCTCCGGAAGATCCTTGGACAGGAGTGGCGTGACCTTGGGTTCCTCCGCCACCGCCGTGCCGGTCGTGAGGCACAAAAGAACAAACGCAACGAGCTTGATCGTCATGGTCGCCCTCTTTCGTTCGTTGCCCGGGGTCCGTTCGTGGCAGACCGGGCGTAGCTGCGATGCGGGATCAGGCTTTTGCCTGCGAGCGGCGGAGCCACTCGTCCAGACCGATGCGGCCAAGGCGCGCCTCGCCGAGCGGCACCAGCGATTTCTCCTCGACCCGGCTGCCGAAGTACCGGGCCTCGGGGTCGCTCGCGACCTCGCGCGGGTCGCCGACCGCCTGCAGATAGCGGGCGACGATTTCGTTGAACGGTGCCCGTTCCGGGCCGGCGATCTCGACGATGCCGTTTCGCGGCGGAGCGAGCGCCACATCGGCGACGTTGGCGGCGACGTCATCCGCCGCGATGGGCTGGAACAGGCCGGACGAAATCCTGACGCTGTTTCCGGCCGCGCTCGAATCGGCGATGCCGCGGAGGAATTCCAGAAACTGGGTCGAACGGATGATGGTGTAGGGGATGCCGGAGGCCTCGATCAGTTTCTCCTGGGCGACCTTGGCGCGGAAATAGCCGTTGTCGGGCGACCGGTCGGTGCCGACGATGGATAGCGCGACATGGTGCCGGACGCCCGCTGCGGATTCCGCGGCGAGCAGATTGCGGCCGGAGGTCTCGAAGAATTCCAGCACCGCCTTGTCTTCGAATGACGGCGAATTGGCGAGGTCGATGACCACCTGCGCGCCGGCCAGGGCGTCTTTGAGCCCCTCGCCGGTGATGGTGTTGACGCCGCTGTTGGGCGAGGCGGCGACGACCTCGTGGCCGTGCCGGCGCAGAATGGCAACGGTCTTCGAGCCGATCAGGCCGGTGCCGCCGATGACGACGATCTTCACGGCTTACCCTCCCTTGTCGACGGCTGGAGGACCCCAAATGCGAAGACAGTGAGAAAAGTCCGGCCTCAACGCGCGTGCATCAAACCCGTGAGGAAACACCGACGCGTCCATGCGGAACATGCCGCTCGCGACGGAGAGGAACCGAAGCGAACGCGGATGTCGCGGGGTTTGTTCCCCGCGAAGTGCGTGCCTCGGATAAATGACCGTCGGCTCCTCAATGGCATCTTCTGGGTCTTGTTCCGGGTCTTGCGATCCGGAGCACCTTGGCGCGATCCATCGGAGGAGAGCCGTCGATTTGAAAGCAAGGAACGGAGTTCTGACGCGTGCGCCGCCGGCTATTTCGATCATGAGGACAGACGAAGGAGTGAAATCCCATGAACCTCATGATTTCCGGAAGCGCCCTGCGACTCGAGCCCGCGGCAGCGCGCGCCCATGCCACCGGCGAAACCATCTGCCATGCGACTGGCGAATGCGCCGTGGGCGAGGTCCTGGGCGCGGTGCTGGTCGCCCGCAGCGTCGATGGCGTCTGCGCCATCCTGCTCGGCGCCGGCCACGACGGGCTGCAGGCGGACCTCGCGGTCCGCTTTCCCGAAGCCAGGCTGGTCGCGAGCGAGGCCGCGGTCGGCGACGACCTCGCGAAGGTGATCCGCTTCGTGGATAAGCCTGCCGAAGGGCTTCACCTCCAGCTCGACATGCGCGGGACGCCGTTCCAGCGCCGGGTCTGGGAGAAGCTTCGCGCGATCCCGGCCGGACGGACGGTGACCACCACCGAGCTGGCCCGCTGGGTCGGCCCGCTGACCTCGGCGCGCGCGGTCGCCGGCGCCTGCGCCGCCAATCCGATCGCGCTGGCGGTGCCTTGCCATCGCGTGCTCCGCAGCGATGGCGGTCTCGCGGACTACCGCTGGGGCATCGCGCGCAAGCGTGCGCTGATCAGGAAGGAGGCGACGGCGTGAGGCCGTCTCAGCGCCCGCCGTCGGGCAGCACCGCCTGCACCACCAGCCCGCGGGCGCGGGCATCGACCACGCCGAGCCCGCGCAGCGCGAACAGCGTCAGCGCCTGCACCGCGTCGCGGGCGCGCGGGGGATCGTCGATGCCGTCCGGCGCGAGCGGATGAGCCCTGACCCGCAAGCGCCACTCGCCGCCAAACGCTTCATCGGTTGACGCCCTCGAATGAGTAAGGATGAAGGCCTATATTCGTCGGGAATTTGGTCGTATCAACCCACGCCGGATGCCCAATTGCAGGTTTCGCCTTGGGCTCAACCCATTCTACGGGCTATATGAGAGGCATGGCGCCGGCAAACACAGTGCAGCATGCATCCAGTGCCGAGGATTCCTCGAGCGCGGACATGCTGATATTGGCCACCGTCAACGCGCCCTACAAGCGCAATATCGGTTCGGCGATGTTGCAGGCATGCCTCGCCGAAGCCAGGATCGACGAGTGGCAGGTTCACGTCGCCACTTTTTTCACCGACGTCTCGATGAACGCGATGCTCGGCTTTGCCGATGCCCACGGTATTTCCAGACACCAGCTTGCCGAATCCTACCGGACGATGAGGGCAGCGACGGGAGAGCGGAATCCGCGCCTGGAGGCCGAGCTTGCCGAACTGGCGCCTGCTTCTCGATAGGACTGTCGGAGGCCTGGCCCGCCTGAAGGCGAAGGGCCAGCCCGTTCCGCCTTGGATGCTCGGCGGCGGAACCGCCCTGATGCTTCACACCAGACACCGGCTGAGCAAAGACATCGACGCGTTCATCGACGATCCGCAGTACCTCACGATTCTGTCGCCCCGTCTGGGAGGCGAAGGCATCTGGGAATGCACGGCATTCGAGGAGCAGGCCAACCACCTCAAGCTGGTCTATCCTGAAGGCGAGATCGATTTCATTGTTGCCGGCAATATCACGGGCCTTGCGGACGAACCGATCTCGGTCGAGTCCGACCGCGATCTCCCGCCACTCACGGTCAACGTAGAGCATCCCGTCGAAATCGCGCTGAAGAAATTGCACTATCGCGGGACGCTGCTGAAGATACGCGATATATTCGACATCGCGGTGGTTGACAGCCAGCAGGCCGACGTCCTGGACCGCAACCTTGTGCATGTCTCCCATCTCAAGCGGGGCATTGCGGCAAGACTCACGAATATCTCAGATGACTTTTGCCGCCGGGAACTTGCAGAGCTCGACATAGCGGACGGCTGGCGCAGCGTCGCGGACACGTGCCTGAGCCGCGTACGACAAATCGTTCGGGACATGCCGGAAGCAAAGTCCGAGCCTTGAGCCCGTGCCGCAGCACGTCAGCCCTTGCGCGCGCCGGCGATGGTATGCGACGTGAGCGGATGCGGATCGGCTCAATCCACGATGCGATCGAGCTACCGGCCGCCAGCCTCCGGCAACATCGCCTGCACCACCAGCCCGCGGGCGCGGGCATCGACCACGCCGAGCCCGCGCAGCGCGAACAGCGTCAGCGCCTGCACCGCGTCGCGGGCGCGCGGGGGATCGTCGATGCCGTCCGGGAGCCGTCCAAGAACAATGTTGAGTTGCTTTCCTACAGGGTCCCGGCGCCAAGCGCCCTCGGTCCTTTAAGGGGGTGAGCTATAGAGCTGGGTTGTTATAGCTCATATTTCTCGACATAATGAGCTATAGAGCGCCCACCTATAGATCATGACGTGGAACTGGGAACAGGCCGGGTGGCCGAATTTCGCGTATGATTCAAAGGCTTTGGGGCCTTTGGAACAGCTATTCCTGCTGCGATCCGGCGAGTTCGTGGGCGCCTGCAAGCATATCGGCGCGGACGATCAAGAGACCCTCAAGATCGAGCTGATCAGCGACGAAGCGGTCAAGACCTCCGAGATCGAGGGCGAAATCCTCAATCGCGACAGCGTCCGGTCCTCGCTGCGCCAGCAGCTTGGCCTCGGCCCGGAAGCGCCCGGCGTGAAGCCCGCCGAGCGGGGCATCTCCAAGATGATGGTGGACCTCTATCGGAACTACGCAGCCGCGCTCACCGACAGGACGGTGCTCGATTGGCACTCGATGCTGCTGACGGGCGACACGTCCATTCGTGTCATCGGCGGTTACCGCACCCATCCCGAACCGATGCAGGTCGTGTCCGGCCCCATCCACAAGCGCACAGTTCATTTCGAAGCGCCGCCATCCGACAGGATGGCGGATGAAATGAAGCGCTTCATCGCGTGGTTCAATGACACCGCTCCGCGCGGCAAGACGCCGCTGCCGGCGCTGACCCGCGCCTCGCTTGCGCATCTTCACTTCGTGTGCATCCATCCCTTCGAGGATGGCAACGGCCGTATCGGCCGCGCGCTCTCTGAAAAGGCGCTGGCGCAGAACCTTGGACGACCGAGCCTGATCGCGATGGCCTATACCATCGAGCGCGAGCGCAAGGATTGTTACGCGGCACTGGAGCGCAACAACAAAGACCTCGAAATCAGCGGCTGGATGAAATATTTCGCCAATACGATTCTTGAAGCGCAGAACAACACCATCAAGCGCGTCGATTTCACCGTCGCCAAGGCCAAATTCTACGAACGGCTCCGAGGCAAGCTGAACGAGCGGCAGGACAAGGTCGTCGCCCGCATGTTCCGCGAGGGCATCGACGGCTTCAAGGGCGGGCTGAGCGCCGAGAACTACATCAGCATCAGCAAGACGTCCCGCGCCACCGCGACGCGCGACTTGCAGGATCTGGTCGCCATGGGCGCATTCACCAAGACGGGGGAGCTGCGCCACACGCGTTATGCGCTCAATCTCGCCAAAGAAATCGGGGGCGAGAATGTTTGACGCGTGGTGCGATGTCGACGAGCAGAACGCGGCCACCGACAATGGGGTTTGCGCCTTCCGCCTTCGCGCTGACGCGCGCTCTCGCCTTCGCGAAGCCGAAGCGGCTTCGCTTCGGCGGAGCAAGGTCGGCGGACTGGAGCCCGCCGTAGCTCGCCGCCAGCGCGTTTACGCGCGTCTTCGACGCGCTACGGCGAGCGGAGGCGGGTTGGCTCGATTTCACGAGGCGATCGAGCTACCTCGCGCCAGCCTCCGGCAACACCGCCTGCACCACCAGCCCGCGGGCGCGGGCATCGATCACGCCGAGCCCGCGCAGCGCGAACAGCGTCAGCGCCTGCACCGCGTCGCGGGCGCGCGGGGGATCGTCGATGCCGTCCGGCGCGAGCGGCCCGATCAGGCCCTCGAGCAGAGCGCCGACCAGCGCGGACGCGGCGAGGCTTGCGTCCTGCTCCGGCAGATGGCCGCCGTCGATGCCGGCCTTGATGCGCGCCTCGATCTCGGAGGCGAGCGCCTTGCGGTAGCGCTGGCGGACAACGTCCACCTCGGTGTCGACCGGCTCGGCGATCACCGCCCAGGCGAGGCGGCGGTTGCGCAGCGCCCGGGCGCCGAGCGTGGCGATCGCCGCGACCAGTGCCGACATCGGGCCGGGCGCAGCGCCGGCGGCCTTGCGGACGGCTTCAAGCTCGCGCTCGGCGACGGTTTCGACCAGCGCGCCGACCAGATCGATCTTGCCGGGGAAGTAGCGGTAGACGGTGCCGGCCGCGACCCCGGCCCGCTCGGCGACCGGCACGATCTGCACCGCCGCCATGCCGCCGGCGGCCGCCACGTCGCGGGCCGCCTCGACGATGGCGTCATGGCGCGCATTGAGCCGGCGGACGACGTTTTCGGTGCGGCGGTAGGCCATTGCCGGAACTGCCTGATTCGTAAGACTGAACTATGGTTCACAAGCAAGCGGTGGACGCAAGCGACCACCGCGCGGCTCGTGACCCCCACCCGCGGCTCGTGCCCCCCCACCCCAACCCTCCCCCTTTCAGGGGGAGGGAGCGCACCTCCCGAATCGCAGCAACGTCTGCAATTTGCCGTGCGCGCCGCGCGCCCGGTGATAGGCTTTCCGAAAATCGATCAGCGGGAGGTCATCGTGCGAAGCATCAAGCTTGCCTTGTCAGCCGTTGCAGCCCTTCTCATCGCGAGCGCGGCCGAAGCGCAGAGCCCGGTGAAGATCCGCGTGAGCTACGTGGTCGCGCCGTCGGACTGGGCGCCGCTTCTTCCGGAGAAGCCCGACCTGCTCAAGCACAACGGCAAGTCCTACGTGCTCGAAGTGGTGCGCGTCGGCGGCACGCCGGCGCTGGTGCAGGCGATGGCGGCGAACGAGATCGAGATCGGCAACCACTCCTATTCGTCGCTCGGCATCGCCATCCAGAACGCCGGCATGGACGACCTGCGCATCATCTCCGACCAGTTCCAGGACGGCGTGCCGGGCCACTCGACCACGCAGTATTACGTGCTGAAGGACAGCCCGGTGCAGAAGGTCGGAGATCTCAAGGGCAAGGTGGTGTCGAGCAACGCCGCGGGCTCGGCGGTCGACATCGCCATGCGGGCGATGCTGAAGCGGAACGGCCTCGAGGACAAGCGCGACTACACCCACATCGAGGCGCCGCTGCCGGCCATGAAGGCGATGCTGCTCGACAAGAAGGCCGAGCTCATCCCGAGCGTGGTGCCGTTCCAGTTCGATCCCGAGCTGCAGAGCAAGGGGCGCGTGCTGTTCACCCAGCGCGACGTGTTCGGCGTCACGCAGATGATCGTGTGGACCGCGCGCAAGAGCTTCATCGACAAGAACCGCGCGGCGATGGTCGACTTCATGGAGGACACGCTGCGGGTGGTGCGCTGGTATCTCGATCCCGCAAACCACGACGCGGCGTCGGAGATCGCCGCCAGGCTCACGCGGCTGCCGCCGGAGCGGTTCAAGGGCTGGTTCTTCACCAGCAAGGACTATGCCCGCAACGGCAACCTCGCGCCCGACATGAAAGCGCTGCAGGCCAACGTCGACGCCACGCGCGAGCTCGGCTTCATCCGCGCGCCGCTCGACGTGCAGAAGTACACGGATCTCAGCATCGTGCAGGAGGCCGCGGCGAGGTTGAGGTAAGGGCTATGGGATTGCTGCGGCCCGGGCGGTGCGCTCCCTCCCCCTGAAAGGGGGAGGGTTGGGGTCATATGCGCTAGGTTAAGGCGTAGACGCAAAGAATCTGGATG
>JAIESI010000247.1 GCA_019746135.1 Xanthobacteraceae bacterium
ACGCAGACTTCTCTTGCCTCGGGAATCATCCCGATCTTGAATCACGACTCACGTTCTATGAAAAGTAGGTACTAGTGGCCTACTGCTGCCCGATGTGACCTTCACAAAAGCCTGGAGCCAGCTGATGAGATTGTTTCGCCTCGTAGCGTCCGCCTTGCTGATACTGGCCCAGCTCGGCGCCGCAACGGCCCAGGAATGGCCGACCAGGTACATCACCGCGATCGTGCCCTTCGGGCCGGGCAACAGCGTGGACCTTGTCGGACGGTTGCTGGCCGCCCGCATGTCCGAGCTGCTGGGCCAGCAGGTCATCGTCGAGAACGTCGGCGGCGCGGGCGGCCTCACCGGCACCACGCGGGCGGCACGCGCTGCGCCCGACGGCTACACGATCGTCGTCGGCGGGGCGGACACGATGGCGCAGAACCAGACGCTGCTGGAAAAGCCGCCGTACAACTCCATGACCGATCTGATCCCGATCGTGCTCGCGGTCGACCTGCCGTCGGTGTTGGTCGGACGCAACAGCCTGCCGCCCAACAGCTTGAAAGAGCTGATCCCGTACATGAAGGCCAACCAGGACAAGATGCAGTTCGGCTCCTCGGGTGTCGGTGGAGCGACGCATCTGGCCTGCGCCCAGGTCATGCACGCGATCGGCGTGACGCTCGCGCACGTGCCCTACCGAAGCGCGGCCGCCGGCATTCAGGACCTGATCTCCGGCAACCTCGATCTTTATTGCCCGATCGCGGCGGGAGCGCTGCCGCACATCGAGGCGAAGGCCATCAAGTTCTTCGGCGTGCTGACCGACGAGCGCTCGCCGTTGCTGCCGCATCTGCCGACCGCGGCCGAGCAGGGTCTTCCCGGCATCAAGGGCAACTACTGGATCGGCCTGTTCGCGCCGGCCGGGACGCCGGAGCCGGTTGCGGCGAAATTGAGCCAGGCCGCCCTGTCAGCGCTCGAGACGCCCGCCGTCCAATCGCGCCTGCGCGAGGTCGGCGCTGCGGTCGTCGCGCCGGAGCGGCGCACCCCGGCTTATCTGAAGAAGTTCATCCCCGAAGAGATTTCCAGTTGGGGGCGGATCATCAAGGAGAATGGCATCACAGTGAAGTAGGCCCGAACGCGGCGCGATCGGTTGGCACGCGCCGTCCCGTCGCGGCCCGAGAACCTGGCTGGCGTGTGATCTTGCCTACACTTTGGATTCCGATATTTTCGGGCCAAAGGAGCAAAGCATGGATCAGATGGCCGCCCTCAGTCACCTTCGTCAGCTCATCAGGGCCGCGAAAGGCAAAAACGATGTGGAGGCCCTGCACCAAGCGCTCCAGGAGATGCTTCAGTTCGTCGAGAAGTCGCTTGGGCGCAAAGGCTAGACGCTCCGCCCCCATCAGCTCATCACCTTCCAGGCGATAGCGACAATGGGTCGGATCTGGCGAGCCCGTGGAATTGGTTTGAAGGGCGCCCGCAAGGACAGCGCCTCGAAACAGCGGCCGGCGACACGCGAAACACCGCGTTGCCGGCTACTTGCCTTCAGCCGGACTGGTTCGCCACGTGAAGGGACGTCTGGCGGGCCGGCCATCCTTCGAAAGTCTGGGCCGGCCCCAGAACACCCCGACGAGCCTGGAAAACGCGCCGAACCTGAGAAGGCACTCGAAGTGCCGCAGGCCCTTCCCGCCCTTCACAAGGCCCAGGTCGCGAACGATGCAATACGAACCATCACTCATCCGGGCGAGCCTGCCGCCCCTGAAGTAATTTCTGATTCCCATCGGGCGCGAGCATGCAACGCCGGGCCGGCGCGTCAATTCTTGACAAGCCGACAACATCCGCCCCGGCGCGATCTATCCACAGGCCGCGAAATATCGATTTAGAGGTAGCCCATCAGGCAAAGCAGGTTTGCCACGTTCGCTATCAGCAGCGTCAGGCTCACGGTCCGCACCATCGCACTCTCCACTCTAGGGGGAGCACGGAACGGCGATTCTACCCGGCGAGTCTCGGGCGATCTTTTTTCGGTGTTTACCGCCTGGGTAACGGACTCGGGGGTGCGCGACGGAACGTGCACAGCGATCTTCGGAAGCCAGGACAAGTCAGCCGGCGCTCCATCCGAAGGTCGGAACGTGCTCCAGGCGCCGCCCTACTCCGCCGCGATCAAGTGCTCGCGCTGCGTGACCGGGGTGATGGTCCAGTCCCACCAGGCAAATTCGAGCTTGAAGCCCTGGCCTTCCACGACGCAGCCGTAGGCGCTGCCGTTCGTGCCACGGGGAAATTTCCGCTCGCTCGGCGCATTCAGCGTACCGACAAAGGTATGCTTGCCGTTTCGAACCCGCACGCGGCGCCCGAGCAGCGAAAGGACTTCATGGTCTTCAAGCGCAAACACGACACGACCCGCACTGATAGTTCCAGCCGCGACCGTAGCCCGCCGCGCCGATGAATCACCAGTGCCGGCTGTGGATAACGCCAACGGCCATGCCCAACCGCAAGGCCTTGATGCGGCTCGCGCATTTGCCGCCCGCGCTGCAGCATCGATTTCGTGGAACGGGTTTCGGACCGGCGCGTTGTCGAGCCGGAGCAAGCGCCCCCCATGCCCCCTTGCTTGCTCCCCAGTCGGCCCCGTCATCCCCCTGACGGGGCCAATTTTTTGAGCGCAATCAACGCGGCACCCGCTCTGGCGCAAGGCCCGCCCGCTCCGTAAAGTCCCGCCGCCTGCCGGACGGCCGGGGACGTTTCCGCCGGTTTTGCCCGCCGGTTTTGCAATCCGGAAGCCGTCGTCACTGAAGGAGCCTGCCATGCGCGCCATTACGCTCGACGAAGCCGTGAAAATCATCAACGAGACCTTCGCCGAGGCGAAGCGGCGCAACGCCTATCCGCTGACCGCGGTGCTGCTCGACGCCGGCGGGCGGATGAAGTGCGCGATGAAGCAGGACGGCGCGTCGCTGCTGCGCTTCGAGGTGTCCTACGGCAAGGCCTATGCGGCGCTGGCGATGGGCCGCGAGTCGCGCCAGGTGCTGCAGAAGGCCAAGGACAAGCCGCTGTTCATGCAGTCGTTCCTCGAGCTCGCCGACGGCCCGATGTTTCTCGAGGGCGGCGGGCAGCTCATCCGCGACAGCGAGGGCGAGGTGATCGGGGCGATCGCCACCACCGGCGACACCAACGAGGTCGACGACCTCTGCGCCATTGCCGGCATCCGCGCCGCCGGCTTCAAGACCGATCACGATTTCAGCGACGCCGACATGCGGCGGCTGAACATCAAGCGCGGCCAGCCGATCGAGGATCCGGAGAAGGCGAAGCCGCAGCTCAAGAGCGTTTGATATCGAGCTGATTTTTCGGCGGGGCGCTCATCGGGGCGCCCCTTCGGCGTTTTATGGGCCGATTGTGGCCGATGGAACCGAACGCGGAACCGGAGGTTATTGCGCCGTCGTTTTGGCGAAAGAATCCGCGATGGCCGTTCTCATCAGCATTCTGATCACGTTCCTGGTCGTTATCCTGGTTCTTTATCTCGTGAACATGCTGCCGATCGACGGCCGCGCAAAACAGATCGTGCGGGTGATCGTCATCATCATCGGCGTGCTGTCGCTGCTGCGGTATCTCGCGGTGTTCTAGTGTCTGTTTATGGGGCGCTGGATGCCCCGCCTTCGCCGGGCATGACACTCGTGCCGCATTTGAACCGCCGTCATCGCCCGCGAAGGCGGGCGATCCAGTCTCTCGGCGGCTAGCTCGCCTTCTTCACCGCGAGCGCCTCGAGGTGGCTCACCACCTCGCCCACGCGCATCACGTCGGCATACTTGTGGTGCAGGTCGAACAGGTTGACCTTGTGCGAGAGCAGGCTGCGGTCGTAGCAGCACTCCTCGACGATGACGACATGAAAGCCGTTGGAATAGGCATCGACCGACGACGCGCGCACGCAGCCCGACGTGCTCTCGCCGCAGACGATCACGGTCTGCACGCCGAGCTGGGTCAGATGCGCAAGCAGCGGCGTGCCGTAGAAGCCGCTGGCGCGCTGCTTGGGCACGATCACGTCGCCGGCCTGCGGCTTGAAGTCGGAGCGGATGGCGTAGAGCGCCGGATCGCGCGGCACATTGCGCCGCCGCGTGGCGTTGACGCGGGTCGGCGCGCCGTCGGGCTGGACGTCCTGGGTGGTGTAGAAGACCGGGATGCCCGCCGCACGCGCCGCCGCGAACAGTTTCTTGGTCGGCTCGATCGCGGCAAAGGCGTTCTCGCCGCAGGAGCTCGGATAGGTGCGGTGCAGCTCGGCGACCGGCTTCGGTCCGCCCTGATAGGCGAGCTCGTAGAGGTCGATCGCCAGCAGCGCCGGCGACGGGCCGACGAAGGTCTTGCGGATATAGTGGCTGTAGATGTCGAGCACGTCCGCCGAGACGACGTCCTGCCAGCAATGGTCCTCGAAGTCGTCGGCCATCATGTCCTCCGTTCGCGCGAGGCGGCTTCACATCATCGTGGCCAAGCCTAGCCGGACGTGAAGCGGGGCACAATTTCACTTTGGCGTTGGCGCATGTCCCTTTCGGAAAACCGGCGCCCACTTTTCCGGGACATGCGCTAGCATGCGCTCCGCTAATACCGGAGGCGCTTTTATGACCACCATCGACCGGCGTGCGCTGCTTGCGGGCTCAGCCGCGGTCCTCGCGGCAGGGCCGGCGTTGGCCGCGGCGCCGAAGGCCGGCGTCCAGGGCCCCGGCGTCTATCGCTACCGGCTCGGCGACACTCAGCTCACCGCCATCGACGACGGCACCTGGTTCGTCAAGATCGACGACGATCTGGTCCGCAACGCCGACACCGCGGCGGTGAATCGGGCGCTCGCCGCGGCGTTCCTGCCGCCGAACATCCTGCCGGTGTCGTTCACGGTGCTGCTGGTCAACACCGGATCGAAGCTCGTCATGATCGACGCCGGCACCGGCGGGCAGATCGCCGACACCGCGGGCGTGATGCTCGCCAATCTCGCGGTCGCGGGGATCGAGCCCAAGGCGGTCGACGCCATCGTCATCTCGCATTTCCATCCCGATCACATCAACGGCATCAAGACCAAGGACGGCGAGAAGGTGTTTCCCAACGCCGAGATCCTGGTGCCCGAGCCGGAGTGGACGTTCTGGATGGACGAGGCGCGGATGAACACCGCACCCGACCGCATCAAGCTCTACTTCCGCAACGCCCGGCGCATCTTCGCCGACCTCGAAAAGGAGGTCAGGCGTTTCAGGCCGGGCGCCGAGGTCGCCCCCGGCATCACCTCGATTCCGGCGTTCGGGCACACGCCCGGACACACCGCGTTCTCGATCGCCTCGCGCAACCAGTCGATGCTGGTGATGGGCGACGCGGTGCGAAACCCGTATCTGTTCGCGCGCCATCCGGACTGGCAGCCGGCGTTCGACATGGACGGGGCGCTGGGAGCAAAGACGCGGCGGCAGATGCTCGACCGCGCCGCGGCCGACCGCATGCTGGTCGAGGCGTATCATTTTCCGTTTCCGGCCTGCGGTCATATCGCCCGAAGCGGCAAGGGCTATGAGCTCGTGCCCGCGCCGTGGCAGCCGCTTGCGCCGGAGCCGCGCCCGCGCGCGGGGTGAGGCTCGATTCAAGAGCCATGCGGGCGGTCCCATCCCTCCCCGCAAGGGGAGGTGGCCGCGAAGCGGCCGGGTGGGGAAAAGGTGCCACACGCGAGATCGTCGCGCGTGGCACAGCGCCATAGAATCTTTACTTCGCCGACGGCACGCTTCACGGTGAGCTCTCCCCACCCCCGCGCTGCGCGCGGACCCTCCCCTCGCGGGGAGGGATGGCACCGCCGATGCGGTCAGACTCACATCTTCGACAGCTTGGCGACGTCGATCGCCTGCGCGTAGGCGAGCTTTGCGGCGGCGTCGGCCGAGCCTTCGACCGAGACCAGGAACTTGTTGCCCACCACGATCTTGACGTTGCCGTCGTTGTCCTGGATGGCGCGCTGGTTGCCGACGCGGACGAGCTTGCCCATCGCGCCGGCCATCGCCGGGTTGTTCAGGAACATCGCGATCTGCGACACCACCGCGGAGTCGCCGCTGATCTGCACCTCGACGTGGTCGCCCTTGGCGTTGTTGTAGGTGCGGCTCGCGGTCGAGGCGCCGAAGCCCGCGGCACCGAGCGCCGTGGTCTGCGGCTTCTCCGCCTTCCAGCCCGGCAGCGCATTCGGCAGGAGCGTCGAGAACGCCTCGGCATTCTTCTGGCCGATCAGCTGCGAGGCGAGATCGAGCGACTGCTTGGCCCCGCCGAGATCGCCGGCCTGGTAGGCCTTGCGCGCCTGCTCCATCGCGTCGGTGATGTCGTCGGCCAAAGCCGGCGGTGCCAGCACGGCGAAAGCAACGAGCGCGACGATGGTGCGGATCGGGGTCATGGTCATCCTTGCGGCACGAATCACGGCGGCGAACCTAGCACAGAGCGGCAGCGCGGATTGTCGTCCGCGCCCAACGACGGGAGGCCAGCCTTGCGGCTGGCCTCCCGCTGCGCGAATGCGAGACCGATCGGCTCGACCGACTTGTTGCGATCAGTTGCCCGCCTTCGGCGCGCTACCCGTGGTCTGCGGCGCGGACGCAGGCTTGGCGGACGAAGACTTGGTCGACTCAGACTTGGCCGACTCAGACTTGGCCGACTCAGACTTGGCCGCCGCGCCCTTGACCTGGTCGCCGCCCTTGCGGGCGTGCTTCATCTGCTTCGTGGCCTTGGCGTGCTTCGCCTTCTTGGCCTTCTTCACCTTGGTGCTCTTGTTGGTGTTTTTGGCCGCAGGCTTGGCGTCCGGCGCCTTGGCCGTGGCCGGAGCGGTGGACGGTGCCGTCGCCGTTCCCTGCGCCAGGGCCGGCCCGGCGATCATCGAGGTTGCGATCAGAACGGCTGCGAGTTTCTTCAACATGGTCGTTTCCTTTGCTGCTGGCACGCCGGCCCGACACCGGTGTTGTGCGCTGACAGGCGGGGATTATCGCGAGCCGCGCTGAACCGGCTCTGAGGGAGACCGACAGCATCCGTTCAGGTCGATGAACCGCCGTTGTGGCTCCTGCTCGCCCGGCGGCGGCGGCACGGCAATTTCATGGCTAGTGCCGCGGTTCGGAAGTTCGCCTGAATTCGCAGCTTGCACCGAAGCGAACTTCCGAACCAAAGCGGCACCAGCAAGCATATGATTCTAGTGTCCCTTTGGACCCGAAGTTCGCAAAAGTGCCTGCTGAGCAATCGTGCGAACTTCGGGTCCGGGACACTAGCGAGAAAAACCGCTGCCCCGCCTTCACGGCGAGTTGAACACCGGACCGCCGGCCGTCCTCCGAACGACCGGCTGCAATGCACAATCATCCTGTAATATCGGATGCGCGGCGCAAGCTTCGTCCGCCCGCATGGAGGGGCTTCATGGCAAAACGGTCACTCGGTTGCCTCGCTTTGATCGCGGGCGGCGCGTTCGCGCTCACGATCGCGCTCCCGCCGCTCGCCGGCGCGGTCGACAGCACCAGCCCGGTGCGCGATCCGCCGGCCCAGCAGTCGACGCAGTCGGGGAAGCCAGCGAAGGCCACCAAGAAGAGGACCAAGAAGGAAAAGAAGTCCGAGCAGCAGTTCATCAACGGCTACAAGGCCGCGCATGCGACGATCTACAAGCGCCACGACTACGCCCGCGGCATCGACATGCTGAAGGCGCTCGGCCATGACGACAATCCGGACGTCGCCAACCTGATCGGCTATTCGAGCCGCAAGCTCGGCCGCTACGAGGACTCGAAGACCTGGTACGAGCGCGCACTCGCCGCCGATCCGAGCCACAGCCGCACCTGGTCGTACTACGGCATGTGGCACGCCGAGCAGGGCAACCTGCTCAAGGCGCGCGAGCATCTCGCCAAGGTCGCCTCGCTCTGCGGCACCAAGTGCCGCGACTACACCGAGCTCAAGGGCGTGATCGAGGGGACCCGGACGTATTGATCAAGTCTTCCTTTGAATTCCTGCCGACGGCCAAGCCCCGCGCTTGGCCGTCGCTGTTTTTGCGGGGGCGTGGCCGCTATTGATGAAGGCACTTGCGGCACCGGCGGTGCCATCCCTCCCCGCGAGGGGAGGGTCCGCGCGCAGCGCGGGGGTGGGGAGATGCCAGCGATATGCGGAGGGTTCTCCCCACCCGGCTCGCTTCGCTCGCCACCCTCCCCTCGCGGGGAGGGATAAGACCGCCCGTGTCGCCGGCGATTTCAACCGGCCTTGGGGTCCGTCCCCTCCAGCAGCCAGGCCAGATAGGTCTTCTCGACGCTCTCCACCGGCAGCACCATGATCGCCGGCACCTCGTAGCTGTGCAGCTCCTTCACCGCGGCTGAGACCTGATCGGCGAGCGAGGCGCGGGTCTTGATGATCATCACCGCCTCCTCGCCGCGCTCGACCTCGCCCTGCCAGCGGTAGTGCGAGATCATGCCCGGCAGGATGTTGACGCAGGCGGCCAGATGCCGTTCCACCAGCGTGCGCCCCGCCTCCTCCGCTTCCGGAAGCGTGGGCCAGGTCGTGTAGACGAATACCGCGCGTTCCACGCCCTCAATCCCGGTTAGTGCCAGAGTTTCCTGCTGGCGATCTCCGCGCCCTTCACCAGCGCGTCGAACTTGGCCCAGACGATGCTCGCGTGGACCTCGTCGGAGCCGGCGAAGCTCGCAAACCCGCAATCGGTGCCGGCGATGACGTTCTCGCGGCCCATGAAATCGGCATAGCGGACGATCCGCTGCGCGACCAGCTCGGGATGCTCGACCAGCACCGACGAGTTGGTGATGACGCCCGGAATGAGCACCGTGCCGTCCGGCAGCTTCGCCTCCTTCCACACCGCCCATTCGTGCTCGTGGCGCGGGTTGGAGGACTCGAACGAAAACGCGCCGGCGCGGATTTTCGTCAGGATATCGATGATGTGCTTGACCTCGAGGTCGTGCACGCGCGGGCCCATGTTGATGCTGTAGCAGGTGTGGTAGCGGATCTTCTCGGTCGGAATGCCGCGCAGCGCATGGTTCAGCGCCTCGACCCGCTGCATCGCCCATTTGCGGACGTCGTCGACCGACATCTTCGGGTCCATCAGGTAGTAGCTGACGAGCCGCGGATCGTCGACCTGCACCAGGAAGCCCGCGTCGACGATGGTCTTGTATTCGACGTGCATCGCGTCGGCGACGGCGGTCAGGTATTCCTCGTTGGTCCTGTAATACTTGTTTTCGTTCCAGTCCTCGATGTTGGCGGGCGAGATGCAGGGCACGAACACCTCGGCCGGATTTAGCCCCTTGAGTGCGTCCTTGAGATTGTCGAGCTCGGTCTTGAGCGCCGCCTGCCCCTTGTAGGTGAGCGGCGCGGTGCAGGCCATCTGCACCTGTTTCGCCCGCGGCGACGCGCTCTCCTGCGCCTTGTAGTAGTCCGGAAACGAGATCGCCTCGCGCGACGACAGCCACGCGTTCGGCCGCGTGCCATGCGGCGTAAGCCCGCCGAGCCGGTCGCGCACATAGGTGACGAAGCTCGGCTTGCCGAACTCGCCATCGTCGATCACGTCGATGCCGGCGTCGACCTGCTTGCGCACCACCTCGGTCACCGCCTCGCGCACCCGGGCGCCGAGCGCCGCCTCGTCGACCTTCTCGCCGCGCGCCTTGGCGCGGATGGTCTGCAAGAGGTCGTTCGGCCGCGGCAGGCTGCCGGCATGGGTGGTGAGGATACGGTCGGTCGAACGCTTCATGAACTTCCTTCCCGGATGCGCGGCTCGTTGGGGACCTGTTGCGGCGCGCGGCACCGCGATTGTGCATGCCAAGGCGCAAATCACAAATGAGGCCAGCGTCGCGGTTCGGAAGTTCGCCCGAGTTCTCAGCTTGTTCCGAAGCGAACTTCCGAACCAAAGCGACGCTGGCAAGTTTTCAACGTTCTCGTGGCCCTTTTGAACCCGAAGTTCGCATAAGCGCCCGCCGAGAAACCGTGCGAACTTCGGGTTCGGGCCACGAGCGCTTGGCTGCCCCTCCCCGCCTCGACAGCCGTGGGCCAATTCGGATAGACGGAACCTCGCGCGTGCCTGAACCCTCGCCCCCCGAGGCAGGGGCGCGCCGGGACCCTCGCCGCGCCATGCTTCGCAAGCCTCCAGGAAAAGAACGGATCGCCTTCGTCGCGAGCCCCGCGCCGGAAGCGCGCAAGGCCTTTGCCCGCCTGACCAAGCGCTACGGCAACGTGCCGCTCGGCAAGGCCGAGGTGGTGGTCGCGCTCGGCGGCGACGGGCTGATGCTGCGCACGCTACACAGGCTGATGAACTCCGGCACGCCGATCTACGGCATGCACCGCGGCACGGTCGGCTTCCTGATGAACGAATTCTCGGAGACCAAGCTGATCAATCGGCTCGCCCGTGCCCACACCACCGTGATCCACCCGCTCACCATGCGCGTGCGCGACACCAAGGGCCGCCTGCACGAGCACTACGCGATCAACGAGGTTTCGCTGTTCCGCCAGACCTACCAGGTGGCGCGGCTGTCGATCGACGTCGATGGGCAGGTGCGCCTGCCCGAGCTGATGGGCGACGGCATCCTGGTCGCGACGCCCGCGGGCTCCACCGCCTACAACCTCTCGGCCCAGGGCCCGATCATCCCGATCGACGCGCCGCTGCTCGCGCTCACGCCGATCAGCCCGTTCCGGCCGCGCCGCTGGCGCGGCGCGCTCCTGCCGGACCGCGCGCGCATCACCATCCGCGTGCTCGATCCGAAACGCCGCCCGGTCGCCGCGGTCGCCGACCACAACGAGGTGGGATCGGTGCGCGAGGTCGAGATCGGCATGGACTACACGATCTCGATGCAGATGCTGTTCGATCCGGGCCACAGCCTCGACGAACGCATCGTCCGCGAGCAGTTCGGCTATTGAGGAGCACGATGATGGCTGCACGCAAACGCACGATGCAGCCGCCCCTCGCCCTCGAAACCTTCGGTTATCTCAACGCGGGCGGAAAGATCGACCATGCGGTCGAGGGCTCGCCGGTCACCGGGCAGCTCTACGCCGAGTATTTCATTCCGAAAAAACAGACCTCGCCGTTTCCGATCGTCATGGTGCACGGCGGCAGCCAGACCGGCACCAATTTCACCGGCACGCCGGACGGCCGCGAGGGCTGGGCGCAGTATTTCCTGCGCCGCGGCCACGCGGTCTATGTGGTCGATCAGGTGGCGCGCGGCCGCGCCGCGCATTTCTCGCAATCGCAGGGACCGGTGCAGGCGGGCAACCTCAAGCGCACCGAGCAGCGCTTTGTTGCGCCGAAGCGCTTCAACCTGTGGCCGCAGGCCCGACGCCACACGCAATGGCCCGGCGGCGGCAGGCCGGGCGACGCTGCATTCGACGCGTTCTACGCGACCCAGTTCCCCTCGCTCGACAGCTATCCGAAGCAGCAGGAGCTCAACCGCGACGCGCTGATCGCGCTTTTGGAGCAAATCGGCCCGGCGGTGCTGCTGGTGCACTCACAGTCCGGCGCCTTCGCCTGGCCGGTGGCGGACGCGCGGCCGAAGCTCGTCAAAGCGATCGTCGCGATCGAGCCGAACGGGCCGCCGGTCTACGAGACCGATTTCACCGGCGCGCCGGACTGGTTCGTCGACGTCGGCGCACGCAAGCCGTTCGGGCTCTGCGTGGTGCCGCTGGCGTATGAGCCGCCGCTCAAGCCCGGCGAGCAACTGTCGTTCGTGCGGCAGGACAAGCCCGACAAGCCCGATCTGGTGCGCGGCTGGCTCCAGGCGGAGCCGGCGCGCAAGCTTTCGAACCTCGCAAAGGTGCCGATCCTGATCCTGGTGGCGGAGGCGTCGTACCACGCGGCCTACGACCACGTGACCGCGGCGTATCTCGAGCAGGCCGGCGTGCCGAACGACTTCGTGCGGCTCGCGGATATCGGCATCCGCGGCAACGGCCACATGATGATGCTGGAAAAGAACAGCGACGCGATCGCCGGCGTGATCGAGCAGTGGATGAAGAAGACGCTGAACGCGAAGCGCAAGGCGAAACGCAAGCCGCGTTGATAGTTCTCCGGCGTCATTCCGGGGCACGCGCCACAAGCGCGTTCACGCGCGTCTTCGACGCGCCATAAGCGCGTTCACGCGCGTCTTCGACGCGCCATAAGCGCGTTCACG
>JAIESI010000127.1 GCA_019746135.1 Xanthobacteraceae bacterium
CAAGGCCGGTCCGGGAGCCTTCGCAAAGCTCCCGGCGCCTCCCGGCGCTCCAACCCCTCTTTCGAGGGGAAGGAAAAATATGTCCCCGCGGAGCGGGGACGGGATAAGGGCCAGCCCCGGGCCCGAAAATATCAAAGAGCAGGGGCGGCGAAGCTTTGGCTGAAGTCCGGGCTGTTTGACTCGTGAATCCGTATTGGTGTTACCCGCAGCAGGGCGCGGTAGGGTGGGCCAAGGCGCGCAGTAGCGCGTTCACGCGCGTCTTCGACGCGCTATGGCCGGGCCCACCACTCTTGCTCTGCGCAACGAGGTGGGCACGCCGCTTGCGCGGCTTTGCCCGCCCTACGCTTGCTGGTGAAGCCGCAATGCACGGCACGCGCCCGCGGCACGGGCGGTGTCACGCGCGGACTTGATCCGCACGTCCGTGAGATGCCGCAGCGATGTTTGCTCTTTCGAGTTGGCCTCGCTGCGATGCCTCGCTCCGAGCGTATCGTCGCACCGAAAAATCCATCGTATGGTCGTCAGCACAGCGGCGTGTGGGTTCAGGAGGGAAAGAATGGAAATCAGTCTTTCGGGGCGCGCGGCCATCGTCACCGGTGGCAGCAAGGGCATCGGCCTTGCGGTGGCGACGCGGTTCGCGGCCTCCGGCGCCGACGTCGCCATCGTCGCCCGCACCAAGGAGCCGCTCGACGAAGCGGTCGCCGCGATCAAAAAGTCCGCCAAGGCCCGCGTCATCGGCGTGCAGGCCGATGTCGGCAAGGCCGCCGACATTGCGCGCGGCTATGACGAGGTGATGAAGGCGTTCGGCAAGGTCGACATCATCGTCAACAACGCCGGCACCTCGCGGGCGATGCCGTTCGAGAAGGTGACCGACGAGATCCTGCACGACGACATCGAGCAGAAGCTGTTCGCGGCGGTGCGGCTCATCCGCCTGGTCGCGCCGCAGATGAAGGAGCGGCGTTGGGGCCGCATCGTCAACGTGCTCAACATCGGCGCGAAAGCGCCGCGGCCGAACAGCATGCCCACGTCAGTGTCGCGCGCGGCCGGCATGGCGATGACCAAGGCGCTGTCGCAGGAGTTCGCGCCGCACAACGTGCTGGTCAACGCCATGCTGGTCGGCTTCATCGAGGCTGATCAGCACGTGCAGGCGGCCAAGCGCGCCAATGTGCCGATCGAGGAGTACTACAAGGCGCGCGAGAAGGAGATTCCGCTCGGCCGCGCCGGCAAGGCGGAGGAGTTCGCCAACCTCGCGTGCTTCCTGGTGTCGGAGCAGGGCGGCTACATCACCGGCACCGCGACCAATGTCGATGGCGGCCGTTCGCCGGTGGTGTGAGGCGGGTTAGCTCTTGATCGCGCTTCTGACCTTCAGCAGCACCGAGTAGTGGCCGGCGACGTAGAGACCGGCCGCAAGCCCGAACAGCGACAGGCCCTTCGAGGCAATGTCCCCGTCCATGAGCCCGGACAGGACGTGGCTTCCCGACACGATCGCGATCAGGACGCCGGCGCTGATCCGAAGCTTCAGGCGGCCCTTGGAGAGCGCCGCGACCTGCCGGTGCAAAGCGATGCCGTTGTCGGAAATGAGCCCGTTCATGGCCGCCTCCGTAACCCGTCGAAGACGGGCGTAACTGCCCTTGTGGCGGCGGCCCTGGCTGCACCTGAGTCGCATCGGCCCCGTTCGGGGGCGTTGGCCGTTGGTCGGGGTAGGGCGCGGCCCGGTTCAAAGCCGCCCAAAGGCCGGACAACGGGGCCTCAGGCCGGGATATCCGGGCGCGGCGGGGATATCGGGACCGGAATACCGCAGTAGCTCGTGGTCCATCCGAGGCGGCAACCCCAGTCCCGCAGCGCCAGTGAGCCCTGAATGACGGCCCCCACGGCGCCGACCGCCACAAAGGCCGCGACGACGCCCGCCCCGACAACCTGGGCGCGCGACATCTCGATGCGGCGGCGGACCTCGACCGGCTTGCCGTCCCAGTAGAGCCGGCCGTCGTCGTCGATCGACAGCCGGCTGAGATCGGCGGTCGCGAGCGGATGGATGTTGCGGCCCTTCTTGGCCGGCGCTTCCGGCTCAGGCGCGGCCTCGGACTGCGCCACGCGATAGGTCTCGTGAATTTTTTCCGGCGGCACCAGCTCGAAGACGTTGTCCTCGGCAGCCTTGGGAGGCGAATCAGCCTCGCGCGAATCGCCGGCCGGTTTCGGCGGCGAGGCCGCGTCGTCCCAGCGCTTTCGCACCTTGAAGAGGGCGGGCAGGAGACTCATCCTGCGCCATGTTGCCGGGCCGTCTCAGGAAGTCAAAGCAGCGTTTTGGCTTGCGGTCGCGGCCGCAATGGACAACGTGCGATGATTCGTTTGGGCCGTGTTAGGCCGGAATGTCGGTGCGCGCCGCCGGCCGGCCGGCCGGTGTTGCCGGGCAATAACTCTGGATGACGCCGGTCCGGCAACCCCATTCATGCGCCGCGGCAAGTCCAAGCGCTGCGACGCCGGCCGAGGCGATCAGCGCGCAGAGCACGACAATGATCGCACCGAGCGACTGCCAGCGCGTCATCTTGATCCGCATCCGCTCGGGGATGTTGACGACCGGCGTTGCAACGACGTCGGAAATCTCTCCCGCCATCGCGCTGTGATGCAGCGTGCGGGTCGCACGCACGTCATCGAGATCGTGCATGTGCTCGTCGCGATGGGCGATCGCCTGGCTTTGCGCGTCGACCGGACGGTCGAGATCGGCCCCCTCGATCGGCGCGGGCGTCTTGTGGTCCTCGTGGCGGTAGTCGCTCGGCTCGGCCTCGACCGGCGTGCGGTCGGTGGTCTCCGGTTCTGCGGGCTTGGCCGGCTGCGGCGGCTCGTAGTTGACGAGCCTGCCGTCCCAATAGAAACGGCCGGCGCTGTCGATCGTCAGGCGGTCGAGCTCGGTCGCCGTCAGCGTGCGGATCTTCTTCGGCCAATCCGGTCCGCGGTTGCTCTGCGGCGGCACAATCCCTGACTCATCCCCGGTCGGGACTTCAGGATATGGTTCCGTGCTGCTCATTGCCTCACTCCGCCTTACCAGCCGGCCGCGCCGATCCGGCCGCTCAGTTAACCTTGATGTCCGCTGCCTTGATCACCGGTCCCCAGCGCACAATCTCGCTGTCGATCCGCGCGCGAAACTCGGCCGGGCTGTTGCCGATCGGTTCCATTAATTGCGCCGCAAGCTTGTCGCGGATCGCAGCCGTCCCGAGTGCTTCTACCACCGCGCCCCGAATTCTCGCAACGATGGCCTCCGGCGTGTGCGCCGGCGCGATCATCCCCATCCAGGCGTCGGCATCGACGTCGATTCCGGCCTCTTTCAGCGTCGGAATCTGCGGCAAATAAGGCGAACGCTTGGCGGTCGAGACGGCGAGAATTTTCAGCGCGCCGGACGCTTCGTGCGGAGTCACCGCGATCGCAGGCAGGCAGCCCATTTGCGCGTCGCCGCGGATGATCGCGGTGACGGCGGCGGGCGACGACGGGTAGGCGATGTGGACGAGCCTGGTCCCGCTTTGCAGCGCAATCGCTTCCATCGCGAGGTGCGACAAAGAGCCGTTGCCGATCGATCCAAAGTTGAATTTGCCGGGTTCGCGCTTCAAAAGCGCCAAAAGTTCGCCGACGCTGTTAACCTTAACGGAGGAATTAACCGCAAGCGCGCTCGGCTGGGTGACGAGCTGGGTGATCGGGGCGATGTCGGTCTTGGGGTCGTAGGGCAGCTTCGAGAACAACAGCGTGTTGATGGCGAGCGGGCCGCCGATGCTCACGCCGATGGTGGTGCCGTCGGGCGCGGCCTTCGCGACCGCGTCGGTGCCGGTGTTGCCGCTCGCGCCCGGCTTGTTCTCGATCACGAACGGCTGGCCGAGCGATTTCTGCAGATGGTCGGCGATCAGGCGCGCCACCACGTCGGGCGTCGAGCCCGGACCGAACGGCACCATGACCTTGACCGGCTTCGTCGGCCAGTCCTGCGCGGCGGAAGGCGTCGCCACAGCGAGCAGTCCGATCAGCGCGAGTGCGATGGGTCTTTTCATGGGGTTGCTCTTTGTTGCGGACTATTCGACATCGCGCCCGAGATAAGCGCCGTCTTTCTCAAGCAAAGCCTGCAGCGCTTCAACCGGAATCTCATCGAGCGGCGAGTTGCCGGAGAGTGCGAGGTGGGCGGCCGCGCCTGCGGCCTGGCCCATCACGAAGCAGCCGCCGCTGACGCGCGCCGCCGACTGGCCTTCATGCGTCATCGAGGCGCAGCGCCCGGCAACCAGAAGATTGCTCACGTTCTGCGGCAGCAGCATCCGGTAGGGCAGGTGGTTGAAGCCGCGCGAGGCCGGGATATCGGGCCACAGCCATTCGACGTCGCCGGCGACGTGCTTCTCGATCGGCCAGCCGTTGACGCCGATGGTGTCGGCAAAGCTTGCGCACCCAAGCACATCGTCGCGGCTGAGCTGGTAGTGGCCGGTGATGCGGCGGGTCTCGCGGATGCCGAGCTGCGGCGGCGTATCGACGATATAGGCGTTGCCGAAGCCCGGCGCCTCGCGCTTGAGGAAATCGAAGAACGCCAGGGCCTGGCGGCGGCCTTCGATCTCGCCCGCCGTGAGCTGATCGGCATCGGTGCCGTCGATTGCGGCACCGTCCGCCCGCTTCAACTGCGTGACGTTGACGCGCCACTCGATCGGGTTCTTCTGCGGCCGGACCATGCCGCCCTTGCGCGGAAATGTCGTGCCGCGCCGCTCGGCGGCCGCCATCAGCGCGGGGATCGTCTTCCAGGCTTCGCCCGCGGCCGCCGGATCGACGCCGTTCACGCGGAACATCATGGTCGGGTAGAGCATGCCGCCCGCGCCGTCGCCACGCTCGAACGGCGCGCCGGCCCAGGCGGCGAGATCGCCGTCCCCCGAGCAGTCGATGAAGATGCGGCCGATCACCGCCGCGCGCCCGGACTTGGTCTCCACGATCAGGGCGCGGATGGTGTCGGCGCTGTCCATGACGACGCCCGCGCCGAGCGCATGAAACAGGATATCTGCGCCGTGCTTGAGCAGGAGGTCGTCGGCGGCGCATTTGTAGGCGGCGGTGTCGTAGGCTTGCGCCGCGATCTTGCCGAACACGACGTGCGGCGCGTTCAGGCCGCCGAGCCGGTCGATGCGCGACAGAAGCTCGTCGGCCACGCCATGCACGACCTGCCTGATCTCGCCATGCACATTGGCGTGCAGTCCGCAGAAATTGGTGACGCCCGCGGCCGTCCCCATGCCGCCGAGAAAGCCGTAGCGCTCGACCAGCAGCGTCTTGCGGCCGTGCATGGCGGCGGAGGCCGCGGCCGCGATCCCGGCGGGCCCGCCGCCCAGCACGACAACGTCGTATTCGCCGCGCACCGGCAGGTCGCGTTCGGGCTCACGGATCGAGTTCGCGGTCATGGCGGCATGATAACCGTGCGGGGAGGAGGGCCAAAATCGGGCCTATTTGCCGTGCTTTCGGGGAAGCCGGGCCATGCCAAGGGGGCGCTTGCGCGGCGCAGCATGATGCCCTACTGCCGTTTCGGGCTTCCGGGTTCATGAGTTGAAAAAGCCATGTCGGTTCAAGAGCAG
Source organism: Xanthobacteraceae bacterium (assembly GCA_019746135.1). Classification (GTDB taxonomy): domain Bacteria; phylum Pseudomonadota; class Alphaproteobacteria; order Rhizobiales; family Xanthobacteraceae; genus Z2-YC6860. The sequence goes on from JAIESI010000127.1 coordinate 5,568, forward strand.
ATCAAGCGCGTGACCGCGCCGGATATCCGTGCCCGCAAGGGCGGCGATCCGATCGTGTGCCTGACGTCGTATCACGCGCACACCGCGCGCCTCGTCGACAAATACTGCGACATCATCCTGGTCGGCGACTCGCTCGGCATGGTGATGCACGGGCTCGAGACCACCGTGCCGGTGACGCTCGAGATGATGATCCTGCAGGGCCACGCGGTGATGCGCGGCTCCAGGCAGGCGCTGGTGGTCGTCGACATGCCGTTCGGCTCCTATGAGGCGTCGAAGGAGCAGGCGTTCATGAGCGCGGCGCGGGTGATGAAGGAGACCGGCTGCGGCGCGATCAAGGTCGAGGGTGGGCGGCGGCTCGCCGAGACCGTGTCGTTCCTCACCCAGCGCGGCGTGCCGGTGATGGGGCACATCGGGCTCACCCCGCAGGCGATCAACACCATCGGCTCGTTCCGCGCCCAGGGCCGCGAAGAAAAGGACTGGGCGCAGATCGAGGACGACGCCAAGGCGATTGCCGACGCCGGCGCGTTCTCCATCGTGATCGAGGCGGTGGCCGAGCCGCTCGCCCGCCGCATCACCGGGCAGGTCGCGGTGCCGACCATCGGCATCGGCGCGAGCGCTGCCTGCGACGGTCAGGTGCTGGTGCTCGAGGACATGCTGGGGCTGTCGCCGCGGGTGCCGAAATTCGTCAAGCGCTACGGCGATATCGGGCCGGGCATCGAGGCCGCGGTCGCGGGCTACGCCAAGGACGTCCGGTCGCGGGCGTTCCCCGGTCCGGATCACGTCTACGGCATGAAAAAGAAGTAGCTGGCGCGGGCCTGCGGCGGCTGTTAACGGAGGGCGCAGCTGCTAAACGTCGCGGCTGCGCTTTTGCCTTGCCGCCGCCACATCACTAATTTACCGGCCTGCACATGGCCTTAGCCGCGCATCGGCCGGCCCCGGGGCCCGAGGGGGAGCGCTTCAAGTGTCCGATATCTTCCAGGAAGTCGACGAGGAGGTACGCCGCGAGCAGCTCCGCAGGATGTGGGAGCGCTACGGCAGGTACGTCATCGCCGCCTGCGTTCTTCTGGTGCTCGCGGTCGCCGGCTGGCGGTTTTACGAGTGGAACGAGGCCAAGAAGGCTGCCGAGGCCGGCGCGCAGTTCGAGGCCGCGATCGCGCTCGTCAACGAGGGCAAGAACAAGGAGGCCGAGGAGGCCTTCGCCAAGATCGCGACCGCGAGCGGTTCCACGTCGAGCTACCGCATGCTCGCCAGGTTCCGCGAGGCGGGCGAGCTCGCGCGCCGCGACACCAAGGCCGCGGTCGAGATCTACGATCAGCTGGCCGCCGACAGCGGCAACGGCCGCGTGCTTCAGGACCTGGCCGCGGTGCGTGCCGGCACCGTCCTGGTCGACACCGCCCCCTACAGCGACATCCGGCAGCGGCTCGAGCCGATGACCGCGCAGGACCGCGCGTTCCGCCACAGCGCGCGCGCGGCGCTCGCGCTCGCGGCCTGGAAGGCCAACGATGCGACCGCGATGCGGCGGTGGACCGACATGATCCTCGCCGATCCCGAAACGCCTCCCGGCACGCGCGGCCAGATCCAGATGCTGCTGGCGCTGTCCGACACCGACAAGAAAAGCTGAGGCCCGCCCATGTGCCTTCGCCGGACAGTCCTGGTCGCCTCGCTGCTCGCTGCGGGTCTGACGCTGTCCGGCTGCGAGAGCTTCGATCCGGAAAGCTGGTTCAGCACCAAGAAGCCGCTGCCGGGCGACCGCAGGCCGATGTTTCCGGGCGGCGTGCCGGGCGTTCCCCAGGGCGTGCCGCAGGATCTGGTGAAGGGTTACCAGCCGCCGCCGGACAATCCGCCGGAGGTGGTGACCGCGGAGCCGCCGAAGCCCAAGCCCGCGCCGAAACCCAGGCCCGCTCCGGCTCCCCGCCAGGCGGCCGCGCCCCGCCAGGCTCCGCCGCCGCAGCCGCACGAGCAGCAGGCTCCGCCGCCGCAGGCCTCCCCGTGGCCCGCGCCGCCGCAGCAGCCCCAGGCGCAAGCTCCGTCGCCGTTCCCCGATCCGCCGCGGCGCTGATCTTCGGAACTGACGGCTTGTCATGCCCCGCCAAAGCGGGGCATCCAGTGACCATGAGCTTCACCATCGCCATCGTCGGGCGGCCGAATGTCGGCAAGTCCACCCTGTTCAACCGGCTGGTCGGCAAGCGGCTCGCGCTGGTCGACGACCGGCCGGGCGTAACGCGCGACCGCCGCGAAGGCCAGGCGCGGCTCGGCGATCTCGACTTCACCATCGTCGACACCGCGGGCCTCGAGGACGCGCATTCCGAAAGCCTCGCCGGGCGGATGATGGCGCAGACCAAAATGGCGATCGAGCAGTCGGACGCCGTGTTCTTCATGCTCGACGCCAAGACCGGGCCGGTGCCGGACGACCGCGCTTTCGCCGATCTGGTGCGCCGCTCGGGCAAGCCCGCAATCGTCGTCGCCAACAAGGCCGAGGGCAAGGCCAGCACGTCGGGCGTGCTCGAAGCCTATGCGCTGGGGCTCGGCGAGCCGGTGGCGATCTCGGCCGAGCACGGCGAAGGCCTGGCCGATCTGTTCGAGGCCCTGCGCGGGGCGCTGCCGGAGGCGACGGCGCCGAAGAACAAGGTCGATGACGAGCCGGCCGGGACCGAAGCCGCGGCGCCGCGCGCCATTCGCGTCGCCATCGTCGGCCGGCCGAACTCCGGCAAGTCGACGCTGGTGAACCGGCTGCTGGGCGAGGACCGCATGCTGACCGGCCCTGAGGCCGGGATCACCCGCGACACCATCGCAAGCGAGCTGCAATGGCGAACCCAGTCGTTTCGCCTGTACGACACCGCGGGTTTGCGGCGGCCGCCGCGCGTGCAGGAAAAGCTCGAAAAGCTTTCCGTCGCCGACGCGATCAACGCCATCCGCTTCGCCGAGGTCGTGGTGCTGTTGATGGATTCCGAGCATGCGTTCGAGGAGCAGGATCTCCGCATCGCCGACCTTTGCGAGCGCGAGGGGCGGGCGCTGGTGATCGGCATCAGCAAGTGGGACCTCAAGGAGCGCAAGCCCGGCAGCATCGGCAAGCTGCAGGAGGAGGCCGATGAGCGATTGCCGCAGGTCAAGGGCGTGCCGGTCATCGGCGTGTCGGGCCTGACCGGCGAGGGGATCGACCGGCTGATGGAGGCGGTCATTGATATTCACGAAGTCTGGAACAAGCGGGTGACGACCAACGAGTTGAACAAGTGGCTCGAGGGCGTGCTCTCGGCGCATCCGCCGCCCGCGGTGTCCGGCCGCCGCATCCGGCTGAACTACATCACCCAGCCGAAGTCGCGGCCACCAAGCTTCGTGCTGTTCTGCACCCGCGCCGACGCGGTGCCCGCGGCCTACAAGCGCTATCTCGTCAACGCGCTGCGCGAAACCTTCGACATGCCCGGCACGCCGATCCGATTGATGCTGCGCGAGAAGGACAATCCGTTCGCGGGCAAAAAGCGCAAGCGCTCGTGAATGAGGCTGCGCCCGCGCGCGAAAGCGCAGCCGCGCCGCGGCGTGCAGCCCTCGTTTTCATCTTCATCACGGTCGCGCTCGACATGCTTTCGCTCGGCATGATCATGCCGGTGCTGCCGAAGCTCGTCGAAAATTTCATGGGCGGCAACACCGCGCGGGCCGCCGAGATCTTCGGCGTGTTCGGCACCGCCTGGGCGCTGATGCAGTTCTTCTTCTCGCCGTTGCTCGGCGCAATGTCGGACAGTTACGGCCGCAGACCCGTGGTGCTGATCTCGAACTTCGGGCTCGGCCTCGACTACGTCTTGATGGCGCTCGCTCCCAATCTCTGGTGGCTGTTCGCGGGCCGGGTGATCTCCGGCATATCCTCGGCGACGGTTGCCGCGAGCTACGCCTACGTCGCTGACGTGACGCCGGCCGAGCAGCGGGCGGCGAAGTTCGGCATGATCGGCGCAGCCTTTGGCTTAGGCTTTGTGCTGGGGCCGGCGCTCGGCGGCGTGCTCGGCGCGATCGATCCGCGGATGCCGTTCTGGGTCGCGGCGGGCTTAAGCTTGCTCAACGGGCTCTACGGCCTGTTCGTCCTGCCGGAATCGTTGCCGCGCGAGAAGCGCATGCCGTTCGCGTGGCGGCGCGCCAATCCGGTCGGCTCGTTGCAACTCTTGCGCTCGCATCCCGGATTGAGCGGGCTTGCGGTGGCCGAGTTCCTCGCGGCGCTGGCGCATGTGGTGCTGCCGAGCGTCTGGGTGCTCTATGCCGGCTACCGCTACGGCTGGGACGAGCGCGCCATCGGTCTTTCGCTCGCGGTGGTCGGCATATGCGCCATCGTGGTGCAGGCGGGGCTGGTCGGGCCGGTGGTGAAGGCGCTCGGCGAACGGCGCGCCCTGGTGTTCGGGCTCGCCGGCGGCATTGCCGGATTCATGGTGATGGGCCTTGCTCAAACCGGGCTGGCGTTCTCTCTCGGGATCCCGCTGCTCGCGCTCTGGGGCATCGCCAATCCGGCGATCAACGGGCTGATGTCGCGCCATGTCGGGCCGTCCGAGCAGGGCCGGCTGCAGGGCGCCAACAGCAGCATTCAGGGCATCGCCAATCTCGCAGGCCCGTTCATATTCACGCTGACCTTTGCGTGGTCGATCGGCGGCGGCAGGGACGCGCATGTTCCGGGCGCTGCGTTCATCCTTGCCGCGGCGATGCTGGTCGGCGCGGGCGCGATCGCGTGGCACGCGACGCGCGTGCGCAATTAACCGATTAACCGGTTTACCCGTTAACCCGCAAATCCACACGGCGCCTGCATAAGCGGGTAGTGTCCTCGCAACGCCAGTCATGACGAGGCCACCATGATGAAGCACGCATTCGCAGCCGCAGTGCTGATCGCTGGAACTTTCGCCGTCGCCCCGGCGTCGGCACAACTCGCTCCCGCCGAGAAGTGCTACGGCTGTCCGCAGCCGCGCGACCATTACGACGCGCAGGAGACGGTCCGCACCACCAGGGACGTCGATCACTCGCGCGTGATCGAGACGCAGAGCGAGGTGCCGGTGTCGCGGCGGGTGAAGGAAACCAATCACCTCATCATCCGCGAGAACGAGACGCGCAACGTCGGTGTCGTCCAGCACAACCACACCATCATCGAGCGCGTGCCGCGCTATGTCGTGCGCGTGCCGGTCGTGACCACCGTGAGCTACGTCACGCAGCAATACCGCGTGGTGGAGACGCCGGCGACGGTGACGGTTCCGGTCTCGTATCGCCCGGCGCGCCGCTGCCACGGCAAGCGGTACGGCCGCTATGACGCCCGGTACGACTACGAATCCTGCCGACCGCTGCTTCGGGTGCGCGGCTAGAGCATGATCCCGAAAAGGCCTGCCCCGCACTTGATGCGGGGTGTGAAGCGGTTTTCGGAAAAGATCATGCTCAAACAAAAAATTGGAGCGGGATGACGATTCGAAGAAAAGTCATCCCGGCGGCCGGAACGATAGAAGTTTTCCGACGCGGAAATCGTAGAGCTTGCCGGTTTCGTTGAAGGCGGGTGAACAGAGCGGCACAATTTTCTCGGCCACGGCCTCCGGCGTCGGCAGCGTCATCGGGTCCTCGCCTGGCATGACGGCGGCGCGCATGCGGGTGCGCGTCGGTCCCGGATTGAACAGGTTGACCTTGATCGGCGTCGACGCGGTCTCGGCGGCATAGGTGCGGGCCAGCACCTCGAGCGCGGCCTTGCTGGTTGCGTAGAGGCCGCGGAATGGCCGCGGGTTCGACGCCGCGCCCGAGGTGAGGAACACGGCGCGGCCGGCGTCGGAGCGCTTCAGCAGCGGGTCCATCGCGCGGATCAGATGCCAGTTCGCGGTGAAGTTGACGGCGACCACGGTGTCCCATTCCTTGACTTCGAAATGGTCGAGCGGCGAATTCGAGCCGACGAGCGCGGCGTTGCCGACCAGGATGTCGAGCTTGCCGTAGCGCTCGTTGATCGCCGCGGCGAGGCGGAGGATGCCGTCGGTGTCGCGCATCTCCAGCGGCACCAGGGTGGCGGTGCCGCCCGCGGCGCGGATCGCGTCGTCGAGCTCTTCGAGCCCGCCCGGCGTGCGCGCGGTTGCGACGATGTGCGCGCCTTCTCTCGCGAGTGCAATCGCGGTGGCGTAGCCGATCCCGCGCGAGGCGCCGGTGACGAGGGCGATGCGGGAGGCGAGGGGCTTGGTCATTGGCAGTCTCTTGGGGCGATCTCGTTTGCGGTTCTACCGGCGCGATTTCTAAAGAGATGGGCCGCGAGCACAAGCCGGTTGTTTGCTGCGCCGGGATGGGCTGACATATCGTGGCAGGCAGACGTCAGGGAGGTTTTCGATGCTGCAGCTCTACCACAGCGGGCTCACCACTTGCTCCAAGCAGGTGCGCCACTGTCTGCGCGAGAAGGGGCTCGAATACGAGAGCAAGTACGTCGAGTTGTGGCGCTACGAGAACCTCAGCCCGGATTACCTCAAGCTCAATCCCAACGGCGTGGTGCCGACGCTGGTGCATGACGGCACGCCGGT
>JAIESI010000318.1 GCA_019746135.1 Xanthobacteraceae bacterium
GCCGGATGATTCGAGGTTGATCACCTCGGAGACTACGCCACCCTCATTTCCAACCAACCCCGCGACGGCACCTCGGCTCGTTTCGATATTCTCCCTCCACCACGATATCGGCCGCGGCAAAGGCTGCCGCCACATCGCCGCAGACCTTTTCCATATTGGCGATGACGTTGCCGCCTTCGTGCAACTTCACCGCCGTCTCGCTCAGCGCGTCGCGGGGCGATAGGATCGGCGTCAACGGTTCATAGTCAATCTCAACCAGCGAAGCCGCTGCTTCCGCTATCTCGCGGGTTTCTGCAGCAATCGCCACGATTGGCTCGCCGACATGGCGGACGACATCTTTCGCGAGGACCGGCTGGTCATTGATTAGAGAACCGATCAGCAACCGGTCGCCTGGAAAGTCGGCTGCGGTCAGCACACTGAGAACACCGGGCAGCGCGCGTGCCTTGGTGACTTCGACCCGCTTGACGCTGGCGTAAGGATGCGAGCTGCGCACGAATTTTCCGAGCAGCATGCCCGGCATCGTGAGATTGGCCGCATATTTGGCCTTGCCGCGAACCTTGTACAGGACGTCGTTGCGAGGAATGCTGCGGCCGACATAGGGCGTTTGCTCGCCGTGCGACGGGTCTCGAAGCGCCTCGACCAACCCGCGATACGACCGCTGCCAAATCTGCTGTTCTTCTTCGGACCCGAGGGCAAATTTCTCACCCAAGTCAATTTCGGACATCGCTGTCTCGCTTCACCGTCGTGTCCCCCACCGAGCAGCGCTGGAGGCGCCACCGCTTGATTGTCATACATTAATATGATTATTGATTGGCTGGCAATACCAAACCTTTGGACGCCCAGCCTGGCGCCTCAACATCCCGACAACCTTGCGTCACATCGCGATCGCGGAGCTGATGAATGCTTGATCCGTTTCCTGGACATGTCGACTGGAACATCCAGACACAACGCTTGATTGCGCAATCGTCTTACGGCGGGGCCGACGCGTTCGAGATCGATCAGGCAGCCACCCGGATCATCGGTGGCGACATGGACAGCTGGTATCGCGAGTGGTTCTCTCTCGGGAAGCAGATCCACGACCTCGGCCGTGCGTCGGAGAATAACGGCGACACGATCACTGCAGGCAAGCGCCTGCTTCGCGCGTCCAACTATTACCGGCACGCCGACTTCTTCCTGCCGGGTCGCGACCCGCGCAAGCGAGAGACCTATCTGCTGGTGTCCGACTGCTTCAAACGTGGTCACACGCTGCTGAACCTTGGTGTCGAGAACATCCAGGTGAAGTGCGGTAACGACGTCTACGATGGCTATTTCTGTCCGGCATTCGGCACCAAAGGTCCCGGTCCTGCCGTGCTGATGCTGGGTGGCGCCGATTCGCTCGCCGAAGAGTTGTTTTTCTGGGGCCTCTCGGAGTTGAGAGAACGCGGCATCTCCGTGATGCTGCTCGACACGCCGGGACGCGGTTCGAGCCTGCGACTGAAGAATATCTATTCGCGGCCCGACTACGAGGTGCCGGTCCGTGCCGCCATCGACTATCTGTGCGCACGGCCGGAAGTGGACAAGGACCGCGTCGGTTGTGTCGGCGTCAGCATGGCAGGCTATTACGCCCCGCGCGGCGCGGCTTTCGAACCGCGCATCAAAGCGCTGGTGCTGTGGTGCGCCTGCTACGACATTCTCAAGGATCTGTACGAATGGTACCCAGCTATTCGCGGCCAGATTCAGTGGATCCTAGGCGTCGAAAACGACGCTCAGGCCCGCGAACGCCTGAAGGACTTCAACTTGGGTGGCATCGCAAAGAACATCACGTGTCCGACCTTGATCTCGCACGGCGTGGACGATGTCGTGATGAACGTCGAAGGTGCGAAGCGCCTGCATCAGGAAATCTCGAGCAAGGAAAAAGTCCTGAAAGTATGGGGCGGCGCTGAAGGTGGCGCGGTCCACTGCAACTACGACAACTGGGCGCTTTCCATCCCCTTCATGTTCGACTGGCTTGCGAAGCGGCTGTAGCCTCGGCCTGGTCTATCGTCATGCGGCGCGCCAACTGCGCTCGAACAGGTATCGAAGACGATGAGGTCGCTTCCTCAACCGAAAACGGATGAGGCGGCCTTAAACGAAGCGCCGTGAAAAAAGAACGACGTGAAATCGGTCGATTTCACGTCGTTCCTTTTTTGCAGAGCGCTTCAAAGCGTCAATTGAAACCCGGCGCCTCCAGCGTGGTCCGTGGCCACACTTGCGGAAAGATATCACAGCCGATCTTGTCACCCGTCTTCAGGCCCGGGTCGCGTGGCGGCTGCGGTCCCATTACCCGCTTGGCGTAGGTCACGTCGTCACCTGCATAGCGGATGGCGATGGCGCGGCGGCGGCGATTCGACAGGGAGTTGCCCGGAGAATGGTGCAGCGTAAGCAAGTGATGCGCGATCACATCGCCTGGCTTCGTGTCGAAATGTACAATGTCGTGTTGCGCACGCTCGCTCTCGAAGTCCGGGATTTCTTCGAATACATCAGGATAGTCATCGTACTTGCCGGGTTCGAAGCCCTTCGGCTTGAACCAACGGCCCCATTTGTGCGAGCCCTTGATCCACTCCACGGCGCCGCTCTCGATCGTGACGTCATCAAGAGGGATCCAGAACGAACAGACCTGCTTCCCGTCCATCCACAGATACGGTTGATCGTGGTGCCACGGCACATGGTTGGGCGTATTCGGCTCCTTCACAAACAGCGCGTCGACTGCGAGATAGGCCTTTTCGGACCCGAGCAGCGTCGCAGCCCATTGCGGGACCGGCGACTCGGCCTGAAAACGCCGAAACATGTCGTTGAACGTCCACATGAAGATGTCGTAGCTGAACTTGCCGGACTCGGCGCCCGCCATGTTCTTGCCGGCTGCACTCGGATTGCTCAGCACGTCCTGCAGCGCGTCGCGCAGGAGCTGCACCCATCCGGTGGGAAGCGCATCGCGCAAACAGACCACACCATCCTCGTCGAACGCTTTCTTCTCGGCTTCGGTTAAATCCCGGCTTTTGGTTGTCAGCATCGCCTCCTCCAATAAGTGTCATATTATCATACAATCTTCCGACAAGCGTCAAGGCGATTTTGGGGACGACGCTCAGGCCAAATAGCGGCTGGTAGGAATGGGCACGCCCAGATTGTCGCGGAGCGTCGCCCCCTCGTATTCGGTCCGAAACAACCCACGACGCCGCAACTCCGGAATGACGAGATCGACGAAGTCCTCAACCCCGCGCGGATAATACGGGAACAGGATGCAGAAGCCGTCGCATGCGCCGCTTCTGAACCACGCTTTCATCACGTCCGCGACGTGGCTCGGCGTGCCCCACACAAGATAATGTCCGATCGATTCGGCGAATCGCCGTCCAACCTGCCGGATCGAGAGGTTCTCGTTCCGCGCCATGTCGATCAGAATCTTCTGCCGCGCCTGCGCGCTGTTGGTCAGCGGCAATTCGGGCAACGGCCCGTCGATCGGATATTTCGTCAGGTCTAGTCCGCCGGACAGACGGTTTAGCGCGACGGTAGCCTGCTCGTCGGTGATGAGCGACTGGAGCTCCAGATAGTGTTCTCTTGCTTCCTCTTCGGTTCTTCCCAGGATAGGCAGGAAGCCCGGCAGCAGCTTTATGTCTTCGGGCTTGCGGCCGTGTTCCATTGCGCGCTTGCGAATATCGCTCGCAAATGCCCTGCTTTCCTCCATGCTCGAACTGGCGGAAAATACGCAATCCGCGATTCGTGCCGCCAGATCGCGTCCGACACCTGACGCGCCGGCTTGCGCAATAACTGGCCTCCCTGCGGAGAACGCGGAACGTTGAGCGGACCCCTGACTTTAAAATACTTACCGCTGTGATTGAGAACGTGCGCTTTCGCAACATCGAAATAGACTGCACTATCCTTGTCTTCGATTACCGCGTCTTCATCCCATCCGTCCCACAGGCCGCAAACAACGTCGAAGAATTCATGCGCTCGACGGTAGCGCTCGTCGTGCTCCATATGCTGGTCGAAGCCGAAATTCTGCGCTTCGTTTTCATGCTGCGAAGTGACAAGATTCCAGCCGCCTCGGCCGCCGCTGATCTGGTCGAGCGTCGCGAAGCGGCGCGCGATCGTGTAAGGTTCGTTGTAAGTGGTCGTGCCGGTCGCAATGAGCCCGATTCGGGTGGTCACCGCTGCTAAAGCGGGAAGAAGTGACAACGCTTCGAGTCCGACAGCGCGCGGAAATCTGGCCGCCACCGGATCACCTTTCTCGATGAGATCCGTCGGTTGGACCATGTTGGCGTCCGCAAAGAACATCGCGTCCATTTTCGCTCTTTCGGCAAGTTGAGCGATGTGCGCGAAGTGCTCGAATTTGAAGTTCGTGCCTTTCACCGAGCCGGGCATCCGCCATCCAGCACCATGTGAGCCCGGTGGGTGCCAGAATGCGGCGAGGTTCATTTTATTTCGGGCACGCACGGAGCAATCCTATCAATATTATCATACAATCCTACAATATGTTTTAATCGGATTTTCGTCAACTACCGACAAGTGGACCCCCTACATGGGCTCGCTTCTACGGCGCTTTGCGCGTATGCGGCGGAACGCTCGGACAAATCCGTTCGACCTCATGCATTTCCTGCAGCACGTACCGCAGAGTTCGACCATACTCGTCGGTCCAACACGCGCGGCCTGATTTCCACATTGCGATGGCGATCGTGCTTGGCCAGCATGTGCGGGTTGGCAACGAGGACTGTGGGGTGCGGACCGCAAGCGTAGATGGGGGCACGCCGCACTATGTGATTGAAATGAGGTACCAAGGCGGTTTCGATAAAGCTGTGGCACCGAAGCGCGTTGCGAACCATAACCCAGTAGATCGACATCCAAACAAGTTCTCGACTGTCCGATGCACAATTTGGACCGACGGCCTCAAATCAGTGGCGGTTAGGGAAGAGTGTGTTTGGATTCGGCATAGTCGCATCCTCGAAAGTTATCTCCACGCGACAGGCTTGGCACCAATATGCCGTTAGAGTCGGCAGGGCGGTTCTGCTATCGACCTCCGCGATACACTCCATGCGATTCTGACAGTATGGGCATATGCTTTGATGATGGCGCATTGGTTCGCCTGCCTCGTTCAAGAAACATTCTTGATTCCGTGAACGCCGACACTGCAATTCTTGAGCCTTCGATTAACAAGACTATGCCGGGGCTGCTCTAACGACGTTGGCGAAGAAGTCTTCGGTGATGGTCGCTTCCAACTGTAGCAGCTTTGGACCTGTGTTGCTGCGTGGCCGTTTGATCGGAATGGTTACGTCACGATAGACGCTCGTCGGGCGGTCGTAGAAAAGCATTACTCGATCCGACAATTGCACGGTTTCGGCTATCTTGTGCGTCACAAAGAAAACCGTCGCTTTCGAAGCTTGCCAAAGGCGAACCAGTTCCTGCCGCACGCGGTAAGCAGTAATTGCATCGAGTGCGCCCAGCGGCTCATCCATGAGACCTAATGGCGGCCCGTCCATCGCCATTATCGGCGCCGGCCTTGGCGGTCTCGTCACGGCGCATCTTGTTCTTGATGCCGGATTCAATGCGACCATTTACGAAGAATCAAAGACGTTCACGCGGCTCGATGCAGGAATTCATCTCGGCCCGAATGTGCTGAAGATCCTACAACGGCCAAATGTCGATCGCGCCATCATCGCCGCCGGCTATGAACCCGACGCGTGGACCAGTCGCAACGGCATCACCGGCGTTCTACTGTATCGATTGCCGCTGCGCGATGTGTCGAGAGACTTGTATGGCGCACCTTATGTGACGCTGCGCCTTGGCGATCAGCACGACATTCCGGTCAGAACTGTGCCGATCGATCATATACGGCTCGGCAAGCAATTGGTTGGCATTGAGGAGAGCCCCGCTGGCGTGAGCCTCGGCGCGCGGTCGCCGACAACGCACGCATCCTCAAATTCCAGGGCATCCTGCCGTCCGACGACATCGCGACCGCGGACGACAAGGAAAAGGGCGTCGCCTTCGACGATGGTCCAAAACCAGACCTCCGCCCCCAGGGCAAGCGCAAGAGCGCGCGCGAACGGCTGGCCGAGGTCGTCGCCGCCGCCGTTCCGCCGGATGAATTCCAGACTGCGATCGAGCTTCCGAGCCGGTTGATCCTATCGCCGGCGCAGGACGCGCTGTGGCGCACGCCGCACCGGGTCAAGTATCGCGAGCCCGTTCCGAACGCGAAACCGGCCCCGCCATCGGGACCCAAGCCCGTCGAGCTCTGGAACGCGCGGCTCGACGCCGGCGGCATCCAAGCCGGCGTGCGGGCGGTGTGGTCACCCGACTTCCGGCCCGAGGCCTATCGCGGCGGCGGCGGCGTCGATGCCGCGCATGCTCCGCAACGCGGCCCCTGGGCGCCGTGGGCCATGCCGCGGTGGCTCGATGCCACGACGCCGGTCAGCATATGGTCGGCCAATCCGCCTCGGTTTCGCACCTCGCTCGACGCCTTCGACCGCCACGAGCTCGTCGGACTGAGCTCGCTCTACGGCTTGCCGGTGCTCGGCCGGCGCAATCTCGATGGTTCACTGGCCACGGCCAGTGCCGATGACGGCAACACCATCGACGGTCAGCAGATCGATCCGCCCGACGGCTATCCGCCGATGTCAGCAGGGCAATGTCGCGATGGCCCAACGCGAGCAGATGACGCGTGCCGAGATAGCCGGCCTCGAGGTTGTCGGACGACACGGTGTCAAACGTCTCCCGGCCGAACGCGCGGTCGACCAGTACAATCGGCGGCAGATCGGACGGGAAGCCGTCGGCAGAGCCGAAATCGTCCTGCGCAGCCGCGATCAGCAAGCCGTCAACGCGGCGTGCGATCGCCGATTGGATGCGCCGCGTCTCCGTTGCGACGTCATCCTGACTGGCGACCACGAGGATTTCGTACCCCGCGTCGGTGGCAAGCGCCTCCCAATGCGTAACCAGGCCAGAAAAGAATTCGTTGGCGAGGTTCGGCACCACGATGCCGATCGTCTTTGTATGTCCGCGCCGCAGGCTCGATGCCATGTGATTGGATGTGTAACCCAGCGCATCCGCGGCTTGCATGACGAGCGCCCTACGTTCCCGCGCTGGGCGGCAACCGCGAGGCGCTGCGCCACGCGGGCGTGAACGACCGGCTCGTGCTGACGATCATCTATGGAATCGGCGGCCTGATGGCCGGGCTTGCGGCGCTGCTGCTCACCTCGCGCATCAGCTCGGCGCATCCGACCGCGGCCATCGGCATGGAGTTCGACGCCATCGCTGCCGTCGCCGTGGGCGGGACACAGTTCGAACGCGGCGAAGGCTGGCTGTTCGGAACGCTGCTCGGGGTCGTGACGATCGGCGTGCTGCGCAACGGTCTGAACCTTCTGGAGATGCCCTCGTCGGTTCAGGTCATCTGCGTCGGCCTGTTGGTCATTGTCGCGCTGTTCCTTGACGGTCTGCGAAAGGTTCAAGAATGAGTCACGCCGACACCGCCGCCGCTCCGTCCAGGCTGACGCTGTCCGACAACGTCATCAACGTGTCCTACCGGCTGCTCGCCGTCGCGATCATCTGCGTGATCCTGTCGTTCGTCAGCGACGCCTTCCTGACGACGAACAATCTGCTCAACGTACTGCGTCAGGCGAGCCTCGTCTTCTTCATGGCGTCGGGCCTGACCCTCGTGATCCTGACCGGCAACATCGATCTGTCGATCGGCGCGACCGTCGGCCTGAGCGCGTGCGTCGCCGCGACGGTGATCAAATCGACCGGTTCGCCGTGGGTCGGCGCTGCCGTGGCGGTGGGGATCGGCGCACTCGTCGGCCTTGCCAACGGGATGATGGTGACCCGGCTGCGCATCCCCTCGTTCATTGCGACTTACGGCATGCTGTGGGTCGCGCAGGGCGCGACCTATTACTACATGGGCGGCCAGTCGGTGTATGGCTTTCCCGAAGGATTTCGTGCGCTCGGCAGCGGTCACCTGTTCGGTGTGCCGATCCCGATCTATCTGATGCTGGTCCTGCTTCTCATCGGGAACGCCTTCCTCAACCGCACGGTCTATGGCCAGCAAATCTATGCCATCGGCGCCAATGCGGTGGCAGCGCGGCTGTCGGGCGTCCCGGTCCGGCGCCGTCTGATCCTCGTCTTCGTGGCGTCCGGTGCCATGGCCGGCTTGGCGTCGCTGATCTATCTCGCGCGGTTGAACTCCGCCGAAGGAGACATCGGCGAGACGCTGACGCTGCCGACCATCGCCGCAGTCGTCATCGGCGGCACTTCGCTGTTCGGCGGTGTCGGCTCGCTGTTCGGAACGCTAATCGGCGGGCTGATCCTGACGCTGATCCTGAACGGAATGAATCTCATGAGCGTCAACGCCAACTGGCAGCCGCTCGTCACTGGCCTGATCGTCATTCTGGCGGTCTGGCTCGACATGAAGATGCGATCGAGGGCCAACGCCGGTCACTGAAACACACAACGACGGGAGTGAAACGGTGAAGAAAGCAACCTTGCTGATTTCTGCGCTGGGACTGGCCGCGCTGGCGAACGGGCCAGCGATGGGTCAGGGCGAAACGGTCGCCGTGTTCACCAAGAACCAGACCAACCCGTTCTTCGAAACCGTCCGGGTCGGGACCGCCACCGCGGCCAAGAGCGTCGGCGTCAAGCTGATCCAGTACATTCCGATCAAGCCGGACAGCATTCCCGAGCAGCTCAGCCAGGTCGAGGACGCGATCGTCAAGAAACCGAATGCGATCCTGTTCACGCCGGTCGACTACAAGGCACTGGTACCGGCGATCGACAAGATGACGGCGGCGAAGATTCCCGTCATCGGCATGACTGACCGGCCGGCCGGCGGGCAGCTCGTCGCATTCGTCGGCGTCGACGATCATCGCCTTGGATTGGAGACATCGATCAGCCTGTTCAAGGCCATGGGCGGAAAGGGTAACGTCATTGCGCTTGAAGGGGTGAAGGGCACGCTCACCAGCACCGACCGCATGCGCGGTTTCACCGACGCGCTCAAGCAGTTCCCGAACATCAAACTGATCGCCTCGCAGCCGGCCAACTACCAGCGCTTGCAGGCCCTTCAGGTCATGGAGAACCTGATGCAGACGCATCCGCAAATCGACGGCGTGTTTGCAGCAAACGACGCGATGGCCACCGGCGTGGTGGAGGCTCTTGCCGCAGCCAATCGCAAGGCGCTGGTGGTTGGCATCAACGGCAGCAAGGAGGCCGTGGATCTGATCAAGGGCGGAAAGATGTATGCGACAGGATCGTCCGACCCGTTCATGCAAGGCTGCCTCGGGCTTCTGACTACGATCCGCGCGCTGCGCAAGATGCCGGTGCCGAAGGAACTGATGGTGACGCCCGTCGTCATCGACTCGGCCAACTATCGCGATCACGACGTTCCGATCGAATCGCGCTCCTGCCCCAAGCTGAACGAGATCGCCGCACAGTAACGCGGCGTCTCGACAAGAGCTCAATAGCAGCGGTGGCGTGGCGTATGACATCCGTTCACGCCACCGCTTTCTCCGCCCAGCGGGTTTCTTCGGCGCATGTCCAATCCTGATTACCTGATCGTCGGCGGCGGTAGCGCCGGTGCGGTGCTGGCCGCGCGCCTCACAGACAATCCCGCGGTGCGCGTGCTTCTGATCGAAGCCGGCGCGGACACGCCTCCCGGCGCAGTGCCGTCCGACATCGCCGACGTCTTTCCCTCCTCGTCGTTGAATCCTCACTATTTCTGGCCGCAGCTTCGCGCACGGCGCCGGCCCGGAGGGCCGCTCTATCCGTTTCCACAGGCGCGGATCATGGGCGGCGGCTCCAGCATCATGGGTATGTGGGCGCTTCGCGGCATGCCGTCGGACTTCGAGGCCTGGGCTGATGCCGGCGCGGAAGGCTGGGGCCCGCTCGACGTTCGCCCCTACTATCGCAAGCTAGAAAACGATCTCGACCGCGACCTCAGCCAACGGAGCGCGGCCGCCCCCTACACCATCCGCCGGCCGCCGCGGCAAGAATGGCCGGAGTGCGCCGCTGCCCTGGAGCGCGCGGCGATCGCACGCGGCCTTGCCGTCGTCGAAGACATCAACGAGAACCCGACTGACGGCTTTTTTCCGATGCCGGTGAGCCAGAGCGAAACGGCCCGCTCATCGAGCGCAAGTGCCTATCTGACAGCCGAGGTGCGGCGCCGCCCCAATCTGCGCATCATGAGCGACAGCCTGGTCACCGCGATCCGTTTCGAAGAACGGCGTGCCTGTGGTGTCACCGTGCGTCGCGGCGACCAGGAAACCCTTGTCTCCGCGCGCGAGACCATCCTCTCAGCCGGCGCCATCCACTCGCCTGCGATGCTGATCCGGTCCGGGATCGGCCCTGAAGATCAGCTCCGCCGCCTCGGCACCGCGCCGGTCGCAGTGCGTGCCGGCGTTGGACAGAATCTGCAGAACCATCCCTATCTCAACCTCGCCCTCACGTTGCCACCGCGCTCGCGGCAGGACGCGGCGATCCGGCACTTCGCGATTGCCGGCATCCGCCTCTCCTCGGGGCTCGAAGAGTGTCCGCCAGCCGATCTGCTTGTCTTCGTCATTGGCCGGGTCAGCGGACAGGCGTGGGGCCCCGGCCTCGCCATGGCCGGCGCGGCGCTCTACGCGCCCTGCTCGCGCGGCAGCGTTACGCTCAGCAGCCCGGACATCACAGTCGAGCCCGACGTGTCGTTTGCGCTGATGTCCGATCCGCGCGATGCACCGCGCATGCTCGCGGCGGCGCGATTCGCAGAAGGCCTTCTGTTCGAACCCGGCGTCGCCGACACGTTTCGCGACGCATTCCTGCTACCGCCGTTCATGGCTCTCGATCAGTTCCACCGGCCGGGCCTCGCGGGCGCTCTGCTGGCGCATGGCGCCAAGCTTGTTCTCAATGCGCCGTCCGTGGTCAGCCGCCTGGCCCTGAACAGGATGTTGCGGCCAGGCCGCTGGATCGGAAACCGGCAGCGCCGCAGGCCGCTGTCGGACGACGAAATCTTGTCCGCCGTCGCGCCGATGGGGCATGTGACCAGTACCTGCGCGATCGGTCGCCGTGACGATCCGATGGCGGTGGTCGACAGCGCATGCCGTGTCCACGGCGTCGAGAACCTACGGGTTGTCGATGCGTCGATCATGCCCCGCGTGCCGAGCGCCAACACCAATCTGACCACCATCATGATCGCGGAACGGGCGGCGGAGCTGCTCGCGCGCCCCGCCTGAACGGGCATGAGATGCGTCCGGCAGCGCCGGCGGAAATCGAACAGGAAATGAGAATGCCCCAGAACATTGCGATCCTCGGCAGTGGCGCTAACGGCGCGTCGATCGGCGCGGACCTGACCAAGGCCGGGCTCGATGTTGTGCTGATCGATCAATGGCCCGAGCACGTTCAGGCGATGCGTCAGCACGGCATCCGGATCGAGATGCCCGGGGAGACCCTGCAGATACCCGTGCGCGCCTACAATCTTTGCGACGTCTGCACCATGACCGTGCAGTTCGACGCCGTTCTCCTCTTGATGAAGGCTTACGACACACGCTGGGCCTGCCAGTTGATCGAGCCCTACCTCAAGCCCGACGGCCTGCTCGCCGGCGTGCAGAACGGGATGACCACCGACATCATCGCCGAAGTCGTGGGCGCGCACCGCACGATGGGCTGCGTCATCGAAATCTCCTCCACGATGTTCGACCCGGGCGTCGTGATGCGGGATTCCCCGCCGTCCCGGTCGTGGTTCGCGGTCGGCGGCATCGATCCAGCGGTCAAGGGACGCGAAGCCGAGATAGGCGACCTGCTCAAGCATTCTGGCGCCATCGCCTACGTGGGCGATATCCGCGCCAGCAAATGGATGAAGCTCGTCAGCAATGCCACGACGCTTGTGACCACGGCCGTTCTCGGCCTGCCGATTCACGAAGCGGCGAAAATCCCAGCGATGCGAGAACTGATGCTGCGATCCGGTCAAGAGACACTCGACACTGGAATGGCCCTGGGCCATCCGGTCTTGCCGATTTTCGGCCTGACGCCGGGCGATGTCCGGCAATCCAACCGACTGGTTGAGACGCTGCTCGACGGTGCCGTCGCGGGGTTGGTTGGAAATGAGGGTGGCGTAGTCTCCGAGGTGATCAACCTCGAATCATCCGGCGTTG
>JAIESI010000341.1 GCA_019746135.1 Xanthobacteraceae bacterium
GAACCATGACCGCTTTGCAGACCGATATCCCGCTGGAGAAGACGCCGCTCGAGCGCTACGTGCCGCCGGCGAAGCCGTCGCTGGTGGGACTCACCCGCGTGGCGCTGGCCGAAGCGCTCGGCGCCATCGGCGTTGCGCCGGCGCAGCAGAAGATGCGGGTGCAGCAGCTCTGGCACTGGATCTATGTGCGTGGCGCGCAGGACTTCGACCAGATGACCAACGTGTCGAAGGACCTGCGTACGGTTCTCGAACGGCACTACACGCTGGCGCGGCCCGAGGTGGTGGCCGAGCAGGTTTCCGTCGACGGCACGCGCAAGTGGCTGCTGCGTTTGCCCGGCGAGGTGCAGGGCGAACGGCCGCACGAGGTCGAGTGCGTCTATATCCCCGAGTCCGACCGCGGCACGCTCTGCGTCTCGAGCCAGGTCGGCTGCACGCTGAACTGCTCGTTCTGCCACACCGGCACGCAGCGCCTGGTTCGCAATCTCACGCCGGAGGAGATCGTCGGTCAGGTGATGGTGGCGCGCGACCGGCTCGGTGATTTCATCGGCATGGCGCGCGCGCAGGGACCCGGGCTGCCGACCGAGGGCGAGCGCTGCGTCTCCAACATTGTCATGATGGGAATGGGCGAGCCGCTCTACAATTTCGAGGCGGTGCGCGACGCGCTCGGCGTGGTGCAAGACGGCGACGGGCTCGCGATCTCGCGGCGGCGGATCACGCTGTCGACCTCGGGCGTGGTGCCGATGATCGAAAAGGCCGGCGCCGAGATCGGCGTGATGCTGGCGATCTCGCTGCATGCGGTGCGCGACGAGCTGCGCGACAAGCTCGTGCCGCTCAACCGCAAATATCCGATCGCCGAATTGCTCGAGGCCTGCCGCAACTATCCGGGGCTGTCGAACGCGCGCCGCATCACCTTCGAATACGTGATGCTCAAGGGCGTCAACGACTCGCTCGCCGACGCCAGGGCGCTGGTCAAGCTGCTCGCCGGCATCCCCGCCAAGATCAATCTCATTCCGTTCAATCCCTGGCCCGGCAGCCAGTACGAGTGCTCGGACTGGGACCAGATCGAGAAGTTCTCCGAGATCGTGTTCAACGCCGGCTATGCCTCGCCGGTGCGCACCCCGCGCGGCCGCGACATCCTCGCCGCCTGCGGCCAGCTCAAGAGCGAGACCGAGAAACTCACCGCGCGCGAGCGGATGGCGCTGCGGGCGATGGCGATGACGGACTGAGGAGCATGATCCCGAAAAGTGGGTACCGGTTTTCGGATAAGATCATGCTCAAAGAAATATGCTCGCCGGGGGGGCCATGATTATCGGCCGGTTCCTGCTGCGCTTCATCCTGGTGCCGCTCGGCGCAGGCTGTGCGATCCTTGCTGCGGTGCTGTTCGTGACGGCGGCCAACTGGAACCGGTTCGCTTCGCTCGTTGCGGCGGAGCAGGGCAGCGATCAGGAATTCTTCGTCGCGCTGGTCTTCGTCGGCGGCTGGGTCATGTTCATCGCCGCGATCTCGGCGGCGGCGATGATGATGCCCGCGGCGCCCGGCGCGCTGATCGCCGAAGCCTTTGCCATCCGCTCCTGGATCTTTCACGTCGCCAATGGCGCGCTGTCGGCCTTCATCGGCTTCAACACCATGGTCGACATGCAGAGGCCCGCCAACTTCTACAGCGAGCCGGTGATCGTGGTCGGTGCGGGGATTGTCGCGGGCTTCGTCTATTGGCTTGTCGCCGGCTGGAGCGCGGGCTTCTGGAAGCCGGTGTTCGCCCCGCCGCCGCAGTCGCTGCCGCCGGGTCAGGCGCTTCCCGGTGCGCCGCCGCAAGCCTGAAAGCAAAATCGCCGGGCGTTAGAGCATGATCCCGAAAAGTGTGAAGCGGTTTTCGGAAAAGATCATGCTCAAACAAAAAGACAAAACGGGATGACCATAGGTCATCCCGCTTTTGGCCCGGCGATTTGATCTCGATAGACGCCGTCGCTTAGCGCCGCGGCTCTTCCGCGCGGGCGCCAGCGCCCTCGAGCCGCTCGGCGAAGGCCGCGATGGTCTTGGCGTAGACCAGGGCCTTGTTCCAGCCGCGGATCGCTTCGAAGTTCGGGTCGCCCTCGTTCCAGCGCTGGCCGCGCTGCCAGCCGTGGCCCTTGAGGTAGTTGGCCGTGGAGGCGAGCACGTCCGGCACGCTGTGCACCAGGTCGCGGCGGCCGTCGCCGTCGAAGTCGACGGCAAACTTGTAATAGGACGACGGCAGGAACTGGGTCTGGCCGAAGTCGCCGGCCCAGTCGCCGCGCATTTCGGCGGGCGTGAGGTCGCCGCGGTCGACGATGCGCAGCGCGTCCATCAGCTGGTTCTGGAACATCTCGGTGCGGCGGCAGTCGAAGGCCAGCGTCGCGACCGAGCGGATCACCTCCTTCTTGCCGAGGTTGGTGCCGTAGTCGGTTTCGAGGCCCCACAGCGCGACCACCACGGCGCCGGGCACGCCGAACTGCTGCTCGACCTTCTTCAGCGTCGCCGCATGGGCGTTCATGTTGCGCATGCCCTTGGTCATGCGGTCGCGCGAGATCATGCGGCCGGAGAATTCCTCGAAGCTCTGCTTGAACACGCCCTGGCGCTTGTCGGCGGCGAGCACCGCGGGATCGACGGTGATGCCGTCGAGCGCGCTGATGCCCTTGCGCGAGATGCCCTTGCCGGCGGCTTCCTTTTTGAATTCGGCGAGGAAGGCGTCCATGCCGCCCGGAGGATTGCAGGTCGCGGCGAACGCGGGCGCGGAGAGCACCGACGTCAAAACAACGGCGGAGAGAAGTTTTGCCAATCGCATGATTGCCCCTCGGATGAAAATTTGCGTTGCGGGCAGATGTAACCGAGCGGCCGAAAGCCGAGTAGCTCGATCGAGTGACGAGGTTAAGCGGCGCGGTTAATTCGCGCGCCGAACCGCTCCGGTGCGGCGGCGCGCCGCAAGGCTTGCGGATTGCGTTGACGCCCCTAGGCCGGTGTCCCGATCTGGCCTAGGCTCGACGGGCGAGGACAAGACGGACCGTCAAGGTCCGCACCGGTTCAGAACCGGCCTGCAACGGGAAATGCGTTTCCTTAACAGGAGTGACGTCCATGCGATTGTTCCGCTTCACCACCGTGCCGGCGATGGCGTTGGCCGCTGCCGCGTTTGCCGTTGTTGCCGCGCCGGCCCAAGTGCAAGCCCAAGCCCAAGCGCAGACCAAGATCGCGATCGGCAAGGTCGTCGGTGGCAACGGCCTGCACATTCCGAGTTACGTCGCCGACGCCGCCGGAATCTTCAAGCAGGAGGGACTCGAGGCCCGCTTCGTGTCGCTGACCGGCAAGGCGCAGGTGACGGCCGGCATGTCGGGCAATCTCGATTTCGTGCCGATCCCGTCGGGCGGCGCGCAGGCGGCGCTGAACGGCGCAGAGATCCGCTACATCGTCGGCCAGTCGATGTCGTCGCAATGGGTGTTCGTCACCCGCGGCGACATCACCCGGGTCGAGGATCTGAAGGGCAAGACCATCGGCTACGGCCGGCTCGGATCGGCCGACTACGACGAGGGCGCGACCTTCCTCGGGCGCTTCTTCAATATGCAGGTCGGCAAGGACTACAAGGTGATTGCCTACCAGGGCGAGCCGGAGCGCATTCCGGCGCTGCTCAACAAGGACATCGACGCGACGATGGTCTCGGCCGCTCACGCCGCGCAGGCCGTGGCCATGGGCATGAAGGTGATCGCCCGCACGTCCGACAAGATGCCGCGCGTCGGCGGCTCGTTCTGGACCATGAAAGGCTATGCCGAGAAGAATCCGGAGACGGTGAAGAGGTTCACCCGCGCGATCGCCAAGGCGGTGATGTACATCCGCACCAACAAGGACGGCTCGATGAAGGCGATCAAGGAGCATCTCGGTCTCACCGACGACAAGACCGTCGCGGCGATCTGGGACGAGCTGCACAACGTGTTCGGCGCGGAATTGCCGCCGGCGCTGTTCCGCGAAATCTTCGAGTCGCGCCGGCTCGACATGATCGCGGAGAATCAGTGGCCGAAGGACAAGCCGCTGCCCGACCCGGAGCAGTTCCTGCTGCGCGCCCAGCTCGAGGCGACCCTGAAGGAGGTCAACTACGTGCCGGCGAAGGTCGGGACGAATTAGACGGCTTCGTATGGCGCGATGGAACCGGCGGCACGGCCGCCGGTTCCGCCCTCCGGCGGGAGCGTGTTCTCGTATAAAATTTCAACTTTACGTTGCAGAAAGAACGAACAAAGCCAAATTCAATCGGACAATCAATGGGGCCGTGCGAGCGACGGCATCGCTTCGCCCGGCATGTCTTCCTACCCGCTGTCGCCCAGCCGCTGCGGCCGCCAGCGGCTGAGCCGGTCCTCCAGGAGCTTCACCATTCCGGTCATGATCAGCGACAGGACCGCGAACACGATCAGGCCGGCGAACACGATGTCCACCTGATAGCGGCTCGCCGCCTGCACCATGACCACGCCGAGCCCCTGCTCGGCGCCAAAGAACTCCGCGACCACCACGCCGAGGATGGCGCGCCCGATCGCGAGCCTTAAGCCGGCGATGATGTAGGGCAGCGCGTTCGGCACGACGACCAGCCGCGCCACGTCCCACTCGCTCGCGCCGAACGCGCGCACCACGTTGATCAGGAGCCGGTCGGCGTTGCGCACGCCCTCATAGGTGTTGATCAGGATCGGAAACAGCGCGCCGATGAACACGATCACCACCTTCGACCACACGCCGAGCCCGAACCACAGCATCAACAGCGGCAGGAAGACCAGCCGCGGCGTGGCGTTGAACGCGGTGATGAAGGGGTCGAACATCGCGTTGAGCGTGCGCGAGCGGCCGAGCAGCACGCCGAGCGGAATGCCCACGGCGATCGCCGCCACCAGCCCGATGGTGAACCCCGCGGCGCTGACGCCGAGCGGCGCCCAGAGCGTGCCGGTGACCATCATGGTCCATAGCGTCGCGCCGATCCGGCTCGGCGTGGTGAAATACATCTTCGTGCCGGCGGACAGGGAGATGACGTGCGGCAACAGCTCCCAGAGCAGCAGCACCGCGAGGATCGTGCCCGCGCCGAACACGGTCGGCTCGATCTGCCGCCACAGGCTGCGGCCAGGTGCGGCAAGATCGGCTGTGGCAACGTCGGTGTGGGTGAGCTCGCTCATCGCCGCTCCTACTGTCCGGCTCGCCACGGGAAGGCGGTGCGCTCGGCGAAACGGATGCCTTCGGTCAGCGCCACCGCAATCACCATGATGACGAGGATGCAGGCGAACATCTTGTCGAGCGCAAACAGATCGCCGAAGCGGGCGATGGCGTAGCCGATGCCCTCCGAGGCGGCGAAGAACTCGCCGACCAGCACGCCGATCAGCGCCCGGCCCACCGCAATGCGGGCGCCGGCCACCACATAGGGCAGCACGCTCGGCACGATGACCTTGAGATAGAGGTCCATCTCCTTGCCGCCGAGCGAGCGGACCACGTTGACGAGCAGCGGATCGACCGCACGCACGCCGGCATAGGCGTTGAACACGAACGGAAACACCGACAGGAAGAAGATGATCAGCGTCTTTGCCGTCATGCCGACGCCGAAGAAGATGACGATCAGCGGCGAGAGTGCGACCAGCGGACTTGCATAGAACACCGTCATCAGCGGATCGAGCGCCCAGCCCACGCGTGTGCGCCAGCCCATCACCACGCCGAGCATGACGCCGACGATGGTCGCCGCGACAAGGCCATAGAAGAACGGCACCGCGCTCACCATCAGGTCGCGGAACAGTTGTCCGCTGCGGATCAGGTCGACGAGGCTCGCGAAGATCAGGTCGGGCTTGCTGATGAACAGCTTGTTGAACGGCACGAACAGAAACACCGCCTGCCAGGCGGCGAAGAACAATCCGATCGACAGCAGCCCCAGCAGCAGGTTGCGGTGCCGCGCGGCAAAGCTCACGTGCGGCGCGTCGTCCGGTGCGGTGCTCTGCGGCGTCTGGGGTGCCATCGCTACACCGTGATCTCGTCCTTCAGCTCGTTCCAGATCTCGAGCTTCAGCTCGTTGAACTCCGGCGTCACCCGCATCTCGTAGTCGCGCGGCCGCGGCAGCTCGATCTTGAAGATCTTCTTGGCGCGGCCCGGCCGCTTGGTCATCACCATCACCCGGTCGGAGAGGTAGATCGCCTCGTCGATCTGGTGGGTGACGAACAGCACGGTCTTCCTGGCCTCCTGCCAGATGCGCAGCAGCTCCACCTGCATGATGTCGCGGGTCTGCGCGTCGAGGGCTGCGAACGGCTCGTCCATCAACAGCACGTCGGGATCGGTGGCGAGCGCCCGGGCGAGCCCCACGCGCTGCTTCATGCCGCCGGAGAGCTCGTGCGGAAAATGGCTCTCGAAGCCCGCAAGCCCGATCATCTTGATCAGCGGCTCGGAAATCTTTCGCCGCGCGTCGGCCGCCATGCCCTTGAGCTCGAGGCCCAGCTCGACGTTGTGCTGCACCGTGCGCCACGGCAGCAGGCCGAACTCCTGGAACACCATCGCCCGGTCGGTGCCGGGTCCCCTGATCGGCTTGCCGTCCATCCGGATGTCGCCGGAATCCGGCTTCACCAGCCCGAGCAACACGTTGAGGAAGGTGCTCTTGCCGCAGCCGGACGGGCCGACAATCGAGAGAAATTCTCCTTCGCCGATGTCGATGTCGAAGTTTTGCAGCGCACGCACGGGTCCGCGGTTCGGCGGCCGGAACGTGAGATTGACGTTGCGGCCGGAAATGTACGCCTGCATTCGACCCACCCGCTCCGAAGAGCTATTTCCATCCCCGGATGGAGCTTAGCCAAATTGCCGCAGAAACATCAGCCGTCTCGGTGCCGCCAAAATTGAGGTGCATTGACGCATCGCGGGCAAAACGGGGCTCGCGGGCGATAGAGGGGCGCGGCCGCTTGGCTTGTTGGGCTAGGTCACTGAACGACCGCTTTTCCGCTTCGTTTATCTCTTCGTAAGCATCCCGTGTTTCGATGGGTTTACGTGCGCGCGGCCATCTGGGCGGCCGTCCAATCTGAGGAAATCCACACATGAAGAAGGCCTTGTTTGTCGTTGCCGCTGCCGCCATCGCGGTGGCCGGCATCCAGTCTGAGCCCGCCCATGCGGGCAGCCGGGGTGGCGCGGTTGCCGCCGGCATCATCGGCGGTCTCGCCGCCGGCGCGATCATCGGCGGCGCGGTTGCCGGACCCCGCTACTACGGCCCGCCGCCGGCCTATGTGGTCGAGCCGGAGCCGGTCTACGCCCCGCGGTGCTATTGGACCCGCGGCGAACCGGTGTGGGACGACTATCGCGGCGTATGGGTGCGCCCGCGCATGAAAGTTTGCGACTAAGCACGTGCCACAGGTCGAGTTTGTGAACCCGCCGGGGGCAACCCCGGCGGGTCTTACTTTGTGAGCTCGGCCGTCGATATTCCTGCCTCCTTGCCGGGTTGCCTGCGACGCGATGTAATACAGGTTGCAAAAAGAGCGACCAAAAGCGAAAGCTGTATTCCAGGCTGTGGGGCAATCGGCGGCCATGTCGGCGGTAGACGAAATCGCTCCCGAACCCATCTCGCGGATCGGACCCACGTTTATCTATGTCGTCAGGACCAGCGCTCCGTGGCGAATTCGCGCCGACGCGGTTGTACTTCCGGTCGATCGCCAAGGTTCGCCGCCCCAGGAATTGAAAGCGGCGCTGGCATCGGATTCTGGCGCCGCTCAGTCTGTTGTCGAACAACGCCTTTCGGCATCTTCCACTGGCGACAGGCCGACCCTCGTCAAGGTCGGCGACCTCAGCTTTTCCGCTGCAAATGCATTCGTCCCAACATCAGGATTGAACAGCGGCGACGTACTGGCCGTCACGACCGCGATCGACGATGTCGTGGCCCTGGCGGGACGGTTCGGGCTCTCATCGATCGTTCTGCCGTTGATCAGCGCTCCGGCGGATCAAGTCGCCGCCTCGGCCATGGCAATGCATGTATTCAATGCGCTGACACGTGCATTGCCCGGAAGCGGCGTGCGTGACGTGTATGTTACCGTCGTCTCAGACCTCGCTGCTGCAGCTGCCTACAATGCCGCAAAAAGCCTCGGCGAAGTCCTGGCATCACCTCGGCAGCGCGCCAGCACGACACCTCCATCCGATGCATCGTCGACAACTGATGCGCCAGGGCCCAGACAGGCCGTCGCGCTCGCAAACGAGTTGTTGTCGTCGCTGAATCTTTCATTGGACGAAATGGCTTCTGAGGTTGTCTGCCTGGCCGGCAACATTGTCGCAGTCCGTGACCGGAACGAGCAGCGCGGGTTTTTGACGAGCAGCCCTATTCTTTACGCTGCTATCGAAACGGGAAAGCGCGCCGGAAATCGAGGGTCTGAAGTGCTGGGCCTGCTGACCGATCGATTCGAGCAGGCCGCCAACTATGGAGATCATTTTCGCAAATACCTGCGCGGTGAGTCGCCGCCACGGAGCGATCGCGCAACGTCAACCGTCTCCGGACTCAGTCCCAACGTTGCGAAAATTCTGACGATCGCTGGCCACATGTCCCAGCAAGCCGGCCGAAGCCAGGTCGGCGTAGAGGCATTGATCCTAGCCACGCTGCAATCCGAATCACGGCGCATCTCGGAGACCGTGGCGGCTCTTGGGCAGCCTCGCGAGCGGCTGTTGAGCGATCTCGGACAGCGCCTTCTGGACTCGATCCGATCCCAGCCGGCGTCGGACGGAGGTGGCGCGGCTGCGACCGTCCGGGAATCTGCAGCGTCTGCGTCGCAAACGAGGCCACGCCACCTCGTCAGCAGGTATGAAACGGACAATCCGGGCGCGTCCGCAGATGATTATCTCGATATCGCCAAGGAGGTTCGAGCGTTTGCGTATCTTGCGGCAGACAAAACCATAGAGCCGCCGCTTTCGGTCGGCGTGTTCGGCGAGTGGGGTTCGGGCAAGACATTCTTTATGGAGCGAATGCACGATTGTCTGAACGACATCATGGCTCCGACCGGCCCTTATCAAAAGACCAACCGGTTCCACAAAGACGTAGTTCAGATTCGTTTTAACGCCTGGCACTACATCGAAACCAATCTCTGGGCGAGCCTTGTCGAGTACATCTTCCAGGAGCTCGACCGATGGCTGCGTGATCGGGGCGAGGACAATAAAAAGATAAATGCGCTGTTCGAAAAGCTCGCGACGTCGAAACAGCTTCGACTGGAAGCTGTCGAAGAGTTGATCGCGGCTCGGAAGGGCCTCAAGAAAGCGGAAACCGAGGTTGCCAAGGCGCGCTCGGAATATGACGCCGCGATACAAGAGCGAAGTGCAGTATCTCGCAGCGATGTATTTGCGGCGGCGGCTCAGCATTTCGTCAAAATGAGCGAGCAGCAAGGCGTACGCCAAAAGCTCGACAGCGCTATCGCCGACCTTGGCATCTCTCACATTCAGAAGTCGGCGTCCGACGTAGCCCAGCTTGTCAGTGACAGTCGCCAGCAGGGAGTGCGGGCGAAGTTGCTGGTGCAGTCGCTGCTTGAACGGGCACGGTCGTGGCCGGTCATGTTGGGGGCCGCAGGTTTGGTTCTTGGTACGCCGTTGGTCCTGGAGGGGCTGCGGCTGGCGCTTGCCGCAATAACCGATGCCGCTTTCTTCAAGGACTTCAATACGGGAATTCTCGCATTTTCATCCATAGTGGCGGCGGCGATAGTCACTGGACGCGAGCTTTTGGGTCGAGGCATCGCGGCGCTGGATGCCATTGACCAGTTCCGTGCGTCGCTGGACCAGCAAATTGCAAGCAAGACCGAGGAGGAACGAAAGAGACTTGAAGAAGCGGACAAGAAGGTCTTAAGCCAGCAGCACGCTGTCGCCGACGCCGAGCGGCGTCTCAACGCGGCTGCGGATCAGGCGATCGTCGCCGAGACAAATTTTGCCAGCGATACGGCCCGAGGCCGGCTCAATAAATTCATCCGCGACAGAGTCGCGGACGGAAGCTACGCCAAGCACCTCGGCATTGTTGCAACAATCCGTAAGGACTTCGCCCAGCTCGCGGACATTATGCAGAACAAGACTCCGGAGCGCGGCCAAAGCGACGTCGATGCGATACATGCGCTGTACAAGAGCAAGCTCGAGGCGCTGCTGGCTGCCCACGACAACAGCAACGCGCATTTGATCGATGATGAGGAAGTCGTCGCGCTCACCAAGGAGCCGACAAGGGAAGAGTTGAGGGTATTCAACAGGATTGTTCTCTATATCGATGACCTTGACCGATGCCCTCCGAAGAAGGTTGCGGAGGTTCTTCAAGCGATTCATATGCTGCTGTACTTCCCGCTGTTTGTTGTCGTCGTTGCGGTGGATGCGCGCTGGGTGGCGCGCTCGCTTGAAACTGAATTTCCGCATCTGCTGCGGTCTGCGTCCAAGGACCATGATGGATACCCCGATACGTCCCGTGATGACGAAACGCCGACCGATCGGGTCAGGCAGAATTCAGGCGAAATCATTCCCCGCGACGCCACCGCAACAGCTCAGGACTATTTGGAGAAAATTTTCCAGCTTCCTTTCTGGATTCGCCGCATGGACTCCGAGTCCAGTAAGACCTTTGTTTCGGGACTGACCCGCAAGACGGTCCAAGCCAAAAACACACCGCCTTCTCCGGCATCCGTCGCCGGCTCCTCGCCCCAGCCCGACAATCCGCCGGGCGTCGGTCCCGAAGGGATCAACCCATCAGGTCTGGCCTCGCCAACTTCCCCGACGCCAGTGCGCTCGATAACGCCGGTTGTCAGCGAGACTCTCCAGATCGAGCCGCTATCGCTCGAGCCCGATGAGGCAAGAGTCCTTGCGGAGTTTGCGCCTTTTGTCGGCGGCTCGCCGCGCCGGGCCAAGAGGTTCGTGAACCTCTACCATTTGCTCAGGACAAGTCTCGATGGAGTTCCGGCTTCGACCACGGATGCAAAAGTGCGCCAGCGCGCACTGATCTTGGCACTGGCGATCGCAACAGGCGCGCCGTACTCAGCGTCGATTTTTTTCGATGCTCTGGCACCCGTCGACAAGCGTTACGTCGGCCTGTCCGATCTGGCGGAGGGGCTCGGCGCCTCGCCGGCCGCGTCCGGGCCGGATGGCAACATTCGCGACGCCGTCAAGCTTCTGATGAAGCTGAACGATGAGAGTGGCGTCACCACCGGCCCGGACATGACACGGGAACTGCATCTCTTGGCGCCTACGGTGCGACGCTATTCATTCGAACTGATCATCTAGAGCATTTTCCGGCGAAAGCCTGCCCCGGACTTGATCCGGGGTGTGAAGCGGTTCGCCGCAGAAAATGCGACCAAACCAAAAAAGCTAGAGCCGTTTCCGATTCCAATGGAACGGAAACGGCTCTAGACGCGCTCGGGCGGCCTTGCGCCGCCTGTGGTTCCCCCTATAGTCCGCGAAAATTCCGTCCGGCCAGTTGCGGCCGAGCCGAATTTTCTCGGACTTTGGGGGAGCGGCTGCGTTTCATGCCCGATAACGTCACCAAAAAGCGCGATGTCAAAAAGGTCGTGCTGGCCTATTCCGGCGGCCTCGATACCTCCATCATCCTGAAGTGGCTGCAGACCACCTATGGCTGCGAGGTGGTGACGTTCACCGCCGATCTCGGCCAGGGCGGTGAGCTGGCTCCGGCGCGCGAGAAGGCGCTGATGCTCGGCATCAAGGAGCAGAACATCTTCATCGAGGACCTGCGCGAGGAGTTCGTCCGCGACTACGTCTATCCGATGTTCCGCGCCAACGCGCAGTACGAAGGGCTCTATCTCCTCGGCACCTCGATCGCCCGGCCGCTGATCG
Source organism: Xanthobacteraceae bacterium (assembly GCA_019746135.1). Classification (GTDB taxonomy): domain Bacteria; phylum Pseudomonadota; class Alphaproteobacteria; order Rhizobiales; family Xanthobacteraceae; genus Z2-YC6860. The sequence continues at coordinate 11,776 of JAIESI010000341.1, forward strand.
CCAAGAAGCAGATCGAGATCGCCCACAAGGTCGGCGGCGACGCGGTGGCGCACGGCGCGACCGGCAAGGGCAACGATCAGGTCCGCTTCGAGCTGTCGTATTACTCGCTCGATCCGTCGATCAAGATTATCGCGCCATGGCGCGAATGGAGTTTTAAGGGCCGCGAGGATCTGCTCGCCTTCGCACGCGAGCACCAGATTCCCATTGCCAAGGACAAGGAAGGCGAGGCGCCGTTTTCGGTCGACGCCAACCTGCTGCACTCCTCGTCCGAGGGAAAGGTGCTGGAGGATCCGGCGAAGGAAGCGCCGTCCATCGTCTATCAGCGCACCATTTCGCCGACCGA
>JAIESI010000323.1 GCA_019746135.1 Xanthobacteraceae bacterium
CAGCGCATCAAATACGGCACCACCCTGAGGCTCCAGGATGTGTGAATCAAAGAGCCCTCGCGGGGAGGGATGGCACCGCCGATGCCGCAAGTGATCGAACAAAAACCATCGGGCCATAGGCCAAGCAGCGCTCTTTATTTGGTCTTTTGGGCTGCTTCGGACAGCCACGTCACAGCGCGCAGCGCTGCGTCGAATGCTTCAGCCGCGGTGGTGTAGCTCTGGCCGGAATAGTAGGCGACCGGCGTCCAGAGACCGGCATCCTCCACATCCCTGCGGAATTCCTCGAAACCGAAGGTGCGGTCCGGACGCTCGAACAGATCGACGCACCGATCGTTGTCGCCGTTTTCGATGCTGCGGAACACGGTCCACGACCTATCGATGCGTGCCGACATTCTCAAGCCGTCTTGCGCCCGTAGACCTGATCGGCGCGGTGCTCGAAGGCTGTGGCGAAGCGCCGGAACGCGGTGTCGAACATCGCGCCCATCAGCATGCCGAGCGTGCGGCTTTTGAACTCGTAATCGATGAAGAACTCGATTTCGCAGGCCTCGTCGCCCTCGGGCTTGAAGGTCCAGCGGTTCTGCATGTGGCTGAACGGGCCCTGCAGGTATTCGACCAGGATGTTCAACTTGGGCCGGTCGAGGGTGACGCGGCTGCGGAAGGTCTCGCGCACGAGCTTGAACGACACCGTCATGTCGGCGACGATCTCCTCGATGCCCTCCTCCTCCGGCGTGCGCTGGCGGACCTTCAGGTCGCGGCACATCGGCACGAACTCCGGATAGCGCTCGACATCGGCAACCAGATCGAACATGTGGGCCGCCGAATGGCGCACGCGGCGCTTGGTCGAGAATGTCGGCATGAGTGTCAGGAGGCGGTGACGCCCTCGCCCATCGCCTTCAGTCTTGCGGCCTCAAGTCTTGCGGCCTCAAGTCTTGCGGCCTCAAGTCTTGCGGCCTCAAGTCTTGCCGCCTTCAGCCGGGCAAAGTCCTCGCCGGCGTGATGCGACGAGCGCGTCAGCGGCGACGCCGAGACCATCAGGAAGCCCTTGGCATAGGCGACGGTCTCCAGCGACTTGAACTCGTCGGGCGGCATGAAGCGCACCACCGGGTGGTGCTTGCGGGTCGGCTGCAGGTATTGGCCGATGGTGAGGAAATCGACGCCGGCCGAGCGCAGGTCGTCCATCACCTGGAGGATCTCGTTCCGCTCCTCGCCGAGCCCGACCATGATCCCCGACTTGGTGAACATCGCGGGATCGATCTCCTTCACCTGCTGCAGCAGCCGCAGCGAGGCGAAATAGCGCGCGCCGGGCCGCACGGTCAGATAGAGCGACGGCACGGTTTCGAGATTGTGGTTGAACACGTCGGGCCTGGCCTGCACGACGCGCTCGACCGCGCCGTCCTTGCGCAGGAAATCCGGCGTCAGGATTTCGATGGTGGTGCTCGGACAACGGTCGCGGATGGCGCCGATGGTCTGCGCGAAATGCTCCGCGCCGCCGTCCGCCAGATCGTCGCGGTCGACCGAGGTGACGACCACGTGGGCGAGCCCGAGCTTGGCGGTGGCCTCCGCCACATAGGCCGGCTCGTTCGGGTCGAGCGCGCCGGGCAGCCCGGTCTTGACGTTGCAGAAGGCGCAGGCCCGGGTGCAGGTGTCGCCCATGATCATGAAGGTGGCGTGCTTCTTGTCCCAGCATTCGCCGATGTTGGGGCAGCCCGCCTCCTCGCAGACCGTGTGCAACCCGTGCTCTTTGACGATGGCGTGGGTCGCGGCATAGCCCTTCGACACCGGCGCCCTGACGCGAATCCAGTCGGGTTTGCGCAGCGCGGCGCTGTCGGGCCGGTGCGCCTTTTCCGGGTGGCGCGGCCTGCCTGCGGTGTGGTCGAGCACGACGGTCATCCTGCCCCTTACTTACGGACCCGGCCGCCCGACCGCAACTGCCGCCCGGTCCGCGCCCATTTCCGCGGCATTCGGCTACACTGCGCCCCATGACAATGCCAGCCACGACAAGTCCGGTCCCGGCAACGCCGATCACCGCCCTCCAGCTCGCCCGGCTGATGATCTGCACCCCGCTTTTCATCATGCTGGGCCTGATGACGATCGAGGCGGCGCTGAACGCCACCACGACCTATCTGGTGATCCAGACCGGCCGCGACGTCGCCGAGGGCCGGTTCATCATCGACGACCTGATGTGGATCTTGGCGGCCCAGTCGGCGTCCTACGTGGTCGGCGCATCAAGCTGGATCTTCGCGGAGCGTGCCGGCTTTCTGGCCTATGGCCGCTACATGCTGCGCTTTGCCCGCGACAACCGGCATCACACCCAGCTCTTGGCCGACAAGGACGCGCGCGAGCAGGTCGAGCCGTTCCTCACCGGCGAGACCTTCGAGGTGTATTTCCACCTGATCTACGAGATCGAGGGCGACCTGCGCATCCTTCTGGCGCTCGTCCTCAACGTCATCGTGCTCGGCACCCAGATCGACGGCTCGCTGCCGATCGCTTACGCGCTGGTGATCGCCACGCTGTTCCTGATGCAGTGGCTGATGCGCAAGCGGATCGCCTCGGCGTATCTGGAAAACCAGCGCCGGAACAATCGGATGACCGCGCAGGGCTACACCGCCTGGGACAACGTGTTCAGCGGCAACCGCTACAACCTGCGGCTCTGGACCGCGGGCTTCAAGGATCGGCTGCGCAGCGGCCTCGCCGCGCAGATCCGCGCGATCATGACCAAGGAGTGGCTGAGCGCCGCGAGCGGCGTCATCAGCCTCGCGATCGTGTTCGCGGCGATGGCATGGACCGCCTATCGCTATGCCGGCGATATGACGGTCCTGATCGCGCTCGCGGCGACGCTGCCGCGCCAGATCGAGATGACGCACGACGTGCATTCGTTCACGTCGGGATGGAACGATCTGCTGGCGCAGTGGACGCGGCTGCGCGGCGTCGCCGCCAACATGCATCCCCCGGTCGATCCCGGTTTCGACGCGCGGGTGAAGTTCGACCGCCTGGTGCTGCGCGAGGGCGCGCACGCGAATACGGTGGCGAAGCTCGACGACGCGATGGACCTGATCCTTTCGCAGCCGACCGGGCGCATCAATGTGCGCGGGCCGAACGGCGCGGGCAAATCGACGTTGCTCGCACGCCTGAAGTCGGTGGTGAAGACCCGGGCCTACTACTGGCCGACCGCCGACCGGCTGGCCTTCCAGTTCGCGCAAGGCCAGGACGAGGTCGAGACCGACGAGGACGGCGAACCGCTGCCGCCGAGCGAGACGAAGAAGGCGGGCTTCTCGTCGGGCGAGCGTCAGCTCCGCGCCTTGCGGGAGATCGTGCGGTACACCGACGCACCGATCTATCTGCTCGACGAATGGGATGCCAACCTCGATCCCAGCAATCGCGCCGCCGCCGACGCACTGGTCGAGGAGCTTGCCCGCAGAGCCCGCGTGGTCGAGATTTCGCACCGGGACCGGATTTGACCGCAAAAGAAAAGCGATCGGGAGGAAGACAAATGTTGAGCCGCAGGGCGCTTGTGCTGGGCGCCGCCGTCAGCGCGCTTTCGTTGCGCGCCCGGGAAGCCCAGGCGCAGGCCTTTCCGAGCCGCACCATCAGCATCGTCGTGCCCTACCCGCCCGGCGGGCCGATCGACTCGCTGGCGCGGCTGATCGCGCAGGAGGCGTCGGCCGACCTCAAGCAGCCGGTGGTGGTGGAGAACCGGCCGGGCGCCGGCGGTGCGCTCGGCACCGGCGCGGTCGCCCGCGCCGAGCCTGACGGCTACACGCTCATTCTCGGCACCAACCAGACGCACGCGACCAACCAGAGCCTGATCAAGAGCTGGCCGTCCGACGCGGTGAAGGATTTCGCGCCGGTCGCGGGCGTCGCGGCGATGCCGCACGTGCTGGTCGTGCGCAAGGAGTTCGAGGCGCAGAGCGTGGCCGACGTGGTGAAGATGGCCAAGGCCAAGCCCGGCACGCTGACGTTCGGATCGATGGGCAACGGCTCGGGCGCGCACCTCGCCGGCGAGCTGTTCAAGACCAAGGCCGGCATCGACATGCTGCATGTGCCCTACAAAGGGCTCGCGCCGATGACGACGGAGCTCTTGGCCGGACGGGTCGACCTTTCGATCGCGCCGCTGCCGGGGCTCATGGCCCAGCAGATCGCCTCGGGCAATGTCCGCGCGCTCGGCATCGCCAGCGCCGCCCGCACGCCGCAGCTCGACAAGGTGCCGACCTTCGCCGAGGGCGGCGTCGCGGGCGTCGAGGCCGACGCCTGGTCGGCGCTGTTTGCGCCGGCGAAGACGCCCGCGCCGGTGATCGACCAGCTCTACAAGGCGGTGGCGGCGGCGATGGCGAAGGAGACCGTGCGGGCCAACCTCGCCCGTCAGGGCCTGCCGGTTGCGGTGAAGACGCCGGCCGAGATGTCGGCGATGCTGCCCGGTGAGGTCGCGAAATGGGCGGCGGTGGTGAAGACCGCGAACGTGACGGTGGACTAAGCCGGCTTGCACTCGATCCGCACCCAGCTATCTGCGATCAATCCCGCTGAAAATTGAACCGCCCGTTCGTCCATGCCCTCATCGAGCCCTGGCTTTAGATTCGGGCGCCCGGGCCGGCCCGTCGTGTCTCTTTTTCCTCCACTGGAATGGCTTTCCGCAAGCCGGTGCTGGCGTCCGTGCCCCACGGCGCGCGGTGAGCGCATCAATGACGAAGCGATACCTCGGCTTCCCAGCCGTCGTACTCGCCGCCATAGGGTGCGACCAACTCTCCCATCGATCGCCGCAGTTCAGTCATTTGCTCTTCGGTGGGAACGATCTCGTGGTGCGCCAGCACGAGCCAGTTCATGCCGTCACCGCCTGGGAGCGCTTCGGTGCGGAAGCCGCTTTGTCTGAGCTCCGAAGCAACCGCATTGGCAGCATCGCTGCCCGGTACATAGAGGAAGTGCAGCACGCTATGCGGCTCGCTGACATCCGACAGCGAGGCAAGCTCGACAAGGGCCTGTGCATCCTGACTCATGATGCCTTCTGATGCCTTCCTGTGCGGGCCCCCGGGCCTTTCAGAATTCGTCGGACAGATAAAGCCAAGTGAACGCTGGGTTCGCTTCTGCATCTTGCGACCTAACCGATTACGCGAATCACTTGCCTATGCGATTAAGACCACGATCCGATTCTGAATCGCAACGGTTCGTTTTTCGCAAATGCAGACGGCGTCTGGGTTCTAGGCACTAGCTATAGCTAGGGAAAACGGCGAAGGATTCCCGTCGTTTAAGTCGATTTTTTTGACATTGTAGTCAGAACCCGTGCGGGAGGGCCGGCGGCATGAACGAATTTTGCGTCCGGCACCCGTCCGACGTTTCAAGCTGGCTTAAGCCTCGCTGGAAAAGCTGTTCAGCAGGCTCGTCGGGCAACATCGACGACGCCCCGCCTGCCTGTGCAGCCATCACAGATCTTCGAGCATGCGCAGAATAATCGGCCGCAGCTTGGGCAGATCAGCGGTCGCGGTTTCCCAAAGAACCCTGTCGTCAATGCGGTAGTACTCGTGCCGCAGCGGGTTGCCGATGGCGATGATGTCGGCCCAAGGCGCTTGCGCATGACGCGCCCGCAATTCCTCGGGCAGCGAACGGGCCGTCTCGGAAATAATCTGGATCGCGCGCTCGGTCGTGCGGCGAAGGCCATAGCTCTGGCGGTAGGTTTCGAAAGTCAGGCCGGCAAGCTCGTTCGCGAGGCTGTCTATTTCATCGCGCATATGAAGCAGGCGCAGACGTGGACTCTTGCTGGCAGCCATCAGAAGATTTGCACCGCGTCCCGTTCCACGGCGGCGCGGATATAAGGCGAGAGCGCATCCCGTGTTGAATAGCCGATCTCCGTCTTATGATCGAAAGCATTTTCAAGGACGCGGAACGCACCCATGTAGGGGCGCAGGCCAAAAGCCGCGTCGGGCGCGACATCGACAAAGACATCGATATCGGAGTCCGGCCCCGCCTCGTCGCGGGCATGGGAGCCGAACAGGTACAGCGCCGCCACACCAAAGGCGCGCAAAGCAGGCTCGGTGGCCTTCAATTTGGAGATGGCTTCATCGCGGCGCATGAACTCAATATAGCAAAGCCGCCTGCAGTTTCCACCGATCCCCATTTCACCTTGTTCTTTGCAAAACAAGATATGCGGAGCTGCCGCCGGGCTCGGCAAACGTGATCCGCATGTCTCTCGAGGACACTGAAACATGTTTTGGAATGGGCTGCCGGCTCAACCCGCCACTTCAAGATTGAAAAACGCCGCCGCGTTCCGCCAAAGGATATTCTCCTTGTCGGCGGGCGCAATCGCGAGCGTGTTGACGATGTCGACATGCTCCTTGGGATCGAGCGGCACCGGGCCGTAGTCGGTGCCGAACATCACGCGATCGGCGCCGAACACCTCGACCGCCTCGCGCACGTGCGGCGCCCAGAAGCCCATGGTGTCGACGTGCAGGAGCCGCAGGTATTCGCTCGGCAGCTTCTTGCAGCGGATCACGGAATCCTCGGGCATGCCCTCGCAGCCGAGCCGCCAGCCGAAATCGAGCCGGCCCATGCAAGGCAGCAGCCCGCCGCCCATGTGCGCGACGACGATCTTGAGCCGCGGATAGCGGTCGAACAGCCCGGACAGGATCATCCGCGCCAGCGCCATCGCGGTGTCGAACGGCCGGCCGATCAGCTCGTCGAGCTTGAACTGGTTCATCTGCTGCGCATGCCCGATCGGCACGCGCGGCGGATGCAGGAAAACCGGCACCTGGCGGTCCTGCGCCCATTCCCAGAACGCGTAGGAGTCCTCGCCGTCGAGAAAGCGGCCGTGCCAGCTCGAGCAGATCAGCAGGCCCTTGAACTTCAGGTCCTTCAGGCAGCGCTCGCCCTCGGCGATATGCTCCTTGTCGAGCGGATTGAGCGTGCCCATGCCCCAATTATTCGGTGCTCTGGCGACGATGCCGGCAATGCCGTCGTTGACCGCCTTGCAGATGTCGAGCGACGGCGATTTCGAGATCGCCGCCATCACCTCGGCCGCGAACGGCGTCGAGATCAGGCGGTGCGTGACGCCGGCCTTGGCGCACGCCTCCTGCTGCAGCTCGAAGTCGCCCATCTCGTAATAGGAGACCGCGGGCAGCCCGCGATAGTTGGTGATCATGTTGCGGCCGGCGGGTGTGCCGCGCAGCGCCTCCTGCACACCGAACCGGTCGCCTGGCGGCCGCGGCGGCGAGCAATGGGTGTGGATGTCGATGATCGGCGGCATGGTGGGAGCCTGCTCTCAGTGCGTCAAAAGCGTCGGTGCTCGTGATTGTGCCCTCTCCCCTTGTGGGCTACCGCATGCACACATCTTTTGACCGGTCGTCCGGCGCGAGGAAAAAATCGAATCTTTTCAGCGCTGGATCGGAGACCAAGATCACGCCGCTTCTCATACCGGGGGTCATCTAAGTCTCTGTTTTGGATTCGGTTTTTGAGATGTGTGAATCCCGTAGCCTTGTGGGAGAGGGCTACGCGGATCGTTCAGCAACAAAGAAAGGGTGAGGGTACGGCGTATCGATAGAGCAAAGCCCCTCACCCATTCGAATGCACAGTTGGCGACGCCCTCTCCCACAAGGGGAGAGGGCACAATAACGGGCGCTTCGCAGGAACATTGGTTCACCGCGGCAGTGGCCCGGCGCTACATGTTCAGCACGCGGCCGTAGGCGTCGAGCACCGACTCCTTCATCGTCTCCGACAGCGTCGGATGCGGGAAGATCGTGTGCATCAGCTCTTCCTCGGTGGTCTCGAGGTTCATCGCCACGACGAAACCCTGGACGAGCTCGGTGACCTCGGCGCCGACGAGGTGGGCGCCGAGAAGCTGGCCGGTCTTCTTGTCGAAGATCGTCTTGCACAGGCCCTGGTCCTCGCCGAGCGCCACCGCCTTGCCGTTGCCGATGAAGGGAAAGCGGCCGACGCGGATGTCGTATTTCTGGTCCTTCGCCGCCTGCTCGGTGAGCCCGACCGACGCCACCTGCGGGTGGCAGTAGGTGCAGCCCGGGATCATCCGCTTGTCGATCGGGTGCGGATGCAGGCCCTTGATCGCCTCGACGCAGATCACGCCCTCGTGCTCGGCCTTGTGCGCGAGCATCGGCGGACCTGCGACGTCGCCGATGGCATAGATGCCGGGCACGCTGGTCTTGCAGAACCCGTCGATGACGATGGTGCCGCGGTCGGTCTTCACGCCGAGCTTTTCCAGGCCGAGGTTCTCGATGTTGCCGACGACGCCGACGGCCGAGATCACCCGGTCGACGGTGAGCGACTGCGTGCCGCCCTTGCCGTCGTCGATGGTGGCGGTGACGCTGTCGGCCTTCTTGTCGAGCCTGGTGACCTTGGCGCCGGTGAGAATCCTGATGCCCTGCTTCTCGAACGACTTGCGCGCAAAGGCCGCGATCTCGGCGTCCTCGACCGGCAGGATCTGCGGCAGCACCTCGACGACCGTCACCTCGGCGCCCAGCGTGCGATAGAAGCTCGCGAACTCGATGCCGATCGCGCCCGAGCCGACCACCAGCAAGGTCTTCGGCATCTTGTCCGGGTTCATCGCCTCGAAATAGGTCCAGACCAGCTTCTTGTCGGGCTCGAGCCCCGGCAGCACGCGCGGCCGCGCGCCGGTCGCGACGATGATGTGCTTGGCCGAATAGGAGCCCGGCCCAAGCGCGTCTTTCGGTGCCGGCGTCTTGCTGGGTTTCACGGTGACCTTGCCGGGCGCGTCGATCGTGGCCTCGCCCCAGATCACCGGCACCTTGTTCTTTTTCATCAGGAAGGTGACGCCCGTGCCCATGCGGCCGGCGACGCCGCGCGAGCGCTTCACCACCGCGGCCGGGTCGAAACTCACATTGTCCGCCGACAGGCCATAGTCCTTGGCGTGCTTCATGTAGTGGTAGATCTCCGCCGAGCGCAGCAGCGCCTTGGTCGGAATGCAGCCCCAGTTCAGGCAGATGCCGCCGAGGTAGTCGCGTTCGACGATCGCGGTCTTGAAGCCGAGCTGGGCGGCGCGGATCGCCGTGACATAGCCGCCCGGACCCGAGCCGATGATGATGATGTCGAAGGCGTCTGCCACGTCAGTCTCCGTTTATTATTGAGTTACAACTTCTTGTTTGAGCATGATCTTTTCCGAAAACCGCTTCACACTTTTCGGGATCATGCTCCAGGCTCAAGCGTGCGCGCGTGCGACCGGAAGGTACGGGGCCTTCCGGCGGCGCAGCAGGCGCCCCCTGATATAGCACTCGATCACCGCCATCACGATCAGGCCGCAGGCGACGCCGACCGTCACCTGCATGACGAACTGCCACATCAGGTCCCCGGTCGTCCGTTTCAAGGTCGCCTGGAGAAATGCGAGGCCGTGGGGGCTCAAGATCACGAGCGCCGCGACCGCGGTGGTGACCCACGGCCACAGCGTGAGATCGTCCTCGCCCGTCATCCGCAGATGGCGCCGGCGGACGAGGCCCCATTGCACCAGCACCGCCAGCACCGACGGCACCAGCAGCTCGAGGGCGATGCCGAGGGCCTCGTCGCCGACGGTGAACGGATTGCCGGAATGGGAGACGATCCCGGAAACGACCCCGGGCGTGCCGACGATGCCAACCGCCAGCAGGACCAGCAGGACCGCCGCGCCGTTGAGCATGCGGGCGCGCTCGGCCCTCGCATAGACGATGGCGAATACGATCAGCGAAAACGTGGCGAAACCCGCCACTCCCGCGATCACCAGCAGGAATTCGCTGTCGGCGCCGAAGAAATCGCCGAGCGACAGCGCCGCCAGCTCCGCCACGAGCAGCGACGTCAGCAGAATGCCAAAAAAAGCTGCGGCCGCGGCCATCCAACGCTCCAAGACGGCGCCATAAGCGCGTTTGCGCACGTGTTCAACGCGCCACTAGCGCGTTCACGCGCGTCTTCGACGCGCTATGGCGAGCGGAGGCGGGTCGACGCGATATGGCCGCCGCCCTATTCCACAACAAGCTTCAACTCCTCGACGACCGGGCGGACCTGCCCAACCTGCTTGTTCAGCATGTCGCGCATCTCGGCCTGCGTCGAGCCCGAGGGCTCGGCGCCGACGTCGGTCATGCGCTTCTGCACGTCCGGGTGTTTCACCGCCGCGGCAATCTCCTGCTGCAGCTTCGCCACCACCGCGTCAGGCGTGCCCTTGGGGGCGAGGAACCCGTTCCATCCCTGCAGCTCCAGGTTCGGGAAGCCCAGTTCGCGAACCGTCGGCACGTTCGGCATGGCCACCGACTTCGTGGCCACCGCGAGCGGCTTGACCTGTCCGGTGCGGGCGCGCTCGAGCGAGCTCGAAAGCTGGTCGCCGGCAAACTGCACCCGGCCGGCGATCAGGTCGGTGACCAGCGGAGCCGCTCCGCGGTAGGGGATGTGATCCATCCTGATCCCGGTGTCGCGCTTCAGCACCTCGCCGACCAGATGCATGATGCTGCCGGGGCCGGTCGAGCCGTAGAACAGCGGCGTGCTGCTCGTCTTGGCGTAGGCCACGAATTCCTTGAGGTCCTTCACCGGGACCGACGCGTTGGCGATCAGCAGCATCGGCACCCAGGCGCCGACCGAGATCGGGACGAAATCGTCGAAGTCGTGCCGCGCGCGCTTCGCATAGAGCAGCGACGACGTGGTGGTGGTGAAGGTGATGTTGTGGAACAGCAGCGTGTGGCCGTCGGGCGCGGCCTTGGCCACCTGATCGGCGCCGATCGAGCCGCCGCCGCCGCCGACGTTCTCGACCACCACGCTCTGGCCCATGGTTTCGGACAGCCGCTGCGCGATCAGCCGCGCCAGCATGTCGGTGGTGGCGCCGGCCGGAAACGGCACGACCACGCGGATGTTGCGGTTCGGAAACTGCTGGCCGAACACGGCCGGCGCAAACAGCACCGATCCTGCGGCGGCCGCCGCGCCTTTGAGAATTGTGCGCCTGGTTGTGGTTGTCCTGCTGCTCATGGCTTTGGTCATTCGTCGCCCTCCCTGACCTCGTTGCAGACTTACAACACAAGATATCCCCGCGATCTGCCGCGCGACATTTCGGTCACCGCGCGGGTCGTCATACCACCATCATCACCGGGTTTTCGATCAGCGCCTTGAACGCGCCGATCAGCTCCGCGCCGAGCGCGCCGTCGACCGCGCGATGGTCGCACGACATCGTCACGCTCATGATATGCGCGGCCTCGATCTTGCCGTTCCTGACGATCGCCCGCTCCTCGCCGGCGCCGACCGCAAGGATCGTCGCGTGCGGCGGATTGATCACCGCGGTGAAGTCCTTGATGCCGTACATGCCGAGGTTCGACACCGCCGTGGTGCCGCCCTGGTATTCGTGCGGCTTGAGCTTTCTCGCCCGGGCGCGGGCGGCGAAGTCCTTCATCTCGTTGGAGATGGTGGACAGCGACTTGCTCTCGGCCTGGCGGATGATCGGCGTGATCAGCCCGCCCGGCATCGCCACGGCAACGCCGACGTCCGAATGCTTGTGCTTGAGCATGCCGCTTTCGGTCCAGCTCACATTGGCGTCCGGAATGCGCTGCAGCGCGACGGCGAGCGCCTTGATGACGAAGTCGTTGACCGAGAGCTTGTAGGCGGGCTTGCCGTCCTTGTCCTTGGGCGCCGCGGCGTTGATCTCCTCGCGGGCGGCGAGAAGCTTGCCGATGTTGCAGTCGATCGTCAGGTAGAAGTGCGGAATGGTCTGCGTCGACTGCGTCAGCCGCTGGGCGATGGTGCGGCGCATGCCGTCGTGCGGCACGACCTGGTAGCTTCCCGCCTCGAACAGCGCGCGGACCTGCTGGTCCGACATCGAGGGCGCGATGGCGGGAGCGGACGGCGCAGCCGCGGGCGCGCCGGGCGCGGCCTTCAGGCCCTTGCCGGACTTCGCGGCGTCGACGTCGCGGGCGATGACGCGGCCGTGCGGGCCGGAGCCTGTGATGCGGCCGACGTCGATGCCGGCCTCCTTGGCGAGCCGCTTGGCGAGCGGCGAGGCGAACAGGCGGGCGCCGCTTGGGGCGGGGCTCGGAACTGGAGCGGCCGCAGGTGCGGCCTGCGCCGGGGCGGGCGCAGGCGACGGTGCGGGCGCAGCAGCAGGTTTCGGCGCGTCAGCCTTGGGTGGCGCGGCGGGAGCCGGAGCCGGCGCGGCCGGAGCCGGCTGCGG
>JAIESI010000040.1 GCA_019746135.1 Xanthobacteraceae bacterium
GGGAGGCGCCACCGGCCGCAGCGCCGCCGCACGCCTCCGCTGAGCCGCCGGCGTCGCCGTCATTCGCGGCACTTGCCGCGGTCCCGCCCGCATTTCCGGCCGAGCCGCCGCGGGAGCCGATGACCGCCAACACCACGGACCATGCCGACCCGGCCCGCGAAAGCCCCGCCGCTGCCGCCGCATCTGCGCCGGCCCCGACCGAAATCGACGCCGCGCCGCTTGCGGATCCGGTTCCGCTGCCCAGGCCACGACGGCAGGCCGCGGTTGCGGTCGCGGGGCCCGTGCCGCTGCCAAGGCCGCGCCCGGCGGACGAGACCAGCGCACCTGTGCAGGCAAGCCGGCCGGTCTATTCCCGGCACTCCGCCGAATAGCCGATCATTCCATCATCGCGTCGCCGGGATCGATCCGCACCGGAGCGAACCCCTCGGCCTTGAATGCGGCGAGGATCTCGTCGGCATGCGCCGCGTCGCGCGTCTCCACGGTGACGTCGAGCCGCGCGCCCTTGGCCGGCACGTCGAGAAACATCCGCCGGTGATCGACCTCGAGAATGTTGGCGCCGAGCCGGCCGAGCGTGGTCGCGATCTGGCCGAGGAGCCCCGGCCGGTCGGCGATGGTCAGGCGGAACGAGACGATGCGGTTGTCGCGCTCGAGCTCGCGGATCATGATCGAGGCGAGGATCCGCGGATCGATATTGCCGCCGCACAGCACGAGCCCCACCCGCTTGCCGGCAAAGCGCCCGGGCTTCGCCAGCATCGCCGCCAGACCCGCGGCGCCCGCCCCCTCCGCCATCGCCTTCTGCAAGGTGAGGTAGGCGTTGACCGCGCGCTCGATGTGCTCCTCGCCGACCAGAACGATGTCGCTCACCAGCGCGCGGATGATCGGCAGCGTCAGCGACCCGACGTTCTTCACCGCGATGCCCTCGGCAAGCGTCGCACCGCCGAGCGGACGCCGCTCGCCGTGGATCGCGTTCCACATCGACGGGTAAAGCGCCGACTCTACGCCGACGATGTCGATGCCGGGCTTGATGGCCTTGGCCGCCGTGGCCATGCCTGAAACCAGCCCGCCGCCGCCGATCGGGATCACCAGCACGTCGAGCCCCGGCTCAGCCTCCAGCATCTCCAGCGCGATCGTGCCCTGTCCGGCGATGACGTAGGGGTCGTCGTAGGGATGCACCCAGATCAGCCCCCGCTCCCGCGCCTCGGCCTCGGCGCGGGCCTGCGCCTCGCTGATGCTCTCGCCCTCGAGCACGACGCGGGCGCCGTGTGCCTTGGTCGCCGCGACCTTCACGAACGGCGTCTGCTCCGGCATGACGATGGTCGCCGAAATCCCGAGCAGCGCCGCATGATAGGCCACCGCCTGGGCATGGTTGCCGGCCGACATGGCGATCACGCCGCGCCGGCGCTCTTCGGCCGAAAGCGAAGCGAGCTTGGTCCGGGCGCCGCGCTCCTTGAACGAGTTGGTGACCTGCAGGTTCTCGTATTTGACGAAGACCTCGGCGCCGGTCAGCGCCGACAGCCGCGGCGCGGGCAGCGTCGGAGTGGGCAGCACGTGGGACGCGATCACCCGCCGCGCCGCCTCGACGTCGGCCAGCGTCACCTTGGCACTGGGCATCATCATCGCGCCACTTTCATTGCCGGGCGCTCCATGAAATCATTGGTTCCGGAGGATACGCGTGTAGGAGTGAATATCATGAAAAACTTTGCACGGCTGCTGACGGCTGTGATGCTGCTTGCCATCGCGAGCGGTCCGGGCCGCGCGCAGGACGCTTACCCGAGCCGCCCGGTCAAGATCATGATCGCGTTTCCGGTCGGCGGGCTGCTCGATACGGTGTCGCGTATCGTCGGCGAGAAGCTGTCCGGACTGCTCGGCCAGCAGTTTCTCGTCGAGGCGCGGCCGGGTGCCGGCGGCACGCTCGCCACCGCCGCGGTCGCCAAGGCCGACCCCGACGGCTACACGCTGATGATGATCAACGACAATCACGCGCTCAATCCGAGCGTGTTCAGGAACATCCCCTACGACAGCGTGAAGGACTTCGCGCCGGTCGGCTTCGTCGGCTACACGCCGCTGATCCTGGTCGCCAACGCCGCGCTGCCGATGCGCAGCGCCAAGGACCTGGTCGAGGCGGCCAAGCAGAAGCCGGGCACGATCACCTACGGTTCGGTCGGCGTCGGCAGCGCCAGCCATCTGGCCGGCGTGATGCTCGAAAGCGCCGCCGGCATCCAGTGGCAGCACGTGCCTTACCGCGGCGGCGCGCCGGCGCTCAACGACCTCGTCGCCGGCCACGTCAACACCATGTTCATGAGCCCGGTCGTCAGCCTGCCGCACATGCAAACCGGCAAGCTCACGGGGCTTGCGCTCGCCGCGCCGACCCGGCTCGAGATCCTGCCGGACCTCACGACGATGGCGGAGGCCGGCTATCCGGTCGACGCATCCTACTGGTTCGGCCTGGTCGCACCCGCGGGCACCCCGCCGGCGGTGCTGGCCAGGCTCGAAAAGGCCCTGGCTGACGTGCTCGCCATGCCGGACGTGCGCAAGCGCCTGACCGACATGGGCGCGATCGTCCGGCCGCTGAACGGCAAGCAGTTCGGCGACTATATCGGTGCGGAGATCGTCAAATGGGGGGACCTTGTCAAAAAAGCCGGCGTGAAGCCGGAGTAGGCTTTTCGCCGTTGAAGACGGGCGTGAACGCCCTTTTGTCGCCGTTGAAGACGGGCGTGAACGCCCTTTTGCCGCCGTTGAAGACGGGCGTGAACGCCCTTTTGTCGCCGTTGAAGACGGGCGTGAACGCCCTTTTGTCGCCGTTGAAGACGGGCGTGAACGCCCTGTCGCAGGCGCGACCGGCTGCCCTCTTGCAACCGGGACAGAATTAGCCATTTTTTGCGCTGACACTGGGCACGAATCATGGCTGCGAGCGAACCCAAGCGGATTGGCGTGTCGATTGAGCTCAAGCCGCACGCCTACGATCCGGCGACCAGCCCCGAGCTGTTCGAGGGCGTGGTGGCGCGGCGGGTCGTGGCGTTCCTGATCGATTTTCTGATCCTCGCCGTGCCCGTCGTGTTCGTGGCGATGTTCATCTTCGTGGTGGGCATCGTCACCTTTGGCTTGGGCTTCCTGTTCTACGCGCTGCTGTGGCCCGGCATGGTGATCTGGGCGATCGTCTACTACGGCATGACGCTCGGCAGCCCGGCCTCCGCCACCATCGGCATGCGGATCATGGAAATCGAGATGCGCACCTGGTACGGCTCGCCGGCTTATTTCGTGCTCGGCGCAGTCCACGCCGTGGTGTTCTGGGTGACCGTCTCGGCGATCACGCCGCTGATCCTGCTGGTGTGCCTGTTCAATCACCGGCGGCGATGCCTGCATGACATCCTGGTCGGCACGGTGGTCATCAACAACGCCGAACGCTCGGCCGCACTGCGGACCGTCCGCCGTCCCACATGAGTGGCATTCCGGTCTGCGTGGCGTGCGGCCCCTTTGACGCCGGGGATTTTCAGCGCGAAACTTGCGGCATGAGGCGGAACCTCCGCCGGCAAGGTGTTGGACGTCCGTGACCCAGCATTCGCGCGATACGCCGCAGTTCTACCTGACCGCGCCGTCGCCCTGCCCGTATCTGCCGGGCAAGGAGGAGCGCAAGGTGTTCACGCACCTGGTGGGCGAGCGCGCGCCGGGCCTCAACGACCTCCTGACCCACGGCGGCTTCCGGCGCAGCCAGTCGATCGCCTACCGGCCCGCCTGCGAGAGCTGCCGCGCCTGCGTTTCGGTCCGCGTCATCGCCGACGAGTTCAGGCCGTCGCGCAGCATGCGGCGCGTCAGCGAGAGCAACGCCGACGTCATCGGCGACATGCGTGCGCTGGTGCCGACGTCCGAGCAGTATTCGGTGTTCCGCGCCTACCTCGACTCGCGCCACCGCGACGGCGGCATGGCCGACATGACGGTGCTCGACTACGCGATGATGGTCGAGGACAGCCACGTCAAGACGCGGCTGGTCGAGTACCGGCGGCGCGGCCCGGACACCTCGATCAACGGCCGCGGCGCGGGCAATCTGCTCGCGGTTGCCTTGACCGACGTGCTCGGCGACGGGCTGTCGATGGTCTATTCGTTCTTCGATCCCGACGAGGCCGGGCGTTCGCTCGGCACCTTCATGATTCTCGACCACATCGAGCGCGCCAAGCGCATGGGCCTGCCCTACGTCTACCTCGGCTACTGGGTCCGCGACTCCCGCAAGATGGACTACAAGGCCCGATTCCTGCCGCAGGAACGGCTGATGCCGGACGGCTGGACCAAAGTGCTCACCGAGCCGTAATTCGGTCTCCGCTTGGCCAGCGCAGCCTCCCTGGCCCGTGGGCGACATTGGCCGGCGGTCGTGCCCCGCCTTTGCTCGCAGTCCGTGGCCATCGGCCGTCGCTTTCCGCTTCGCTTCAATCAGACGACGCTGTCCGGCGCGAGACGGCAAGCCGTCAGCTCGCTGACTTCGATTTGCAGGGTCGAGTGGTGGATCTGGAAGCGGTGCTCCAGCGCGGCAGTAACGTGCTGCAGAAACTCATCGCCGGGATGCCCCGATGGCATCACCAGGTGGC
The DNA here is from genome assembly GCA_019746135.1 of Xanthobacteraceae bacterium. Classification (GTDB taxonomy): domain Bacteria; phylum Pseudomonadota; class Alphaproteobacteria; order Rhizobiales; family Xanthobacteraceae; genus Z2-YC6860. The sequence continues at coordinate 4,578 of JAIESI010000040.1, forward strand.
AGGTCAATGCGGTGGTGGTCGTGCTCATCGCCCATATATGAAGGTCGTGGATTTCCGACACGCCCGGTTGCTTGCTGAGGAAATCGCGCACCGCTGCGGGGTCGATCGATTCCGGGACGGCAGCCAACGACATGCGCGTGGACTTGCGGAGCAGTCCCCATGTGCTCCACAGGATCACGACGCATATGGCAAGGCTTGCGGCCGCATCCAGCCATTGCCAGCCCGTCAGCAGGATGGCCAATGCGGCAATGACGACACCGGCTGACACCATGGCATCAGCCGCCATGTGCAGGAACGCACCTTCGATATTGATGTCGCCTTTTCGGCCCGACATGAACATCAGAGCGGTCCCGCCGTTGACCAGGATGCCGATGCCTGCGACCACCATGACGGTGGTGCTGGCGACCGGCTGCGGATTTGAAAGTCTTTGCACCGCCTCCCAGCCGATCGCCCCAACCGCCACCAGCAGGAACATCGCGTTAAAAAGCGCCGCAAGGATCGATGAGCTGCGCAGGCCGTAGGTGTAGGTCGCTGTTGGCGGCCGCTTGGCCAGCACCGCAGCCACCCAGGAAACGAGCAGGCCGAGAATGTCGCTGACGTTGTGCCCGGCGTCCGCGAGCAGAGCGGTTGAATTGCTGAGCAGGCCAAACACGACCTCGACGATGACAAACGTGACGTTGAGCGCCGTCCCGATCACAAACGCCCGCCCGAAATCGGCAGGCGCATGGTCATGCGAATGATTGTGGTGCTCGTGGCTCGCCATCGCTTATCCCGCGAAACAAGACCGCTGGCCCGTCCAACTATCTCTAAAGCTTCGCCTGCGCCACCTGCTTCAGAAATGTCTCATGGTCGCTGTCGTGGTTCCTTATCAACGCGCCAATGAACCCGTTGGCGTACCTTTCGCACCAGCCGTTCAACCTTGCCGCTTTGCCGGTTGCCTCGCCGGCGATCACGCTGCTGCGCAAATGCTCGCGAGCATCGGCGCGTGCCGCATCGGCGGCAAGCCGGACCACGGCCAATGCCTCTTCATGGGTCAGCCCGCTGATGATTTCGTCCTTGATGTGTTGCGCATACTGCACGGCGGTTCCCCGGCCACCCGCCGGTTGGGTCTGAGCCCATGGAGGATCACTGGCGCATACCGCGGCATAATTCATCGCCGTGTAGGCCGGCGTCAGCAATCGGCTCAGCGACAGGAGGTCCTTGGCGCTCGCTGGCGGCGATACCGCAAGCGCCGCCAGCAGCGCCATCCCATGCGCTCTGAGCATCGGCTATTTCTTGTATCGCGCCTGCCCCGATTTTCCCGCGGCGGTCTTCAACATCAGCGTGAACTGCGTGTTGGCGGCGAGTGCCTTCTTCGCTTCGCCCTTGAGCGATGTGCCGCCCGGCTCGAGCTTCACCGTTTCGCGATCGCTGCCGGCGACCACCAGCACCGAGCCGGTATAGCCCTGCGTGGAGACCGGCTTGTTGCCTTCGTCGAGGATGTTGATGGTGATCGTGTTGCCGGAGGTGACCAGCTCGGCATGAACCCCCGCGACATCCTCCAGAATGCCGCCGTTGGGGCCCTTGCTGCCGTGGCTGTGTTGCGCGGCGGCCGGCGACGACAGGGCCAGGGACAGGGCCATGGCGACCACGAAAGCGACGATCAGTTTCTTCACCGCTGAACTCCTTGGTTGGCTGGTGAGGTTGAAACGGGTTCGGACGTCTCTCGCCGGAACAGGACGTAGAGCGCCGGCAGGACAAGCAGGGTCAGGATGGTGGACGAGATGATCCCGCCGATGACGACGGTGGCGAGCGGCCGCTGCACCTCGGCCCCCGCTCCTGTCGCAATCGCCATCGGCACGAAGCCCAGCGAGGCGACCAGGGCGGTCATCAGCACAGGCCGCAGCCGCGTCAGCGCGCCCTCGCGCACGGCTTCCGCGATCGACATGCCGCCCTCGCGCAGCCGCTGGATGAAGGCGATGATCACGAGGCCGTTGAGCACGGCCACGCCGGACAATGCGATGAAGCCGATGCCGGCGCTGATCGACAGCGGCGTTCCGCGCAACAGCAGCGCGGCCACGCCGCCGGTGAGCGCCAGCGGAACGCCGCTGAACACGAGCGCGGCATCGGCCGCGGAGCCGAGGCTCATCACCAGCAGCAGGAAGATCAGCAGCAGCGCAATCGGCACGACGATGGTCAGCCGCTTCGCGGCAGAGACGAGCTGCTCGAACTGGCCGCCCCAACCGATCCAATAGCCGGCCGGCAGCTTGACCCGTTCGGCGACGGCGCGCTGCGCCTCGGCCACGAACGACCCCAGGTCGCGGTCGCGGACGTTGGCGCTGACGACGATGCGGCGCTTGCCGTTCTCGCGGCTGATCTGGTTCGGGCCGGGGGCGGTTTCGATCGCGGCGAGCGCGGACAGCGGCACGTAGCGCACCTGGGTCAGCGGCGAAGCATTCCATGCGGCAGTCTTGACCGCGGTGCCGGCCGGCTCGACGGCCGGCAGCGGAACCGGCAGCGAGCGAACCGCGTCGACATCGACCCGCAGATGCTCCGGCAGGCGCACCACGATCTCGAAGCGGCGATCGCCCTCGAACAGCAGCCCGGCGTTCTTGCCGCCTACGGCGATCTCGACCGCGGCCTGCACGTCGGCGGCGCTGATGCCGTAGCGCGCCAGCGCCGGGCGGTTGAGCTTGACGGTCATCACCGGCAGGCCCGTCACCTGCTCGGTCTTGGCGTCCGCCGCGCCCCTGATCCCCTGCACCACCGCCTGCACCTGGCCCGCAAGCCGCAGCAGGGTGTCGAGATCGTCGCCGAAGATCTTCACTCCGACGTCGGCGCGGACCCCCGAGATCAGCTCGTTGAAGCGCATCTGGATCGGTTGCGTAAATTCGTAGTTGTTGCCCGGAAGCTCCGCCATGCGCTTCTCGATCGCCTCGACCAGCTCGGCTTTCGGCCGCCGCGGGTTCGGCCATTCGCTGCGCGGCTTGAGCATGACGTACGTGTCGGCGACGTTCGGCGGCATCGGGTCGGTGGCGACCTCCGGCGTGCCGATCTTGGAAAACACCTCCTTGACCTCCGGAAACTCCAGCGCCGCCTTTTCGACGACGAGCTGCATTTCCACGGACTGGGTCAGGCTGGTGCCGGGAATGCGCATCGCATGCATGGCGACATCGCCCTCGTCGAGCGAGGGAATGAACTCGCCGCCCATGCGCGAGGCGGCGAGCCCGGTCAGCAGCACCAGCGCGCCGGCGAAGATCGCCACCGTGCCGCGGTTTCGGATCGACGCTTCCAGCAGCGGCAAATAGAGGCGCCGTGCGCCGCGCATGAACCAGTTTTCGTGCTCGCTCACCTTGCCGGTCACGAACAGCGCGACCGCTGCCGGAACGAACGTGACCGACAGCAGCGCCGCGCCGCCGAGCGCCATCAGGACGGTGATGGCCATCGGCGTGAACATCTTGCCTTCGACGCCGGTCAGCGTGAGAATCGGCAGATAGACGACGGCGATGATCATCGTTCCGAACAGGCTCGGCCCGATCACCTCGCGCGACCCGGCGAGAATGGTGTCGAAGCGCTCCTGCGTCGTCAGCAGGCGGCCGCGGCGATGCTGCTCGGCGGCGAGCAGACGCAGACAGTTTTCGACGATGATGACCGCACCGTCGATGATGATGCCGAAGTCGATCGCGCCAAGACTCATGAGATTGGCGCTGACCCGGTTCTCGACCATCCCGGTCACCGCGATCAGCATCGACAACGGGATGACGCAGGCGGTGACGATGGCGGCACGGATGTTGCCGAGCAGCAGGAACAGGACTGCGATGACGAGCAGCGCGCCTTCGATCAGGTTCTTTTCGACGGTTTCGATCGTCGCCTCGACCAGCGCGGTGCGATCGTAGACGGTGCGCGCCGCGACGCCCTCCGGCAAGGACGGCTCCACCGCCTTCAGTTTCGCGGCCACGCGCTCGGCCGCGCTGCGGCTGTTCTCGCCGATCAGCAGCATCGCGGTGCCGATCACAGCTTCCTTGCCGTTGAGCGTCGCGGCGCCGGTGCGAAGCTCCTGGCCCTCCTGAACGTCGGCCAGGTCGGAAATCCGGATCGGGATGTTGTTGCGCGAACCGACCACCACCTCGCGGATATCGTCAATGGTGCCGACCTGGCCCGGCGTCCGGACCAGGTACTGCTCGCCGTTGCGCTCGATGTACCCCGCGCCGACATTGGCGTTGCTGGCGGCGAGCGCCGTCATCACGTCGCGCAGCGAAAAGCGGTAGGCCATCAGCCGCGTCGGATCGGGCAGGACGTGGAATTGCCGCTCGAAGCCGCCGATGGTGTTGACCTCGACGATGCCGGGCGTGGTGCGCAGCTGCGGCTTGATGATCCAGTCCTGGATGGTCCGCAGCTCGGTCGCCGAATACGGCTTGCCCTCGGCGTTCCTCGCGTCGGGCCCGGCTTCGATGGCAAACATGAAGATTTCGCCGAGCCCGGTCGAAACCGGCCCCATCGCCGTCTCCACGCCCGGCGGCATCTGCTCCTTGACCTGCTGAATGCGCTCGTTGACGAGCTGCCGGGCGAAATAGATGTCGGTGCCGTCCTTGAACACGACGGTGACCTGGCTCAGGCCGTAGCGCGACAGCGAGCGGGTGTATTCGAGGCGCGGCAGGCCGCCCATCGCCGTTTCGATCGGGAACGTGATGCGCTGCTCGACCTCCAGCGGCGAATAGCCGGCGGCCGCGCTGTTGATCTGCACCTGCACATTGGTGATGTCGGGCACGGCGTCGATCGGCAGCCGCGTGAAGTTCCAGGCGCCGAATGCCGCGAGCATCAGCGTCACGCCCATCACCAGCCAGCGCTGGCGAATGGCGAAGGCGAGTATGCCGTCGATCATGCTGCCTGCTCCGTTCCCCGCCCCTCGGTGCGCCCGCTAGTGCTCATGGGCGGCCGATGCCTTGCCGAGCTCGGCCTTGATCACGAAGCTGTTCTTGGCGGCGTAGACGTCGCCTTCCATGATTCCGAACAGGATCTCGGCATGCTCGGCGTCGCGATGGCCGATCTCGACGTCGCGAGGCTCGAACGCGTTACCGGACCGCACAAAAATCACCGTGCGGTTTTCGATCGTCTGCAGCGCGCTGATCTTGATGGCGATCTCTGCCGGCCTGGCGCTGAGCAGCACCCGCCCGGTGACGAACAACCCGGGACGCAGCCGGCGCTCGCCATTGGGCAGAACCGCGCGCGCCAGCGCGGTCTGGGTTTCCGCGCTGCCGACCGGGGCGACGTAAGCGAGCTTGCCCTCGACCGGCGGCAAGCCGTCGTCGGTGTTGACGATGACGGTATTGCCGGGCCGGATACGCCCGAGATCGCGCCGGTAGACCGCGAAGTCGGCCCAGACGGTGGAAAGGTCGGCAATGACGAAGACCGGCTTTTGCTCGGAGGCGAACTCGCCGAGTGCAGCCTGACGATCGATCACCGTTCCGGCGAAGGGCGCGCGCAGTTCGTAAACCGTCAGGCTCTGGTTGCTCTCGATCTTGCCGAGAAGCTCGTTCTTCTCGACGCGATCGCCGACGCGCTTGTTGATCTCGCGAATGATCCCGGGAAAGCGCGGCGTAACCTGCGCGAGCGCTTCCTGGTTGGGCTGCAGGATGCCGTTGAGCAGCACACTTTCGTGCAGCGTGGCCGGGCCGGCCGTCGCGAGCTCGATTCCAGCCGCCGCGATCTTGGCGTCGCTCAACTCGACCTTGCCCTCGGCATGCTCGTGACCGCCTTGGCCATGCCCGCCGTGCGGCTTGGTCGAGCCCCCCGATGGACCCATGTACTGGAACGCCGCCACCGTCGCCCCGACGAGGACGATGGCGAGGATGATGTTACGGGCGAAATGCTTCATCGCGGCCTCGCGCGGCTCAAGGAAACCGGTGCGCCGGTCAGCCACTCCAGTGTGGCGATCGCGGCGTGAAAGCTGACCAGCGCGTCCGCTTCGCGCTGCATGGCCTGGGCAAAGGCGGCCTGCGTATCGAGCAGCTCGATCAGGCTGAACCGGCCCTGCGCATAGCCTTCCTCGACGGCGCGGATCGCTTCGCGGGCCTTGGGTATGGTCGACGACTGCAGCAGGTTCAGCTCGCGCTGTGCGCCGCGCGCGGTCTCATAGGCGCGGCCCAGCAAGACCGTCAGCGCGGACTTGTTGACCGAGCGCTCGGCCTCGGTCTTCGCGAGCGTCTCCTGCGCTGCCATGATCGCGCCCTGGTTCTGGTCCCACAGCGGGATCACCGCGGCGACGTCGAACGTCATGGCGTTATCGCGAGTTTCGCGGAAATGCCGGTAGCCGACGCCGAGGCGTACATCCGGGGCAGGCTTCAGCCGGGCGGAAAGCACCTCGGCCTTGCGCTGCGCGCGCACCGCCGTCCAGCGGCTCAACTGCGGATGGTCGTTGAGCGCCCGGACCAGCGTGGCGAATGCGGGCGGAGTGCCGATCGCGCCGAAGTCGCCGACCGCCGGACCGAAGTCCGGCGCGGACTTGCCCATCAGCACGGCAAGCTCCCGCCGCGCGATGTCGAGCGCGACTTGCGCCCGCTCTTTTTCGGCGCGGATCAGGTCCGCGGCGACCTGGGCGCGGCCGATGTCGACGGGTGACGATGCGCCGGAGTCGACGCGGCGCTGCAGCAGCGGCTGCATGCCGTCGAGCGCGTTGACCAGCCCGTCGAAAATCTGGATGCGCCGCTGCGAGCCCAAGATGGTCGCAAACAGCACGGCGGTCTCGGAAAGCACTTCGAGGCGCTCGGCCTGCCGCTGCCAGCGCGCCGCGTCGAGCTCGGCGGTCGCGGCGGTGATGCGCGCGTCGCGCTTGCCGGGAAATTCGATCAGCTGGCCGAGTTGCAGCGTCGTCTCGGCCGCGCCGAGGCCCCGGTAGGGTCCTGTGCCGTAGACATTCTCCACGGTCGCGCTGATGTCCGGATTGGGGATCGCTCCGGACTGGATGCGCCGCCCGGTGGCGGCTCCGATCTCTCGATCGGCCACCGCCAGCCGCGGATTGGCCGCGCTGACGCGCGCCAGCGCCTGGGCGAGCGTGATGGAGCGCGCGGGCTCCGCCCGAAGCTGCGGCAGCGTCGAAAGCAGCAAGGCAAGCACGCCGATTCCCGGCACAACAATGCGGAACACGGACATCAAAACCCAACCCGGATTGCGAGTGAACCGGACGCATGGCGCCCGGCGATTAGCCGCAGTCGCTCAGGTCAGTGCTTTGGGAGGGGGCGTATGCAGTGCGGGATCGTGAGCCCGCAAAAAGGCAGCCGCGGGGGACCGCAAGCGGTCGCCGATGGTCTCGGCGACATCGGACGGCGCAGCGAAGCCGGGCATCACGACGCCGGCGCAGCTCGAACAGTGATGGGCGACCAGCGTTTTGCTGTCGGCGCTGGAACCATGGTCGGCAGAGCCGGTCACCATCTCGAAGGAGGTGGTCGCGCCGGCGATAGCGTCCTCGTGCCCGCACGCGTGGACAAGGCAGCTGACGATCACGGCCAGGGCGCACAGGACGGCGACAAGACGCCGGCCGGTTCCCGCAATCTGTGCGCCTAGTACCCGGAATCAGAGCTGAGTGATACGGCGGCCTTTGAAGGGCTTTTGGCGGACTCGTTTCTTGGTCCAC
>JAIESI010000264.1 GCA_019746135.1 Xanthobacteraceae bacterium
TGTGGACCAAGAAACGAGTCCGCCAAAAGCCCTTCAAAGGCCGCCGTATCACTCAGCTCTGATTCCGGGTACTAGTCGCAAAAGCCGTGTCAACTGGCGCCGCGCGGCATTCCCGCGCGGCGCGTATTTCGTTCGTCGCCTTTGGCAGATATCACCACGCTGCTGTTCTGGAGAAAAAAATGCCCAAACACCCCGTTCACGGTCGCATCGACGGCCCCCTTGTGATGATCGGCTTCGGCTCGATCGGCAAAGGCACGCTGCCGCTGATCGAGCGGCATTTCGAATTCGACAAGTCCCGCTTCGTGGTGATCGATCCCGTGGACAAGGACCGCAAGCTCCTGGACGAGCGCGGCATCCGCTTCATCCATGACGGCTTGACCCGTCAGAACTACCGCAAGCTCCTGACTCCGCTGCTGACCGCCGGCGGCGGCCAGGGCTTCTGCGTCAACGTGTCGGTCGACACCTCCTCGCTCGACATCATGGAGCTCTGCAACGAGCTCGGCGTGCTCTACGTCGACACGGTCAACGAGCCGTGGACGGGCTTCTACTACGACACCAAGCTCCCGCAGGCAGCGCGCACGAATTATGCGCTCCGCGAAGCCACCATGAAGGCCAAGCGCGCCCGCAAGCCCGGCAGCAACACCGCGGTGTCCTGCTGCGGCGCCAATCCCGGCATGGTGTCCTGGTTCGTCAAGCGGGCGCTGCTCAACGTCGCGGGCGACTTGAAGCTCAAGTTCAAGGATCCCGTGACCCGCGAGGAATGGGCGCAGCTTGCCAAGAAGCTCGGCGTGAAGGGCATTCACATCGCCGAGCGCGACACCCAACGCGCCAAGCAGCCGAAGCCGATGGGCACCTTCGTCAACACCTGGTCGATCGAGGGCTTCGTGTCGGAGGGCCTGCAGCCGTCCGAGCTCGGCTGGGGCACGCACGAGAAGTGGATGCCGGCGAACGGCCGCAAGCACAAGACCGGCTGCCAGGCGGCGATCTACCTGGAGCAGCCGGGCGCGAACACCCGCGTGCGCTCCTGGACCCCGACCGCCCAGAGCCAGTACGGCTTCCTCGTGACGCACAACGAGTCGATCTCGATCGCCGACTACTACACCGTGCGCAAGGGCGCGAAGGCGGTCTACCGGCCGACCTGCCACTACGCCTACCATCCCTGCAACGACGCGGTGCTGTCGCTGCACGAGATGTTCGGCCGCGCCGGGCAGAAGCAGGACACGCTGCACATCCTCGACGAGAACGAGATCGTCGACGGCATCGACGAGCTCGGCGTGCTGCTCTACGGGCACAAGAAGAATGCCTACTGGTTCGGCTCGCAGCTTTCCATCGACGAGACCCGCGAGATCGCGCCGTACCAGAACGCCACCGGCATGCAGGTCACCTCGGCGGTGCTCGCCGGCATGGTCTGGGCCCTGGAGAACCCGAGGGCCGGCATCGTCGAGGCCGACGAGATGGACTTCCGGCGCTGCCTCGAGGTGCAGATGCCCTATCTTGGCCCGATGGTCGGCACCTACACCGACTGGACGCCGCTGACCGGGCGCCCTGGGCTGTTCAAGGAAGACATCGACAAGCGCGATCCCTGGCAGTTCAGGAACGTGCTGGTGAGATGAGTTCGAGGACGCCGCCGCAAGGCGGCGTTTTCATCTGGGAGCCCGCATTGTCCACCGGCCGCGATTCCACGTTTGACCGAGGGCCCGACTCGGCAGACCATCGTGGCACCGAGGGTCAATCCATGCAGACTGCATTACGTGCAGAGCGTCCGGTTCCGATCGAGGAGGTGATCCGGGAGCTTGAAACGGCAAGAAAGCTGCCGGAAGCGGCGATTCGCGCCGCGGTCGAGCGGGCCGATGAAATCGAGCCCGCGGTCATTGCTGTGATCGAAGCCGCCGCCGACGGTGCGTTGTTACTGCCGGCGGAGTGCAACCTCGGACTCTTCGGGATGCACGCGCTGGCCGCGGCACAGCGGACGGCGCTCTACCGGCCGCTGTTGCGGATGATGCGAGCCCTTCCGGACGATGACATCGAGTGGCTCTTCGGTATCGACACCGGCCGGACCCTTCCGGCGATCCTGCTCTCCACCTTCGATGGCGATGCCTCTCCGTTGATCGAAGCGGCCATGAGCCCCGAGGTGGACGGCGCGACGCGCATCGGCCTGTGGCTGGTGCTTGCACGCCTGACCTTTGACAGCGCTATCGAGCGGACCCAGATGAAGGCGCTGCTGGAGCGTTTCGAGCGCGAAAACCTGGCCGAGCCGGGCGACCTCGCGTGGAAAGGCTGGCAGATGGTGATCGCCATCTTGGGCCTTGAGGAACTGCGGGAGCGCATGCATGCGGCCTGGGCGGACGGCCGCAATCCCGAGCGCAAGGTTGACCAGGAGGCCGAGGATAAGGCGCTGTCGGAAGCGTGCGCCGCCGCCCCCGGCGACGCGAAGCGGTTCGAGGAACAGTTTCTGACCCCGATGGGCGACCCGCTCGAAGCGCTGTCCCGGCTCGAATGGACCGACGACACGGCCGACACGCGCACAGGCCTTGCGGCCGGCCAGGACAACCCGGTGCCACCCCTGGCGTCTCTCGATGGCGACGAGATGCGTTGGCTCGAACGCTTCCTGGAGCGGCATTTCACCGATGCCGATTTTGCGTGGGAGGCGATCGACGGCGTTTGCTGTGCGATTGCTTCCGGACCTGCCTCGGCCAAGCCGCCGAATATCCTTGCGCTGCTCGACATTGGCACCGGGATCGAGTTCGATTCGCCCAGGCAGGAGACCTTTGTGAACGGGCTCCTGACCCGCTACTTGGCGGGCGTCCGCCGCCTCCTTGCCGCCGGACGCTTGCACCGTCCGCTGCTGGCGCAGTACGCGGAGTACGCCCGAGGCGCGGCTTGGGCGGCCTGCTTCCTGCGCATCGTGACGCTCGACACTGACCGCTGGCAGCTCAACACGCCCACGTCGCTGACATCGTTGACGGTCCAATCCCTGTTGCGGCTTTCCGGTCCGGCACCTGGGGATAAGCCGATGTCCCGGCGACACCGCGAGGAAGCGATCGACGTGTTGCCGCTTCTACTGCGGTCGCTTTACGAGCATTTTCACGGCCTGCGCGACCCGCTGGCGAAAAAACCAATGCCCGCGGCTTTTTCCGCGAAGGTGGGCCGCAACGAGCCGTGTCCATGCGGCAGCGGCAAGAAATTCAAGCGCTGCTGCGGCGGTACCAGCAGATAAGCGAAAGCAGCGCCTAGGCCAGATCGATCACGCCGGCCTCGCCGGCCTCCGTGCCCCAGGCGAGCAGCGTGCCGGCTTCGTCCCAGCCCATGGCGCTGACCGCACCCTGGCCCGGCTTCTTGCCCAGCACCTCGGCGCCGTCCTCGACCCGCACCAGGAGGATCGTGCCGTCGGCATAGCCGACCGCGACCACCTCCTGCTTCGGGTGACAGGCGATGCAGGTGGCGCGCACGGCGAAGGCCGCGAACATCTTCGGCTGCTTGCCCATCGGGCCGTCCTTGCCCTGGAACGGCCAGAGCACGAGTTGCTCGGAGCCCGAGGTGGCGAGCCACTTGCCGCCCGCGGTCCAGCCGAACGAGCGCACGCGGGCCGAATAACCGGACATGCGCATGTGCTTGCTGTCGACGAGCCGCCAGCCGTGCAGCGTCGGCTCCTGCATGGCCGTGACCAGGAACTGGCCGTTGCCGCTGAAGGCGACGTGATGATGCGAGCCCTTCCACTCCAGGAGCTGCGGCGCGGACTGCGCGTTCGGGAACCACATCGACACGCCGTTGTAGTGGGCGACGGCGACGCGGACGCCCTTGGGCGCGAAGGCGAGCCCGCCGACGGTCGACGGCACCTCGACGGTCTTCGGATCGCCCTTGCCCACCATGGCATAGGCCGACTTGCCGGCCGACCAGGCGAGCGCACCGTCCGGACCGGTCGCGACATGATCGATCCAGCGGCGCTTGGCGTCGGTCGCGACGAGCTTGCTCTCGCCCGTCGCGCCGGTGACGAACACCTTGCCGTCGTCGCCGCCGGTGATGACCCAGAGGCCGTCGCTCGCGGAGGAAAGGATGCCGCCGGCGTGGACCGCAACCCGCTTCTCGTCGTCCTTGCCCGACGCCAGAACGACATGCTCCTCACCCAGCACGAAGGCCGCGGTGCGATCGAGGAAATGGACGCCGACCACCGGCGCGTCTGCGGAAACGAGGCGCGTGCGTTCGACGACGGAAGGGGTGTTTTGCGTGGTATCGCTCATGAGCGGCGACGGGAACCTGTCTGCTGGCTTGCTGGGGTTTTACTGACGCCGCCAAGGACCAGAGGAATGGCCGCTTCGGCAAGACGTTTGTTCGGGATGTCGGGCGCTTCCATGACCGCCCCGCGTATCATGCCGATGATCATGCCGGGCGCAATGACTGGATCGACCGCGCGGAACTCACCGGCGGCCGCGCCCCGGCGCAACACGTCGGCAAGCGACGCGTTGATGGCGCGCCGCCGGCCGCGAAACAGCACCCGCCAGCGATCGGCCAGCACCGGATGCTCGCCGCTGAGCAGCCGCAGCGACGCGAAATGCTGGCGCAGCGCATCGACCAGAAGCTCCACCATCCGCGCCAGCATCTTCTCGGGCGGCAGACCCAAGCGCTCGACCTCGCCGAGCGCATGCTGGAGTTCTCCCAGCGCGCGGTCCGAGACCTCGAGAAACAGATCCTCCTTGGAGGGAAAGTAGCGGTAGAGCGCCGGCTTGCCGATGCCGGCCGCCACCGCGACGTCGTCCATCTGGACCTTATCGTAGGAGCCGCGGCCGAACAGGCGGGCGGCCGCCGCGAGAATCACATCGCGGCGCTCGGCCTTGTTCTGCTCGCGCCGCGACAGACCTGCAGCGGCTTTCTCGCCCGTTGACATTCCGGTTCAGCATCCATAAAAACAGAACTCATAAGTTCTGTTTTATAACTCGCCACGCTTCACGCTCTAGCACGCAACCGCCGCCGGGAGGAAACGATGCCCCGTTCCGCCAAGTCACGCGCACGCCGATCGCCTGCCACGAAGTCCCTTGCATCGCTCGCCCTGTGCACGGCGATCCTGCCGCTCGGCGCAGCAACCGCCCAGACGGTCGTCCAGCAACCCACGCCGCCGGCTGCGAACGCCACGCCGCATCCCTGGACTGCGCCGGCCAGCGGACCCGCGCACCTTCCCCAGTTGCTGCTCCGGTCGGACGCTCACGGCATGCCCGGCAAGGAGCTTCGGGTGTTCAAGACCACCTATCCGCCAGGCGCGATCAACACCAAACATTTCCACACGTCCCACGTCATCTTCTACATCCTTGAAGGCAGCGGCGTATGGCAGGAGGAGGGCCAGCCGCCGGTGACGCTGAAGCCGGGCGACGTGCTGCTGACCAAGCCCGGAACGGTGCACGCGCACTGGAATCCCAGCAAGACGGATAACCTCGTGTTCTCCGAGGTGGTGATCGTCGATCAAGGGATGCGCAGCACCGTCAAGACGCCGTAGCTCCGCGGCCCGCGGGGAAGCCACGCCATCAGGCAATCGCGCTCTCGAAACCCTTACGGATCTTCTCCTCCGGCAATTCGCGGCCGATGAAGACGAGGCGGCTGTCGCGCTTCTCGCCGTCCTTCCAGGGCCGCTGATGATCGCCGTCCAGGATCATGTGCACGCCCTGGAACACAAAGCGGTCGGGATCGTCCTTGAAGTTCAGGATGCCCTTGCAGCGCAGGATCTTCGGGCCGTCCTCGGCCACGAGCTTCTGGATCCACGGGAAGAACTTGTCCGGATTGAGCGGCTTGTCGGTGTTGAGCGACAAGGATTGCATGTCCTCGTCGTGATAGTGCTTCAAGCCGTGGTGGTGGTGGTCGTGCCCGTGATCGTGACCATGATGATGGTCGTGATCGTGGTCATGGTCGTCGGCGTGCAGGAACTCCGGCTCGATGTCGAGGATGCGGTCGAGGTCGAAGGCGTTGCGGCCAAGCACCTGATCGAGCGCGATCTGCGACTTCTGGGTGCGATGCAGCTTGGCGTAGGGGTTGATGCCGCGGATGCGGGCCTCGACCTCGCGCAATTCCGCGTCGGTCACGAGATCGGTCTTGTTGACCAGGATCACGTCGGCGAAGGCGATCTGGTTCTTGGCCTCGGGGGCGTCCTTCAGGCGGTCCTTGAGCCACTTGGCGTCGGCGACCGTCACCACCGCGTCGAGCTTGGTCTTGCGGCCGACGTTCTCGTCGACGAAGAAGGTCTGCGCCACCGGGGCGGGGTCGGCGAGGCCGGTGGTCTCGACGATGATGGCGTCGAACTTGCCCTTCCGGCGCATCAGGCCCTCGATGATGCGGATCAGGTCGCCGCGCACGGTGCAGCAGATGCAGCCGTTGTTCATCTCGAACACTTCCTCGTCCGCGCCCACGACCAGGTCGTTGTCGATGCCGATCTCGCCGAATTCGTTGACGATCACGGCGAACTTCTTGCCATGCGGCTCGGACAGGATGCGGTTGAGCAGCGTGGTCTTGCCGGCACCGAGGTAGCCGGTGAGCACGGTGACGGGGATTTTCTCGGACTGGACTTGCTCGGACTGGACTTGCTCGGACATTCGGAACGACCCTCCACAGGCTCGCTATATAGGCGATCCGGCGCGCCGCAAAAACCCTCTTGAACAGGCGCTGCGCGGCACCCAGCCACGCCCAAAATGACGCACAAGCCGCCCTAGGACCGGCGGTTGGCCTCCGCTATCGTTCCGGGATCAGCCGGGAGATCGCCATGCCAGCACGCCGGAGCTTGATCGCCGCGACCGCAGCCTTCGCGACATCCTTGGCGACCTGGACCGCCGCCCCGGCGCAAGCCTATCCGGACCGGCCGATCGAAATGATCGTGCCCTCGACGCCGGGCTCCTCGGCCGACATCCTCGGCCGGGTGCTGACCGAGGAGATGGCCGGCATGCTCGGCCAGCGCTTCGTGATCTACAACAAGCCCGGCGCGGGCGGCGTGCTCGGCACCGCCGAGGCCGCGCGCGCCAAGCCCGACGGCTACATGCTGATGCACGGCGCTGCGTTCTCGGTCACGGTGCAGCCGATGACCGAGCGGAACGCCGGCTACAGCCTGCAGTCGTTCGAGCCGATCTGCCAGACCTTCAAGAACGACCAGGTGATCGTGGCGCGGCTGGGCACCTACAAGAACGTCGCCGAGATCGCCGCCGCCAGCAAAGCCAAGCAGGGCGGACTGGACTTCGGCACCCCGGGGCTCGGCACCATTCCGCACCTGGCGATGGCCGAGTTCGGGCAGATCACCAAGGTCGCGTTCAATCACGTGCCGTTCAAGGGACCGGCGGAATCGATCCAGATGACGATCGGCGGGCAGATCGACTTTGCGGTCGCGCCACTCACCGCGGCGGCGAGCAGCGGGCTCGCGATGCCGGGGCTGTTCGCCGAGAAGCGCAACCCGTCGATTCCCGACGTGCCGACCGTGAAGGAGCAGGGCTTCGACGTCTCGCCGCTCAGCATCGGCGGGATGCTTGCGCCGGCCGGACTGCCGGCCGAGATCAAGACGAAGCTCGAGTCGGCCTGCAAGATCGCGGTGCAGAGCGCGCCGTTCCAGCGCATCGTCAAGCAGACCTTGCAACCGGCGGACTACTTCCAGGACAGCGCGGGCTTTGCCGCCAATCTTTCGAGGGACGTGGAGTCCAAGCGCAAGCTGCTGACTGCGCTCGGCATGATCAAGTAAGCGCACCGGTTACTGCGCCAGCGCCTTGACGAGCTCGGTGACGTTGTTGCGCATCATGTCGATGTAGGTCGCGGCGGGACCGCCCACGTCCGACAGCGCGTCGGAATAGAGCGTGCCGCCGAACTTCGCGCCGGTCTCGCGGGCGATCTGCTGCATCATCCGCGCATCGGAAATGTTCTCCATGAACACCGCCGGGATTTTCTGCCGCTTCACCTGGGCGATGATCCTGGCCACGTCCTTGGCCGAGGGCTCGGCGTCTCCCGACACGCCGACCGGCGCGATGAACTGCACGCCGTAGGCCGCGCCGAAGTAGCCGAAGGCGTCATGGGTGGTGATGATCTTGCGGCGGTCGGCCGGGATCTTTCCGATCGCCGCCCTCACCTCGCCTTCCAGCGCATCGAGCTTTTCGAGATAGGCTTTGGCATTGGCGTCGTAGGCGGCTGCGCCCGCCGGATCGGCGGCTTTCAGGCCGTTGCGGATATTGGCGACGTAAAGCCTGACGTTGGCGACGGACTGCCAGGCGTGCGGATCCGCGCCGTGACCATGGCCGTGACCATCGTCCGCCGCCTTGCGCGGCACGATGCCGATGCTCACCACAACCGTCACAGCCTTGGTGCCGGACGACTTGACCAGCCGCGTCATCCAGCCTTCGAGACCCAGACCGTTGACGAACACGACGCTCGCCGCGGCGAGCGTCTTGGCGTGCGCCGGCGTGGGCGAGAACACGTGCGCATCGCTGTTCGGACCAACCAGCGTCGCGACCTCGACGTGATCGCCGCCGACGTTCCTGACGAGATCGCCGATGATCGACGTGGAGGCCACGGCCTTGAGCTTGTCCTGTGCCTTGTCTTGTGCCTTGTCTTGCGCCTTATCCTGCGCGTGGGCCGGCGCGGCCAGAAGCGCCATGGCCGTCGCGACGATGCAAAGCCGTTTGATCATGGTCATGCCTCCAGATGGCGACGCCTCAGCGACTGCCAGATCAGCCCGCCGACCGGCCCGGCCGCAACCGACAGCGCATAGAGCAAGCCGGCGACAAGGATGATGCCCGGGCCCGACGGCAGGCTTGCGTGATACGACACCAGCAGGCCCGCATAGCCCGACAGCGCGGCGCAGGCGATGGCGATGCCGATCATGCCGGTGATGTCGCGCGCCCAGAACCGCGCGGTGACCGCGGGCAGCATCATGATGCCGACCGCAAGCAGCGTGCCGAGCGCCTGGAAGCCGCCGACCAGGTTCATCACCACCAGCGCAAGGAAGGCGATGTGCACCGGCCCGCCGGTGCGGCTCACCGAACGCAGAAAGCCCGGATCGACGCATTCCAGCACCAGCGGCCGCCAGATCAGCGCCAGCACCACGAGCGAGACGCTGGCGACGCCTGTGACGAGCAGCAGTGCCGGGTCGTCCACCGCCAGCACCGAGCCGAACAGGAAGTGCAGCAGATCGACGTTGCTGCCCTTGACCGAGACCAGCGTGACGCCGAGCGCAAGCGAGATCAGGAAGAACGCGGCGAGCGACGCATCCTCCTTGAGCTGCGTCGAGCGGGCGATCAGCCCCGCGCCGACGGCGATCACGAGGCCCGCAATCAGGCCGCCCGCGGCCATCGCCAGCAGATTGAACCCGGCGAGCATGAAGCCCACCGCAGCGCCGGGCAGGATCGCATGCGCCATGGCATCGCCGATCAGGCTCATCCGCCGCAGCATCAGGAACACGCCGATCGGTGCCGCGCCGAACGCCAGCGCGAAGCTGCTCGCCAGCGCGCGGCGCATGAATTCGAACTCGACGAAGGGGCCGATGAAAATGTCGTAGAGCATTTATTTTGCAGCGATCTTCATGTTGCGTCCTCTCCCCGACCCAAGGGCCGATGGTCTGCGCAAGCAGGCCCCCCACCCCGACCCTCCCCGCATAGCCCGTCGAAGACGGGCGTAAACGCCCTTTTGCAGGGGGAGGGAGCCCTCTGCCCGAGTTGCGCCGAATGCGAGTGCGCCCCGTTCACGCCGCCTCGACGACGCAGGCCTGGGCTGTTTCGTCGAAGGCCTCGCACATGTGCCGGGCCCTCGCCCAGTTGTCGGGGGTGAGCACCTCGGCGGTCTTGCCCCAGGCCACCGGCTCGCGCGCGAGCAGCAGCGTCTCGGGAAAATGCGCCTTCACCAGCTCGAGGTCGTGCAGCGCGGTGAGGATGGTGCGTTCTTCGCCGTGCCATTGCCGGATCAGCGCGACGAGATCGGCGCAGGTCTTGGCGTCGATGGCGTTGAACGGCTCATCGAGCACGATCACGCGCGCGTCCTGCAGCAGCAGCCGCGCGAACAGCATGCGCTGCATCTGCCCGCCGGACAGCGTGCCGATCGGCCGCTGCTCGAAACCGGTGAGGCCGACCGCGGCGATGGCGCGCTCGACGTTGGCGCGGTCCCTACGGCCGATGCCGCCGAACAGGCCCTTGCTGCGCCAAAGCCCCATCGCCACCATGTCATAGACGTTGATCGGGAAGCTGCGGTCGATATCGGCGATCTGCGGCAGGTAGGCGATGTCTTCCGGCGCGACGCCGTTGCGCTCGATCGTGCCGGCCAGCGGCTTGATGACGCCGACCACGCCCTTGAACAGCGTCGACTTGCCCGCGCCGTTCGGGCCGACCACCGCGGTGAGCGAGCCGCGCTGCACCGCGCCGTCGAGATGATGCACGGCGGGGTGCCGGTCGTAGCCGAGCGTCAGGTTGCGGAATTGAAGTTGCGCGTTCATCGGTGCGTTCATTTCGCTTCGCTCAACGCATCGCCCAGAATGTGGCGAGCCACAGCAGCGCGATCAGGCCGGCGGCGAGGCCGAGCCGCTCGAGCGCCGACATCCGCAGGATCGACGGATGCGCCGTCGCCGGGGGATGCGCGTGGCCCTCGTGATGATGGTGGTGGTGCGCGTGGCCGTGATGGTGATGGTCGCTCATGCACGTATGTTATAATATAACATGGCGCCGCTTTCCAGGATGGCTAAGCCGTTCATCCGATTATGAAATCCTCCGGAGTTCCAGCGGATCGGACGTTGCCAAGGCTTCGCCGTGCCGCCATTGTCGGCTGAGACAAAGAAACCGCCCTCCAAAGCCGGACACCGCATGGCCGAACAAAAACCCCGGGTGATCGCCATCGGCGAAGTGATGGCCGAGCTTGCGCGCGGCAATGACGGCCGCTTCGGCATGACGTGCGGCGGCGACACCTTCAACACCGCGGTCTATCTCGCCCGTGCCGGCGTCGACGTCGCCTACGCCACCGCGCTCGGCGACGATCCCTATTCCGACGGCATGATCGCGCTGGCGGCGGCGGAGGGGGTGAAGACCGACCTGATGCTGCGCGTGCCGGGGCGGCTCCCCGGCCTCTACATCATCGAAACCGATGCCAAGGGCGAGCGCCGCTTCCGTTACTGGCGCGGCGAAGCGCCGGCGCGCGAGCTGTTCGAGCTGCCCGACTGGAACCGGGTCGCCGAGAGCATGCTCGGCGCGAAGCTGATCTATTTTTCCGGCGTCACGCTCTCGCTCTACACCAATATCGGGCTCGGCCGGCTGCTCGCCGTCATCGAGATGGCGCGGCAGCAGGGCGCCAAGGTCGCGTTCGACGGCAACTTCCGTCCGCACGGCTGGAAGGGCGATCTGCCGCGCACCCGCACGGTGTTCATGGAGGCGCTGAAGCGCGTCGACTACGCGCTGCCGACCTTCGACGACGAGGCGGTGCTGTGGGGCGATCCGAGCCCCGAGGCGACGGTCGAGCGGTTGCAGGCGTTCGGCATCGGCGAGATCGTGGTGAAGAACGGCCCGAACAGCGCGCTGGTCGCAGTCAGCGGACAGCGGGAGCACGTGCCGGTGCCGGAGGTCGTGCAGGCGGTCGACACCACGGCGGCGGGCGACAGCTTCAACGCCGGCTATCTCGCGGCGCGGCTCGCCGGCGACAGCCCGGCCTCGGCCGCGCTCGCCGGGCACTCGCTCGCCGCGCAGAAGGTGCGCCATCGCGGCGCGATCATGCCGCGCGACGCGGGTGCGGTGCATTAGCGTCGGCATCGGTTGTTTGCCAAAACGTAGGGTGGGCAAAGCCGCGAAAGCGGCGTGCCCACGTCTTCGCGCGGACAAGAAAGAAAGACGTGGGCCCGGCGCTGACGCGCCTTGGCTCACCCTGCAAATCTGAAACGATCGCGACACGGGCGGTCTCCTCCATCCCCCCAAGGTGAGGGTCCGCGCCGCCAGCGCCTTTACGCGCGTCTTCGACGCGCTGTGGCGGGGGGTGGGGAGAAGTCTCGGCATCTCGCTGGCCTCTCCCCACCCGGCCGCTTCGCGGCCACCCTCCCCTCGCGGGGTGGGATAAGACCGCCCGAGTCGCTGGCTATTGCGGCTCACGATGATGTCTCTCGATTGTGACCGGCGCGGCTGCTCGTTGCCGCGGCGCACCTGCGCCCGGGCTTTGCGAAATCTCTCGCGTTTTCTCACCCTCTCACGAGGGGAGTGAAGCGCCACAAAGCGCTGGTGCGGAACGCCGCACCCATGGCCACCTTACGGTCAGGCCTGTCCCTT
>JAIESI010000070.1 GCA_019746135.1 Xanthobacteraceae bacterium
GAGCCGGACCCGCAGGCGCACCGTTCCTGCCTCTGCCAACAGGAGCCACCCGGATGGCGCCCCTCAACAAGCAGGATAAAGAACAAATAGCGTACGGAATATATGCCTGTCAACCCGTCGGCTTTTGGCGATTGCAGGTGCAAAAAACAGCGGAGCTGTGTCGCCGGCAGCCCGCGAAGGTGCTGAGCGCGCGGTCCAGCGCGATTTACGCGGGCCCGCGTCTCATGCTGCTAATATCCGGCCGGACAGGTGATCGCTCGATGGAACGGCTCTATCGCCACAAGCGCCCTGCTCTTGCGATTTTGGTGGCTGGCTTCGCGCTGGGCGTTGTCATTGCGTGGCCGTCGTTCAACACGCGCCCGTCGCCCAGACAACCCCTGCCCCTCGCCGGCTCACTCGCCGCGTCCGATGTTGCGATCGCGCGCGCGCTGCGCAACACGATGCCCGCGACGATCGGCTCGATGGTCTCCGGGTCCAGCAGAACGGCCGTCGAGCGCTTTTACATGGCGCGCGGATTCGCCCCGCTATGGGTTGAGCACAGCGTTTTGCATGCGCGAGGCAAGGCAGCGCTTTCCTACCTGCAAACCGTGGCGCGGATGGGCCTCGATCCCGCCGACTACATCGACCCGACCGCGAATTTCACCGGCGGGCCGGAACGCATCGCGCAAAGCGAACTGCAGTTTACCGTGCTTGTGTTGAAGTACGTGCGCGATGCGATGCAGGGGCGCGTAGCCCCTACGCGTGTCAGCGCCGATATCCACTACGCACGGAGCGCGCCCGATCCTGTTGTCATCCTTGATGGCCTTGCGAGCGCGACAGACATCGCCCGTCATCTCGACGGCTTCCATCCGTCGCATCACGGTTTCCGTACGCTCGCGGCCAAGCTTGCGGAGCTGAAGGAGCCGGATGCGGCAGGCGACCGCGACCCCACCGATCGTGACATCATTATTGCCAATCTCGAACGGTGGCGCTGGCTGCCGCGCGATCTCGGCACCAGCCACGTGATGGTCAATGTCGCCGATTTCAGGTTGCGGCTGATCGACCGCGGCACGTTGCGCTTTGCCGCCCGGGTTGTCGTCGGCGAGCCTGCGACCGCCACGCCGATCTTCAGCGAAAGCATGACGTCGATCACGATCAATCCGGTGTGGAATATTCCGGACTCGATCGCCCGGAAGGAGTACCTGCCGCGCCTGCAGCAGGATCCAAACCTGCTCTATCGGATCGGCCTGAAACTCGAGCAGCGATCCGACGGCTCCGTGCTGCTGTCGCAGCAGCCCGGCGCGGCGAACGCGCTGGGCCGCATCCGCTTCAACCTGCCGAACCGCTTTCAGATTTTTCAGCACGACACCCCGCAGGTCGAACTGTTCGATCGCCGGCGGCGCGCCTACAGCCATGGCTGCGTGCGCGTCGAGAACCCGGTCTACTACGCGGAAGCACTGCTGGCGATTGGCCGCCCGGGCGAAAGCTTCCCGGCGCAGAAGCTATGGTCGATGACCGGCGACGAAGAGATTCACCTGCCCTTCAGCGTTCCGGTGCCGGTGCACACCACCTATCAGACCGCATTCGTGGATGACGAGGGCCGGCTGATCCTGCGTGACGACATCTATCGCCACGACACGGCGACGCTCGCCGCCCTTGCCATCGATGCGAAACGCCGCGACGCGGCGCGCGAACGAAGAGCTGCGAACGGTTCTGCCAGCGGCAAGCCAATGCCGGAGAGTTGGATCGAGCGAAAGCTCGCGACCGTCCGGCGGCTGATTTTCCAGCGTTAGCGGCGCTGCTCGCGCCAGCCATTCGACTGGAAGTTCAAGCAGTTGCCTGAATCAGCCCCCATGTTGCCCAACGGCCACTACGTGGTGCGTCAATTCCGCTAGTATCGCTGTGGTTTGCATGATTTCTGTCGCGGAGTTTTCGATGCGACGAATGCAATTGCCACAGGTTTTCAGTCAGTCGGCGCGTTTGCTGTCGTTGACGTGCCTGCTGTCGATTTTGGCGCTTCAATCGCCTGCATGGGCGCAGCCGCCGACGCCTCCCCAGTCGAAGGGCCCAGCCGACGTCGTGCGCGAGATGGCGCCGCCGGCGGCAGACCCGCCGTTGGGCGGGCGGGCGGCCCGCGAGAAGACGCGCGACACGGCCAACGAGAACGTTCGCAAGGCGGATCAGGAGCGACAGAAAACCAGCAACGACGCCGCGCAAAATCCCAACGATGCGACCAAGCAGCAGCAGGATCTCGAGGCGCAGCAGAAGCTCGACCAGGCGGTCACGGACGCGGCCAAGCTCACTGACCCTGTGCGGCAGGCCAACCAGGCGTACCAGGACGCCTACAAGCTTGCCGACAAGGCTGTGAACGATCCCAATGTGCCCCTCAGCGAGGCCGGCACGAAAATAAAAAATCTCAGCGACGCCAAGAACAATTACGAGACGAAGCTGGAGGAGGAGAAGGCCAAGATCGCCCGGCAGAATGCGCCCAACTGGAACCGCGGGCGCTTCGCCGAACTGATGCAGCGCCTGCGCCAGCGCCAAGCGACGCAGCCGGGCACCCAGGGCACGCCGCAGACGCAACCGGGCGGCACGACGCCGGGATCAGGCGCCGGCGGCAATATCGGCCAGACGCAAACGCCGCCATTGGCAGGGCAGTTTCCCGCGATCAACGTGATCACGGACGTCGCGGGCAGCTTCGGAGAACCCAACGCCAACAGCTTTACATTCGCATGGTCCAGCCAATTCGCAACGGGCGATTGGAACCAGCCGGGCGCGGTTCAGAACGCGGATCCCAAGGACGCCCCGTCCACCGCGGCACCGAAAGTGGCTCCGGTCGAATACGTCAAAGTCTGCACCCTCTACGGGGACGGCTTTTTCTTTGTGCCGGGCACGGACACGTGCCTGAAGACCGGCAGTTACAGTGCCGACAACGCGCAGCAGGTCGGCTTGGAAATTTTTAGCGAGCGTCGACTTGCCGAGCTTCCTGCTACGGGGCTGCGGCCGCGCGTACCGGTGAATCTCCTCCATCTCGTTGGGACCGAGAAAGAGAAGGACACCGAAACCGGTTCCAAGGATGGCTCGGCGCGCTGCTTCTGGATTAACGGGAGCTGCACGATTCCGCTCACACCCGAACAGGGCCCCGCCTACGGTGTTCCTGGCGGTGCTTTTAACTTGGGTGTTCGGTATCAAGTTCGGTATCCCGACTATCAATACGGAGGCAACGTCGCAAACATCACCGGGCAGCCTCCCCACGCGCCTGTCCAGGTACCGCAAGGTTTTCAGGCCAACGCCTACGATTACTCCGTCGACGGAAACACGTTCAGACGGTTCGGCTTTCGCTGCGCGCACGACCGACCGTTGGTGCAGCTCACGAACATCCTGCAGATGACCTATTCGCGGATCGAAGACGATCCGGGCCGTACCAAGGAGCCGGCTCTGGACCCCGATCCCACATCAGGGCTGTCCGAGAAATTGCCGCAGGCGCGGCTCGACCTTCGGCCGCGGGCGAAGCAAATGCGGGATCGCCGATGACGCATCGTGCGGCAAGCCTCGCTTTGGTCGCATGCCTTCTCGGCATCTCGCCGGTGCAGGCGCAGGACCGCATGCTGGCTCCGCCTGACTCGCAGTATTTCAGCAGCAGGAAGTCCTGGGGTAAGGATCTGGCGGACCAGTGGGGACTGCACCGGATCGGCTTCGACGCCTCGCCGCAGTCGGCATGGCGGCTGGTCAAGGCGGATGCCCAGCCGGTCATCATCGCGATCGTCGACAGCGGTCTCGACTGGAACCACAAGCACATCAACCGGAATAGCCTGTGGCGCAATCCGAAGGAGCTCGCGGGCAACGGCGTCGACGACGACAAGAACCGCTACGTCGACGACATCATCGGCTGGGATTTCCTCGATCACAACAACCTGCCGTGGGACTATGACGGGCACGGCACGTTCGTGGCCGGCATCATCGCCGGCGACTGGAACGAGAAGTCCGGGCTCGCCGGCGTCAACCCGTTCGCCCGGCTGATGATCCTGCGGGCGCTCAACGACTTCGGCAACACCCGGGCGTCGGTGGTCGCCGAGGCGATCGCGTATGCCGCCGACAACGGCGCGCGGGTGATCAACCTCAGCCTCGGCGGCAAGAAGCTGACCAACGCCGAACGCGCGGCCATCGACTACGCGTTCGGCAAGGGCGCGGTGATCGTGGTCGCCGCCGGCAACCAGGGCATCGACATCAGCGACTACGGCATCGCCTCGTCGGACAAGGTGCTGGCGGTCGCAGCAACCGGCCCCGACGACCAGCGGGCGAAGTTCTCCAACTGGGGCAAGATCGCGGTGTCAGCACCCGGCACCGACATCCTGAGCCTGCGGGCGCGCCGCACCGATACGATGCTGGGCGTCGATCTCGCGAAGTACAAGCCGGGGACCAATTTCGTCGGCGACGACAAGCGGTTCTATCGCGCCGACGGCACATCGTTTGCCGCGCCGCTGGTGAGCGGTCTCGCCTCGCTGATGATCGCCAACGATCCGACCCTGACCAACGTGCAGGTCATGAACATCATCAAGAGCACGGCCCGCGACGCAGGCTTGCCGGGCGTCGACCAGTACACGGGCTATGGCATCATTGATTCCCGCGCGGCGCTGAAGGCTGCGAAGGACTTCAGGCTGCTGGCCGGGATCGAAAAACTCAGTGTGGTTCAAGCGGGCGGCAAGCCCGCGGTGCGGGTGACCGGCATCGCGGATGCCGATCAGCTCAAGGGGATCCGGCTCGAGGTCGGCCGCGGCGAAACGCCGAAGGACTGGAAGGCCGCGGGCACAGGAAAGCAGGCTGCCCAGTCGGGCAGCGAAATCGGCGATATCCCGGCCGCGGCCTTGGCCGGCGCGAAGGTCTGGCAGGTGCGTGTGGTTGTCGAGCACCAGAACGGGGCTCGCCGGGAGGCGCGATACCGTCTATCGTTGAATTGAGGGTAAGGGGGGGTGTCCATGTTGAGGTGGTTGCGGTTGGCCGCAGTCTGCGGCGTGGTGCTGGTGTGGTCGAATGAGGCGTTTGCCGTCGTCCAGAACACCGACGTTGCCGTCACCAAACCCGCCGGCGAGACCGGCAGCGCGACGCTGACGCTGACGCAGAAGGATACGTCCAACAGGACGGTCAAGACCGACACGATCCGGGTCGCGCGCACCCAGCCAAGAGCCCGGCAAACCGTTCGCATCGATCCCGACAAGGCGAAGACCGTCGACGTCACGATCGAGACGGACAAGGGCAAGCGTACGGTCAGCGTCGATGTTACGAGGCTGCTCAGCGGCGGCCCGATCGACCTGGGAGAGGGCTTCAGCATTCAGGGCAGCCCGAGCGCTGCGACGCCGCGTGGAGTGGTTGTTCCGGCGAGGCGAACTTATGTTGCCGATACGGCGAGCAACCGACGTGATGTCCCCGGCGGCAACCCGGGCCCCTCCACCTTCATGCCGAACTTCTTCGTCAGCGTCGTCGGCGGCGGCCTCAATCTCGGCGGCGACGGCGGCGGCACCCCGAACGTGGTCTCGCGCGATACACTCCCCGGCGGCGGCACCAACATCCGTGGCGTCAGCGCGCCAGGGTCACAGGGCACCGTCGGCGTGTTCGGCACGGTGGAGTTCCCAATTCCTGCGGCAGCCAACGGCATGCTGATGCCGACGACGTTTTCCGTCACGAGCGGGGCTCTGTTCCCGACCGATGGCGAAGTCACCACGCCGTTCAGCTTTGCCGGCACGGTCCCGCTCGGCGCCGGGACCGTCACCATCAAGGACGGCCCGACCGTGCCGCTGATCTTTGAGCTTGGGTTCCCCGTGGCGCGGAACACCACGTTCCTGATCGGGGGCGGCGGCTTCTTCACGACCCGCGAAACGACCATCACGGTTCAGGAAGCGGGAGCGCCCGGGACCGCGCCTTTCACCAACCGGATCGAGCAGACATTCTTCGATCCTGCGTTCACCGCCGGCGTCAGGGTCGGAGTCGCCGACCTCAACCAGGACGGCCGAATCGATACCTTCTTCTCGCTCAAAGGGATGGTCCGGTGGAAGGAGGACGGCGATTCTGCGCGCGTGCGATCACCGACCTTCGGGTCGCAGGACTACACGGTCAACGCAAACCGTGGCGGCACGGACGGCCTGATCCTCGCCTCGCTCGACGTCAACCTGAACAGCTTCTTCGCGTTTGACCGGGGCTTCCAGGGCGGCGTGTTTGTTGCTTCCGACATCCGCCTCAAACGCGACATCGCCCGCGTCGGCACGCTCGACAGCGGCCTGCCGCTCTATCGCTACCGGTATCTCTGGAGCGATCAGGTCCATGTCGGCGTGATGGCGCAGGAGGTGGCGGACGTGGCGCCCGATGCCGTCGTCAAGGGCGACGACGGCTACCTGCGGGTCAACTATGCGCGGCTCGGCACCAGCATGAAGACCTGGGAGCAATGGTCCGCCGAGCGCGGCTGGCTGTCGCGGGACGCGAACTGAAGATTTGCCCGTGGTCGAAGCGGCGCGCGTCGTTTGCGCGCCGCTTTGCTTTTCCGGCTAAGGCCGGGCGAGTCCCATCTGCTTCAGCATTGCCCGGCCGGTGAGTCCGTAAGGATTGGCGAGCGTCTCCAGCAGTTCGAAGTGATTGTAGGCCTCGCCGACCAGCGGCTCGACAGGCTTCCCCGCGGCCGTCACCGCCGCGGCGAAGTCGCGGGTCTGGCGCTGGAACTCCGGCGTCTCGCAGGTGCCGTAGGCGAGGACGAGCGGCGTGTGCAGTGAGCCGATATACCGTCCGCCGGACAGCTTCTCGACCATCGCCGGCGTAAATTTCACATAAGCCGAGCGCTTGGACAGCGCGACCGGCGCGAGGTCGTACATGCCGCTCAAGAGCACCGCCCCCTTGCAGAAGTCCCGCGGCAGTCCCTCCTCCTGCCAGCCGCGCGTCAGCACCACCCCGGACAGATGCGAGCCGGACGAATGCGCCGAGACATAGAGCCGGTCGCGGTCGCCGCCGAAGGCCTGCGCGTTGTGCCAGACCCAGGCGAGCGCGCGGCGCACCTGCTCGTACATCGGAAACAGGTCACCCCCGGCCTGATCGACATTGATGAAGTCGATGATGACGCAATGCGCGCCGGCCCGCAGGAGCGGCTCGGCCTGCAGCGCGTAGTCGGCGGCGACGTTGCGCCGCCAGGCGCCGCCGTGCACGAACACGTTGACCGGCGCGCCCCTGATGCCGCAGTCGAAGATGTCGAGGCCTTCATATTCGCTCGCGCCATAGGCGACGCGCTTCGGCGCGCCGAGAATGGCCCGCGCCTGCTCGCTCGCGGCCTTCCTCCGCTCGACGATCAGCGCCCGGTTCGGCGCCCATATCTCCTGATCGTAGGCCTCGTCCAGCGCCTGCTGGTCCATGTCGAGGAAAACCGGCGGGCCTTTGGCGCGGGACGTTTCGCTTCGGATGTTCATGCAATGCGTCTCTCAACCCTTGCGCCGGCCGTTCGTCAAGTTGGCGTACATCCGCCTCAGCGCGCGTTTCACCACCGCCTGCTCCTTCGCCGTGAGCCCTCCGCTCGCGACGCCTTCAAGGCTCTTGGCGACCGGGATCAGGCCTTCGACCTGTGCCCGGCCTTTCGCCGACAGCTCCACCACCACCTCGCGGTTCGAGGTCCTGGAACGCGCGCGCGTCACCAGCCCCTGCCGCACCATCCGCGTCACGAGGCGCGACATGGTCGAGGCGTCGATCGAGGTCATGACCACGAGATCGATCTGCCGCTGCTCGCCGTTGTTGGACAAGGCCGCCAGCACGCGCCACATGTCGAGGGTGATGCCGAGCGGCGCGAGCGTGTCGGCGGTGTAAATCTCGGCGATCGCCACCCCCACGCGATTGATGAGGTACGGCAGGTAGTTGTCGAGATCGAGATGCGGGCGCTGCGCCACGGCCTTGATTCCTGATGCACGGATTGTCGCAGATTATTACGGCAGCAAGACTGACATAAAAATACCATTCCCAGTGTACGCCAAACACTTGCAATTACAACAATTGCGATTGCATTATTAGGCCTGGAAGCGCGGCCCGAAGGCGCCGCCCGACGGAGGAGACGATCATGGAATTTGGCTACTTCACGCTCAGCGACAACCACTACGAAAACAACCCGCGCGACGCCAACACCTTCGTCACCGACATCACCAACGAGGCGCTGTATGCCGACCAGATCGGCATGCACTCGGCCTGGATCGGCGAGCACCACTTCAATTCTCTTGGTGTCCTATCCTGTCCCGACCTCGTGCTGTCCTACATCGCCGCGCGCACCAAGCACATCCGGCTGGCGCCGGCCGTCACCGTGACGCCGCTGCATCACCCCATCCGCGTCGCCGAGCAGTGGGCGACGCTCGACCTGCTCTCCGGCGGCCGCGTCGACTTCGCCGCGGGCCGCGGCTACGACAGCCGCGAGTACGCGCCGTTCCATGTCGACTTCGGCAACAACCAGAGCATCTTCGAGGAAGGCATGGAGGTGATCCAGAAGCTCTGGGCGGCGCCGGACCGCATCTCCCACCACGGCAAGCACTACCAGTTCGACGACGTCCGCATCACGCCGAAGCCGCTGCAGAACCCGATGCCGGCCTATATCGGCTCGTTCTCCAAGCCGTCGATCGAGCTCGCCGCCCGCCTCGGCTACGGCCTGATCGTCGCGCCGTTCGCCGCCGCCATGAGCTACGGCGGCCTGAAGCAGGTCGCCGACCTCTACAACGAGACCTGCATCAAGCACGGCAAGAAGCCCGGACGGCTGATGTGCAGCTACTTCACCCACTTCTACGACACGCCGGCGCAGGAGGCCGCGCAGCGCGACCGGCAGGTCCGCTACTACAAGGAATGCGTGATTCCGGCGCTGCCCGGGGATCCGGCGACCGCGCCGCCGAGCTACCGCTATTTCGTCGACATGGTGGCGCGCCTGCACAAGGTCGAGCCGCAGATGCTCACCGACAATTCGGTGCTGCTCGGCAACTCGCAGGCGATCACCGACTCGCTGAAGAAGGTCGAGGCCGCGGGCTTCTCCGAGGTCATCCTCTACTTCAACGTCGGCATGAAGCCGCACAACCAGGTGAAGGAAGAGATGGACCGCTTCATGCGCGAGGTGGCGCCGAACTTCGAGGGCAAGCACAAGCTGCGCCGCGCGGCTTAACGGCATCGGCGAAACGGGCCGCAGCGGTCCGGAACACATCGGACCGCGTGACGTTGACGGTGACGGGCGACGAAAGCCGCCTGTCACCGTTTTGCCATCGTACGATCAAGGAAACCCGCCATGATCGATGAGGCTCGCGCGCCGCCGCCGGCACCGGATTTCGCCCATCTCATTCAGGTCAACCGGCTGGAGATGGTGGATGTGCTCGGCCCGATCATCGGCTTTCTCACCCCGCCCGCGGCCGACGACACGTCATCCTGCGTGCTGCTCGGCATGATCCCCGCCGGCGGGTTCGTGCCGCTGCACAGCCACCCCGACCCGGAAACGTTCATTGCGATCTCCGGCGATCTCGAAGGGCTCACCGAGCGGCCGGGCGGCTTCGACTGGGTGCAGATTGCGCCGGGCCGGGCGTTCCACGTCCCGGCCAACGCCAAACACGCGTTCCGCAACCGCTCGCTGCATCCGGTGGTCGCGTATGTCGCGACCACATCGAAGCTCGGCCGGTTCTTCCGCGAAGTCGGCGCGCCGGTGCGGCCGCAACGGCCGCCCGGCCCGCCCTCGCCGGAGAAGGTGCGCCACTTCCTCGATACGGCGCAGCGCTACGGCTTCTGGAACGGCTCTGCCGAAGACAATGCGGCGGTCGGAATTAAGCTGCCGCCGGCGGCGTAAGGCGCGAGCGGCGGTGTCCAGCCAGTTGGTGCTGAAACTCTCCCGCGGTCATTCCGGGGCGCACGCCATAAGCGCGTTCACGCGGCGAAGGCGGCGAACCCGGATTCCATACTCCGCAGCTGTGGTTATGGATTCCGGGTTCGCGCCTTTCGGCGCGCCCCGGAATGACCGCGGAGAGTATTTCAGCAAGCTTGCTACTGCTCGGACTTCAGGTTCGCTGGCTTGACGACATCGGCGACGCAACGGCATACGGACCAATCCCATCCCAGGCATGGCATCCCTTCCCTGGCGGCCTTACTTTTTCGTCAGGCTACAGAGTGAAAGACACCCGCGACAAGTCCGGGCAACGCTCTAGATTCTTGCATTTGCGCATGTCCTTTTCGGAAAACCGGTGCCCACCCCGGATCAAGTCCGGGGCAGGCTTTTTCCGGGACATGCGCTAGACTCGCCTGCTCAAGAGCAGAGGCTTCCCATCGCAAATCTCACCCCTTTCATCATCGCCTATAGCTTCGTGGTGATGGCCGTGGCCTATTCGGCGCGCGGGGCGTCGGGCTTCGGCGCGGCGGTCGCCCTGCCGCTGCTTGCGCTGGTGCTGCCGCTCAAGCTGCTGGTGCCGGCCTGGACGCTGATCGCGGCGGTGGCCGGCACGGCGCTGCTCGGCAGCGACCGCAACAAGGTGCTGTGGGGCGAGATCGGCCGGCTCATTCCCGGCACGCTGATCGGCGTGGTGCTCGGGCTTCTCATCTTCACCCGGCTCGACGCCGATACGCTGGCGCTCTGGGTCGGCGGCTTCGTGCTGGCCTACGGCGCCTACTCGCTGTGGACCACGTTCGGCGCGGCGAAACCGCATCTGCCGGCGAAAACCGCGGCGCTGGTCGGCGGCATGCTCGGCGGGCTGACCGGCACCACGGTCGGCACCTTCGGCAGCACCTTCTATGCGATCTATTTCGACGCCATCAAGCTGGGCAAGGACAACTACCGCGCCACCATGACGGCGATCCTGCTGACGCTGTCGCTGGCGCGCGGCACCGGCTATTACCTCGTCGGCGAGTTCACCCGCGACGTGCTGATCGTCAGCGCACTGCTGCTGCCGCCGATGTTTCTCGGCATCTTCATCGGCGACCGCATCCATCACGGCATGAGCGAGCTCGCGTTCCGCCGCACCGTCGCCTGCGCGCTGATTGTCAGCGGGCTGGCGCTGCTGCTTAAATGACGCCGATGCTCCGCGTGTTCACGCTTTTGCCGCTGGTGACGCCGCTGGCCGTGGCCGCGCCTGCCGCGGCGCAGCCACAGCCGACGCGCGTGCCGGATCAGCCGGCCTGGTACGAGTCGGCGCTGAAGCTCGTGCCGCCGGGCTACGCGGCGGGCTACGCCATCCGCAGCGACGAGCAGAAGCGCAAAGGCGTCGTGCCGGTGTTCCCCGCGACCGCCGACGACCCGGCGAAATTCGCCAGCACCTTCGACCGCGGCCAGGTGCTGGAGGTCGAGCTCAGGCGCAACGGCGACGCGCTCGAAGCCGCCGCGGCGACGCTGCGGCCGCGCGAGCCGGGCGAGACCGGCGCGCCGCAGGGCACCTCGTCCAGCGATCAGACGCGACAGTTCATCGACATCAACCGTGCAATCGAGACCAGGTTCAAGAACCTGCCGCCCGGCACCATGGCCTGCAACTTCGGCGCCTATTCCATCGACAAGGATCGCAAGGGCCTCAACGTGCGCGCCGAGCCCTCGGCGCAGGCGCGCATCCTCGGCACATTGCCGCCGCCGTTTCGCTTCAAGGCCAAAGGCAACAACGTGCCCGAAGGCGGCTGGCGCACCGAGTTTCTCGTCATCGGCCATAAGGACGGCTGGTTTCTCATTCAGGGTGCCGCGCCGCCGAGTGGCGCGAAGCGTCACGAGGGGCCGGCGCGGCCACGACAAAGTGCTCGCGCTGGCCGCTCGCCACAGCGCGTCGAAGACGCGCGTAAACGCGCTGATGGCTCGCCAGCGCGAGAGCCGCCGGGCCAGGAATACGAGGACGAGCGGGTCTATCCGAAGGACCATCCCCGCCCCTATGCCGGGCGCGGCTGGGTCGCCGGCAACAAGATCGGCGCAAACTTCGCCAACGGCGCGACGCGGATGGGCGGGCTGTTTCAGGCCCCCGACGCCGACGCCCGGTGGCAGCGGGTCACCGACCGCCACGGCAACGAGATCGGCGCGGACACGAGCCCGGACCGCATCTTCGCCTGCTCCGGCCTGTGGGCGCTGGTGGAGAAGAACGGTATCCGCGGCTGGTGGCGGCACCTGTGCTCCAACCAGGTGACGAATTGCAGCTAGGCTCACCCGGCGGCATAGTAGCGTCACGAATCGGCGCAACATCACGTGACGAAACGGGCGTAATCACTCTAAAGTGCTCGCGCTGGCCGCTCGCCATAGCGCGTCGAAGACGCGCGTGAACGCGCTGGTGGCGCCAGCGCGAGTTTCGTGCCTATCTTCAGTTGCTCTTCTTTCGGTGCCAATCAGGAGCGGAAATCATGTTCAAACCAGTCCTGGCCCTGCCTTTGGCGCTGCAACTCGTCAACGTCGTCGACGGCGTGCCCAATCTCGACGTGACGACGAGCTGCCGCGGCGCCGCGC
>JAIESI010000119.1 GCA_019746135.1 Xanthobacteraceae bacterium
GCCCCTCCTCAGGCCGACCGCCCATGAATCACTCAATTGCTGATTTGGGAATCCCCTAACTGAAGACAGGCCCTAGCTTAGCTAGACTGGAATCTTATCGGAACGACCCGAAGCTGCCGAAGCTCCCGAAGTCGTTGCCGGAGCGCCAGGCGCTCCTGCGGCCGCGTTGCTCGCGCGGCTGCTGGAACGCGCCCGACGCCCAGGAATCCCGCCAGGACGGTTCGCGCGACGGCTCGCGTCCGAAGCCGAAGTCCTGGCGCGCATACTCTTGCCGTCCGTAATCCTGCCGTTGCCGTCCGTAATCCTGCCGTCCGAACGCGCCGAAGCCCTCGTCCTGGTGTTCGTGCCGCCTGCGCACGACCTTGCGCTTGGCAGGCTTTGCCGCCTCGTGGGCCACCGGAGCCGGCGCGGCCGCGTGCGCGGGCTTGGGCGCTGCGCTGGCAAGCGCCACCGCTCCGCTGGAACCGGTGGTCTCGGCGATCGCCGGCGTTGGCGCGACGTGCGGGGCGGCAGCCGGCAGGCGCGGCTCGCCCTTGTAAGCCGCGGGCAGGCCATCGACGTTGCTGGCGAAGCTCAGATGCGCCTTTCGCGGCATGTAGCTGTCGGCCACAAACAGCAGGCCGAGCAGCAACGCACCGACGACGGTGAAATATCCGAGCACCGGCATGCCGGGCTTCTCGGGAGAATATCGTGGCGCGTAGTACATCCGGGCGATATGGGCGCTGGTGTGCGTTGCGCAAGACAACGCCACGCATCGCGCCGATGTTCCGGAGCAAATTGGGCAATTTCGAACCAACCGGATCGCGCTTCGGCCACATATGTGGCGGCCTGGGCATGATCCCGCTAGCGCCAGCCGCCGCCGCCGTTCACGTAGACCGTGTCCGCGGTCATGAACTCGCAGGCGTCCGAGCACATGAACAGCACCAGTTCGCCGATCTCCTCGGGCTTGCCGAAGCGCTTCATCGGCACATCGTCGAGGAAGCGCTGCACGAGTTCCGGCGAGCTCGCCGCCGCGTCCTGGAACGGCGTCTGCACCGGGCCGGGCGAGATCGACAGCGCGCGAATGCCCTGCGTCGCGAACTCGCGCGCCACGCCCATGGTCATGGTCACCACCGCGCCCTTGGCCGCGGCGTAATGGATCGAGCTGCCGGGCCCGCCGCGCCGGTGCGCCATGCTGCCGACATTGACGATGACGCCGAACCTCTTCTGCAGCATGTGCGGGATCACCGCCTGCATCCCGTAGAACGTGCCCTTGACGTTGAGCTCGAACGTCCTGCTCATCAGCTCGTCGTCGATCTCGAGGAACTTGGCCCGCCGGATCGCCGCGCCCGCCGAGTTGAACAGGAAGTGCACCTGGCCGAACGCATCGATCGCCCGTTGGATCATGCCGATGGTCTCGGCGCGCCGCGTCACGTCGACCTTCATGCCCAGCGCCTGGCTGCCCTTGGCGTTGACCGCTGCGGCCGTCTCCTTGACGCCGGCTTCGTTGATGTCGGCGCAGACGACGTTGGCGCCCTCGCGGGCAAAAATCAGCGCGGTGGCGCGGCCGATGCCGCTCGCCGCTCCGGTGATGACGATGGTCTTTCCCGAGAAATAATCCGGCGTCTTTGGCATGGCGCGCTTCCCCTTGAGAACGCGCCATGTTGGCCCGCCGTGCGCGACCCCGCAACGCGGTGACGGCGGCCGGTTGCTACTGCGGCGGCTTTGCCTGATCGCCGGGTTTTGCGCCGGTGGTCGCGCTGTCGGAGCGCTCGCCTTGGCCCTGGTTCGACGGCCGCTTGCCGGGCGCGCCGCTCTGGCCCTGATTCTGACCGGTGGTGGTGGGCTCGGGCTTCGCCGCCTGCTGGTTCTGGCCGCCGGTGTTGCCGGCGGGCGAGGACTGGGTTGTTTGGTTCGGTGCGCTTGCGGTCTGCTGCGGCATATCCGGCCGCGACAAGCCGTACAGCACCAGCACCACAACCGCGGCCATGCCAAGCGACGCCATGACCGTTCCTGCGATCGCCGCGCGCCGTTTCGTCGGATAGGCCTCGATCACGATGGGCAACGACCCGTGCGGGTTCGGAACTCGCTCGTCCATCCTCGTTCTCCCTGCGTTTCAGGGGGACAATGAAGCGGCGTCGGGCGAGGTTCCGGTCAGGCCTGCAGCAGAGGCCGCGGGTCAGGCGTCGGAGCCGGACAATTCCTTGGCGGGCTCTTTCGCCGCATCCTCGGCGCGGCGGCCGGCGGCGTAGCCTTCCTCGGAGAGGATGTAGCGGTAGCGGTCGCGGTGATGCACCGTCATCCACTTGTTGGCGATTGCGTTGTTGAGGCCGCGCTGGAAATCGCCGTCGCGCACGTCGAAGAAATGCGTGCGCCGCAGCGTGCCGCCGGCCTGAACGCGATAGCGAACGAAAATGCCGAGGATTTGTCGGCCGGCTTCTTCGTCGGTCAGGGCTGGAGGCATGGAGGACCCGGATGCAGGAGGGGCGGGCTCTCAGTGCTAGACCATCCGTGCAGCGCTGCAACATCGCGTGTGGAAGCCCGCGCACTTATCCCCATTGTTCGTTACACTGTCCCGCGCAGGTACGACCAAGACACGTCATCGCGGAAATTTCCGAACCATTGAACGATATGATCCACGATCAGCCGGCTGATCGTGTCACCGAAGGAGCGAAGTTCATGCTTGTGCGAAACTCTGTTGGCGCTCTTGCCATCGCATTTGTGCTCGTTGCGCCGGCACGCGCGCAAGAGGCGCTCGTCACCTACAAGTCGCTGACGACCGAAGTCGCGCTCGACCTCGCGAGCGCTGCGCTCGCCGAATGCCGCAAGCGCGGCTATCAGGCGGCGGTCGCGGTGGTGGATCGCTTCGGTGTCACGCAGGTGATGCTGCGCGACCGTTTCGCCGGCGCACACACGCCTGCGACCGCGGCGAGCAAGGCGTGGACTGCGGCGAGCTTCCGCACCAACACGACCGATCTCGTCGCGCAGACGCAGCCCGGCATGCCGCAGGCCGGGCTGCGCGGCCTGCCGGGCGCGGTGATCCTCGGCGGCGGCGTCGCCATCGAGGCCGGCGGCTCGCTGGTCGGTGCCGTCGGTGTCTCGGGGGCGCCCGGCGGTGACGCCGACGACGCCTGCGCCAAGGCCGGCATCGAAGCGGTGCGCGACAAGCTCGAATTCTAACGCGGCTTGCTCCTGGTTGGTTTGCACCACTCTCTCCGCAGTCATGCGCGGGCTTTGACCCGCGCATCCATACGATCGCGGCATGCCGTGGACTTGCGGAAGGTTTCCGCCGCTGCGCCGCTTCATGGATGGCCGGGCCATAAGCGAGCGAAGCGACGCCGTCCTTGGACGGCCATAGGCGAGCGAAGCGGCGCCGTCCTTGGACGGCCATAGGCGAGCGAAGCGACGCCGTCCTTGGACGGCTATGCCCCGGCCATGAGGTGGACGGGCCGGTGCAAACCAACTCGAAAACGTTCTAGCGACGCTCCTCTGTGTTTTTGCCCGGTTTCGGTGGGCGGCGATCCGGCCTAATGTGTTGCCACAGGCGCAGTGAAATGCGCCGCAAAACAAACGATCGCGCCCAGGGAGAGTGCAAATGCAGCGAGTGGGTTGGCTTTTCGCCGGCTTGTTGTCGGCCGTCATGGTGTCGTCGCTCTCGGTCACGCCGGCCGCGGCGCAATTCCCGAACAAGCCGGTCACCCTGATCATCGGCTTCGCGCCGGGCGGCCCGAGCGACGTGATGGCGCGCATCCTCACCAAGAAGATGGAGGAGATCCTGAAGCAGCCGGTGGTGGTCGAGAACCGCGCCGGCGCAGGCGGCGGCATCGCCGCGACCGCGGTCTCCAAGGCCGCGCCCGACGGCTACACCATCCTGCTTGCGACCGGCTCCTCGCTCGCGATCAACGTCAGCCTCTACAAGAACCTCGGCTACGACCCGGAGAAGGATTTCGAGCCGATCAGCCTCGTCGGCACCCAGACCAATCTGCTTTACGTGCATCCCGGCTCGGTTCCGGCAAAGACGCTGAAGGAGTTCGTGGACCACGTGAAGGCCAATCCGGGCAAGCTCACCTTCGGCTCGGGCGGCATCGGCACGCCGGCGCATCTTGCGGGTGAATTGCTCAAGGTCGAGGCCGGCATCGAGATGACGCACGCGCCGTTCCGCGGCACCGGTCAGGCGCTGCAAAGCGTGATCGGCGGTCACGTCCCGGTCGCCTTCAATCCGCCGTCGCCGCTGCTGCCGCATCTGCAAAGCGGTTTGTTGCGCGGCATTGCCGTGACCACGCTTGCGCGCACGCCGGCCTTGCCGGATACGCCGACCATTGCCGAAAGCGGCTACCCGGGCTTCGACGCCGCGACCTGGCACGCCATGGTCGCGCCGCCCGGTCTGCCCAAGGACGTTGCCGCCACGCTCAGCCGCGCCATTCGCGAAACGCTGAACGACGCCGCGACGAAAAAGGCGCTGACCGATCTCGGCGTCGACGTGGTCAACAGCACGCCGGAGCACCTTCGCGACTACATCAAGTCGGAAATCCCGAAATGGGCGAAGGTGGTGAAAGCCTCCGGCGCCAAGGTCGAATAGCCAGGAAGGTTCCCGATGTCCTCCAGAAAGCCCGCCAGAAAGCCGGTCGAATACCAGGATGCTTCGCCCGCGGTGCGGGCGGTGTTCGACGACATCAAGAACAGCCGCAACGTCCCCGACGTGAACAATTTCTGGAAGTATCTGGCGCACGACCCGGTGACGCTCAAGCGCACCTGGGAGAGCGTGAAGGAGGTCATGGCGCCCGGCGCGCTCGATCCGCTGACCAAGGAGATGATCTATCTCGCGGTCAGCGTGTCGAACGGCTGCGGCTATTGCATCGCCAGCCACACCGCCGCGGCGCGCAAGGCCGGCATGACCGACGCCATGTTCGGCGAGGTCATGGCGGTGACGGGCATGGCGAACGAGACCAACCGCCTCGCCAACGGCTATCGCGTGCCGATCGACCCGGCGTTCGAGAACTGAAACGGAACGCCCCGGCGCAACGGCCGGGGCGTTCCGATCGCGCAAACGCGCGTCGCTTACCGCGGCGGGTTCGCAGGCGCAGGCGTCGCCGGCTGGCTGCCGCCGCCCGAGCCGGTGGTCGAAGGCGATGGCGAAGGCCGTTGCGCCGTCGAGCCCGCGCCGGAGCCGGTCGTGGCCGAGCCGGTGGCCGCGGGCTGTTGCGGCGCGGTCGCCGTGCTGGTGGTGTCGTTCGGGCTGCGGGTGAACACGAACACCAGGACAAGCGCCAGCACCACCGCGCCGGCGACCCAGCCCCACATGGCGTTGGTGGACTCCAACTCGCCCAGACGCTGCGAACGCGCCTCGTCTTCGCTGAGCGGCGGCGGGTCCATCCGCGGATCGCGGTAACGAGGATCAGACATGGTCGGTCTCCTTCGCAATTTCTGCCTGCCGGATTAACCGGCCGGCGGCGGCCCGGTTCCGACGCCATTCCCGGATCGGCGGTCGCCATTTGCAGGGGAGGAATGCGCAGGGAACCGGACGCGGCGACGCGATTCCGCTAAACAGCGCGGTATGTCGGCCCCTGCTGCGAGTTTCACGCGCTTCGTCGCCTTTGCTGCGCCCGCTGTGTTCGTCTTTCTGTGGGCGTCCGGTTTCATTGGGGCGAAGTACGGGCTTCCTTATGCGGAGCCGATGACGTTCCTCACCGTGCGCATGGGCGGCGTGGTGCTGCTGGTCGGCGCAATCATCCTTGCGACCCGGCCGAAATGGCCGTCCCGCACGGAAGTGCTGCACAGCGCCGTCACCGGGCTGCTGGTTCACGGCTGCTATCTGGGCGGGGTGTTCGTTGCGATCGCCCACAAGCTGCCGGCCGGCTTCGCCGCGCTGGTCGTCAGCCTTCAGCCGGTGCTGACCTCGACGCTCGCCAACGTGCTGCTGGGCGAGCGGGTGACGCCAAGGCAATGGCTGGGGCTCGCGCTCGGCATTCTCGGCGTCTATCTCGTGGTGCACGCGCACACCGAGGGGGAGGCGTCATGGTTTGCCTGGGCCGCGGCCACCTTCGCGCTGATCGGCATGACGATCGGCACGCTCTACCAGAAGCGGTTCGGCGGCGGCATCGAGTGGCGGACCGGATTTTTGTGCCAGTACGCCGCAGCGTTCGCGCTGTTCCTGCTGGCCGCGCTTGCGACCGAAACGATGCAGGTGCAATGGACGGCTGAATTCCTCCTGGCCGTCGGCTGGCTGGTGTTCGGCCTGTCGTTCGGCGCGATCTGGCTCCTGTATTTCCTGATCCGGCAGCAGGCCGCGGCGCGGGTGCTGAGCCTGTTCTACCTGACGACGCCGGTCACCGCGCTGATGGCGTGGCTGATGTTCAACGAAGAGTTGTCGCCGCTCGCACTCGTCGGCATGGGTGTCTGCGTCGTCGGCGTGGCGCTGGTGAACTGGCGGACCGGCTAGGCTCGCGGATTCGGTCACGCCTCAGGGCGCCACCGCAAAGACCAGAAACGCGGCGAAGATGACGAGATGGACGACGCCTTGCAGCACGGTGGTTCGGCCCGTGGCCAGGGTGATCGCGCTGAGCAGCAGCGTCACGGCCAGCATGGCCTGATCCTTGGCGTCGAGGCCCAGTGCCAGCGGCTGGCCCGCCACGACCGAAACCGCGGCGACCGCCGGGATGGTCAGGCCGATGGTCGCAAGCGCCGATCCGAGCGCCAGGTTCAGGCTGGTCTGCAATCGATTGCCGAGCGCCGACCTGACGGCCGCCAGAGCTTCCGGCAACAGCACCAGCATGGCGATGATGACGCCGACCACGGCTTTCGGGACATTGAGCTGGGCCACGCCAAATTCCACGCTGGGCGTGAGAATCTTGGCAAGGCCGACAATGGCAACCAGCGAGACGAGCAGGAGGCCCGAGCTCAGGGCCGCTGTTCGATTGGTGGGCGGGGGCGCGTGCGCCTCCTCATTGCCGCGCTCGACCGGGAGAAAGTAGTCGCGATGCCGCCCGGTCTGGATGAAGACGAACGAGCCGTAAAGCACCAGCGACACAAGTCCGGCAAAGACCAACTGAGCCGGGCTGTACAGTGCTCCGAGTTCGGGTGCGACATAGTTCGGAAGAATGAGCGCGAGGCTCACGAGGGCAACCAGCACCGCAAGCGCGGCGCTCGCGCCCTGGATTTGGAAGCCTTGCTCGCCGTGCCGGGCCCCGCCCAGAAGCAGGCATAGGCCGACGATGCCGTTGCATACGATCATCACCGCCACGAAGACCGTGTCCCGCGCCAGCCCGGACTTTTCCGCCGGAGCGCTGAGCATGACCGACACGATCAGCGCGGTCTCGATGACGGTGACGGCAAGCGCAAGAACCAGCGTGCCGAACGGCTCGCCGACGCGATGGGCTATCACCTCCGCGTGGTGCACGGCCGAGAACACGGCCGCGATCAGGACGATCCCGGCCAGTGCGATGACAGGGCCGCCGCTGCTCAGAAAAGCCGCGACCAGCAGGATCGCCCAGGCCAATGCCGGCGATGTCCACGTCCACCAGGGAGTCTGTGCCGGTGCCATGTGATGGTGCGAGTTAGTAAATCACCACGCTGCGGATGCTCTCGCCGGAATGCATCAGCTCGAACGCCCGGTTGATGTCCATCAGCGGCATCACGTGGGTGATCATCGGATCGATCTGGATTTTGCCGTCCATGTACCAGTCGACGATCTTCGGCACGTCGGTGCGGCCCCTTGCGCCGCCGAATGCCGTGCCCTTCCAGACCCGCCCGGTGACGAGCTGGAACGGCCGGGTTTTGATCTCCGCGCCGGCGGGCGCGACGCCGATGATGATGCTCTCGCCCCAGCCGCGATGGCAGCATTCCAGCGCCGCCCGCATCAGGTCGACATTGCCGACGCATTCGAAGGTGTGGTCGCAGCCGCCGATCTGGTCGGCCGGCGTCTTGGTGAGATTGACGATATAGGGGACCATGTCGCCGCCGATCTCCTTCGGATTGACGAAATGCGTCATGCCGAAGCGCTCGCCCCAGGCCTTCTTCTCGTTGTTGGTGTCGACGCCGATGATCATGTCGGCACCGGCGAGCCGCAGGCCCTGGATCACGTTGAGGCCGATGCCGCCGAGCCCGAACACCGCGGCCTTCGCGCCCGGCGTCACCTTTGCGGTGTTCAGCACCGCGCCGATGCCGGTGGTGACGCCGCAGCCGATGTAGCAGACCTTGTCGAAGGGCGCGTCCTCGCGGATTTTCGCCACCGCGATCTCCGGCAGCACCGTGTAGTTCGCAAACGTCGAGCAGCCCATGTAGTGGTGGATCTTCTTGCCCTCGACCGAGAATCGTGAGGTGCCGTCCGGCATCACGCCCTGGCCCTGGGTGCCGCGGATCGCGGTGCAGAGGTTGGTCCTGCGGGAAAGGCAGGAGGGGCAGGAGCGGCATTCCGGCGTGTAGAGCGGGATGACGTGATCGCCTTTTTTGACCGAGGTGACGCCTGGGCCGACATCGACCACCACGCCCGCGCCCTCGTGCCCGAGGATCGCCGGGAACAGCCCCTCCGGGTCCGCCCCGGATCGGGTGAATTCGTCGGTGTGACAGATGCCTGTGGCCTTGATCTCAACCAGGACTTCACCGGCCTTGGGGCCGTCAAGCTGCACCGTCGTCACCGCCAGCGGCTTTCCGGCCTCGAATGCAACAGCGGCGCGCACGTCCATCGTCAAATCTCCATCTGCGTTGGCCAACGGCCCTGAACTTCGGGCATGCCTGCCGTTCCGGCAAGCCGCCAGAGTTTAGCGTAAAGCGTTCCTTAAAGGGTTGCGGCGATGGTGACGCCGCAATGCTCGGAATGCTTTCAAAACGTCCATCATCCTCGACCGGGAGTTGGGCTGATTATCTGGCGCTGGCGGTTCTGTCCGTCGGCGCCTTGTGTTT
Organism: Xanthobacteraceae bacterium; assembly: GCA_019746135.1. Taxonomy (GTDB): domain Bacteria; phylum Pseudomonadota; class Alphaproteobacteria; order Rhizobiales; family Xanthobacteraceae; genus Z2-YC6860. The sequence continues at coordinate 8,878 of JAIESI010000119.1, forward strand.
TACCGCGCGCGCCACGCTTGCGCCGCGCGAACCGGAGCGGGGTGCCGCTGTGGTGTTCGCGCCGTGGACCGCGCCGGAGGCGGCGATGGCCACCGCGGTCGAGGCCGGCGCCCGCTTCGTGCGCTTTGGCGGTTACGGCTTCATTGCGGTCGTCGCTGCCGACGGCCGCAACTACACGGCTCGCGCCAGGGCTTCGGGCGCGTGGCTCGTGCTCGACCCGCAGCTTCTCGCCGCGTGTCTTGCGCCATTCGGCGTAACGCCCAGCCGGCCATGACCAACATCGAGTCATTTCAGGCGATTGTCGCCAAGGCGCTGATCGCCCTGGCGCTCGTCCACATTCCCATCCTCGGCGCGATCGCCTGGGCGCTGGGACAGGACGTCGCGTTCGCCGTCCTGGCTGCAGGAGCCCTCGGCGCGGCCCCGCTTGTGGTCTGGCGCTTGCAGCGGCGGATGATGGTTGTCGGCTTTGCGCTTGCGGTCGCGCTCGCCGGGCAGACCTCGATCCTGGTCTATCTGTTCAACGGCCATCCCTGGCAGGTCGAGATGCACTTCTACTACTTCGCGGTGCTGGCGATGCTGTCGGGCTTCTGCGAGTGGGGTGTGCTGCTGGCCGCGGCGGGATTGATCGCGGTGCATCACCTGAGCCTGAACGTCGTGCTGCCGGATGCGGTCTATCCGGGCGGCAGCAACCTGCTCCGGGTCGTCGTGCATGCCGTCGTCGTCGTGATCGAGACCGCCATGCTGATCGGCATCGGTTACGCCATCCGCAGTGCGTTCGCCCAGGCGGACGCGGCGCGCCACGAGGCCGAGGACCGGACGCGCGAGGTCAAGCGCGCCGGTGAGGTGCAGGAGAGGGAGCTCGAGGCCACGACGCTGCGCGCCGACCGGATGAGCGAATTGCTCGAGCGGTTCCAGCGGGAGATGGCGGACTCGACCGGGATCCTCCACGCCGCGGCGGTGGAGGTTTCCAGCGACGCCGAGAACCTCGGCCGCGCCGCCACCCATGCCAACGCCCAGTCGGTCATGGCGGTGGTCGCTTCCGACGACACTGCGCAGAAAATCCGTTCCGCGGCACATGCCGGCGAGGAGCTGGCGCAGAGCATCTCCGAGGTCGGCTCCAGTGCCGCGCAGTCGTCGCACCTCGCCAAGGACGCGGTCAGCGAGGCGGCGCGGACCAACATCGCGATCGACGAGCTTGCCGCCGCGGTGCAGGAGATCGACCAGGTCACCGACCTCATTGCCGCGATTGCCAACCAGACCAATCTGCTGGCGCTCAACGCCACCATCGAGGCGGCGAGGGCCGGCGATTCCGGCCGCGGCTTTGCCATCGTCGCGCAGGAGGTCAAGGCGCTGGCCGGGCAGACCGCGACGGCGACACAGGACATCGGCCGGCGCATCGACGCGATGCGTGCCGCAACCGGCCGCTCGGTCGAGGCGATTGCCGCGATTTCCGGCACCATCCGCGAGCTCGATCTGTTCTCGGCCCGGATCGCCGCGGCCGTCGAGCAGCAGGCGATTGCCGCGCACGAGATCGCCGGCAATGCCAACGCCGCGTCCGGCAGCGTGACGCAGGTCGGCAGCGCCATCGGCGAGATCGAGTCGGTCGCCGATCAGGCCGCGCGTTCGGCCGGCAAGCTCAGCACGGCCTCGGCGAACGTCACCGTCCAGACCAGGCGAATTCGCGATCAGGTCCGCGTGCTCGCTCACGACATCAAGGCCATTCAGGCGTGACCCCCAACCACTGGATCGTCTCGTGACTCCCGGGCAGGCGCAGATCATCAAGCTCACCTTCGCGCAGGTGATGCGCGACAAGGACGCGGTCGGGCGGTTGTTCTACGACCGGCTTTTCACCATCGCGCCCGAGGTCAAGCCGTTGTTCAAGGGCGACATCGCCGAGCAGAGCCGCAAGCTGATGGACACGCTGGCGCTCGCGGTGGGCATGCTGCGCGATATGCCGACATTGGTCATCACGCTCGAAGGGCTCGCCCGGCGCCATGTCGGCTACGGTGTCAAGGACGAGCACTACGACAAGGTCGGTGAGGCGCTGCTGTGGACGCTCGAGAAGGGGCTGGGCGACGCATTCACGGCGCAGGTCCGTGACGCCTGGACGGCGCTCTATCTGGCGGTGGCGCAGATCATGCGCGACGCGGCCAAAGGCAAGGTGGCCGCAGTGGCGTGATTGCCCGGGCCTAGAGCATGATCCCGAAAAGTGTGAAGCGGTTTTCGGAAAAGATCATGCTCAAACAAGAAGCTAAAGCGGGATGACGATGCGAAGAAAAGTCATCCCGCTTTAGCCGCTCGGCTTGGTCATCATCAGCTGCGTCTGCGTGACGATGGCGGCGAGCTTGCCGTCGCCGCGCGTGATGCGGGTCTGCCAGACCGTGGTGGTGCGGCCGCGATGCAGCGGCGTGCATTCGGCCCTCGCAACATCGCCTTCGGGAATACCGGCAAAGAAATTGGTCTTGCTCTCGATCGTCGCCGTCGAGCCGCCGGTGGCCGGCAGGTTCGCGGTCGCGGCCGTGCCGCCGAGGTTGTCGGCGAACGCCATCACCGCGCCGCCGTGCATCACGCCGTTGCGGTTGGTGAGATCGTTGGTCACCAGAATTTCGGCGGTCACCTTTTCCGGGGTGACTTCGAGAATTTTCATGCCCATGAAATCCGCGAACGGCGGCTGCTCGTCCGGCTTCATCATGAAATTCCGCGGTTTGGCTTTGTCGTTCATGGCGTTTCGCTTGCCATACTCCGGATGCGCGGTCCAGCCATAGGCGAGCGAAGCGACGCCGTCCTTCGGCCGGCTATGCTCTAGCCGTGCCTGGCGAGCCATTCCGACGCCAGCGCGATGTCCTCCTCGACCAGCCCGTGGGACACCGGCAGCACCTCGTAGGTGACGTCGGCCCCCGCTTCGCCGAGCAGCGCGGCAAGCAGGCCTGCGCGCTCGACCGGGATCAGCTCGTCATGGGTGGCTGCGATCAGCAGCACCGGAAGGCCGCCGAGATCGGGCAGGGGACGCGGATCGAACGGCAGCATGGCGCGCAGCAGGATCGCGGCCTTGAGCAGGCCCGGGTTGTTGAGCAGCAGCGACCACGCGATGTTGGCCCCGTTGGAATAGCCGAGCGCGACCGGCTTTTGCATCCGATAGGCCGCGGCGGCGCGTGCCGTGAAATCGGCCAGCTCGTCGGTGCGGTGCTTGAGATCTTCGACGTCCCAGGCGCCGTCGTCGTCGCGGCGGAAGAACCGCGTGATGCCGTGCTCGGTGACCTTGCCGCGCGGCGACAGCATCGCGCGACCCGGCCCGATGCGCGCGGCCAGCGGCAGCATGTCGTGCTCGTCGCCGCCGGAGCCGTGGAGAACGAGCAATGGTGCAAGGCTCGCGTCCTGGCCGGGAACGACGCGGTGGATGAAGCCGAGATCGGTCGCCGTGATCATGCCGTCGCCCCAAAAGGCCGAAGGCGCGGCCTTCGCCGCGCCTTCGATATTAGCCTGACTAGGGCGTGTCCTCAATTGAGCCAAATGAGTATCGCGGCGGCGTGGACGCCTGCAAGGAAGTTGACTGCGCGC
>JAIESI010000066.1 GCA_019746135.1 Xanthobacteraceae bacterium
GTCTCCGTCGCAGTCTTTTGCTTCGTCAGCGACGGTTCGGTCCGTGAGCATGATGAGACTGCGTACCGTAACTAGATTGCGCTCATTTTCTCTTAACAGAAGCACCATCAAAATAAGTGCTTGCAACAACGCCTTCGCGCTATCCGACCAATGAGAGTCGTTGCCGCTTGGAATAATCATCGCGTTCGCAATCATCAGCGCATCATCAATCGCGTGCGGCCAATTCCTGCCCGGAACGTCGGGCGAATACTCTTTGATTTCTGAGAGCGGATTTAAGTTGCTCGACGGCTGCCCTGTCACTCCAAACGGATCGACGATGAACGTTCCTTGGTGCAGCCGCTTGGCGCGGGGAGATGCCGACAGCTTGGCCAACTCGCCTTTGGGGTCGATCGCCAGAACGCTGCCCTCATAGGTCAGCAAGGAAGGGACAATCAGCGATACACCCTTGCCCGCGCGGCTTCCACCAATCGTGATCTGATGGCGATCATCGCGCCGACCGATTTTCTGGCCATCCCGATAACCGAGAAACATCATTCCGGGCTGCGATCCGTAACGCCAATTAAGTGTCGCTATCTCCTCCCGGGTGGCCCAACGGGCGGCCGCAGCCTTGTCGGCCTGATCAGCACGCAGCCCGCGCGGGAAATGCAGCGCCAAACCATCCTCAAACACACCCGCAGAGTTAGGCATCATCCCCCCAATGACGCGACGACAGATGTCGCCCGACAGCCCGATTGCGAACATACCGAGCGTTCAGCGCATTCACAACCAATGGAGCCAGAACTAGAGACAGCGCTTGCGCGAACGGTGGCGCGAAATGCTCCCCATTCTCGATGACAATCTCCCGCATCCCGGGAGGCTGTGATGTATGTCACAAAACACTCACACCGCGCGCAGGATGGATGCCGTTCGGCAGTGAGAAAGCACCAGCGAGTGGAGGGGAATTCCACCCGGATCAGGGGTAAAGACGCCCCATGTAGCTGACGATAGACAATCTGCATAGTCTGCGGCGTTGGCCACCATTTTCGCGACAGTGAACTTTTCGCCATTTCGACTGACAGTCAGGATGGTGCCGTCCGCGACGCTCACCCCATGTGTACAGATCATCTGCACAATTTGCTTGTCGTGAGGCCCCACAAGCGAAATCGATGCCATGTTGATATTCGGGTCAAACATTCGTCCAATACCCGCGCGGGCTGGTTCGGAAAGCCGGAATTGCCCACGCGTATCAAACATATCGGCGCATCCGATATGCGTAGCTAAAACTCGAAGATCGATAAGCGAGCGACCGAGCGCTGTTTCGAGTGGCGGTAAGAGAGTAGAAGTCAGGGCCGATGAAGTGGGAAGGACCGCAATGCTCATTGCGAACACAACAGCACGCCGCGATAGAAGAACGTCAGGCATAGCCGAGCCTCATGATAGCCGCTTCATCGCAACTTGCTACCGACCCGCAGTCCCATCGGGAAGCCGTAACCGTCGCGAAGCACCGTCACCTCACCAACGCAACTGAACAGGGCGCGTGCCGCAGGCAAACGCTCATATCCCACCTGCACGAACGTTGCACCCATAGGCGTCATCAAGCGGCTCAGCGAGCGCGCCAGGCGGCGGAAATGGTCTAGGCCATCGGCGCCACCATCCAAAGATTCAACAGGATCGTAAAGCCGCACCTCCGGCATCAAATCATCAAGCTGGCCGGTCGGAACCCACGGCAACGTCGAAAACACCAAGTCGAAACCCGCCAAGCTCAACGCATGTGCATCGCCTTCGAGAAATCCGCAGCGATTGCCCAGACCATGAGCGAGTGCGTTGCGCCGCGCTAGTGTAACCGCCGCCGCTTTGCAATCGACACCAATGCCGGTCGCTGATGTGAGCACACGCAGCGCCGCAAGAAGTAAATTACCGGAACCCGTGCCAAGGTCGAGCACCCGCAAGCCCTCCGGTTGCGTGGTGGCCCACGCCAGAGCGTGATCGAGCAACCGTTCACTGCTGGCGCACGGTTCATAGACCTCGTCATCGAGTTTCATGGCAAGGCCGTGGAAGTGTTTGAAACCGGCGATGCGAGCCAACGACCGACGCGCTTCGCGTTCTTGAATAGCACCTTCCACCAGTTCGTCCAGCGAGTGGCCGGTTCTCGAAAGATGAAACGCCATTGCCAACTGTACCAGCGTCACCGCTTCGCCGTGTGGTTCCGCAATGCCAGCGTCGGCAAGCCGGCGTTCGGCAGCGGTTATGAACGACTTCAATTCGATGCTGGCGCTCACGGTTCGCCCGCAGGCGCAGCCGCGCCCTTTCCTTCTGACGCAATGATGTAATCAACCACGGCATCCGCTGCGTATTGATTGCGAATGCGACAGTAGAGCGTTTCGGTCGAAGCGAAGTTGCCTGTTTCGTAGAACTTATTGCTAGGGCAACCGCCCGCGCACAGCTCGAAATAATCACACGTCATGCGGCAATGGGTGACGCCGGTTTCTATGTCGGCAAAAGCACGGCTCGCGAACACGCGGTCAGCGAATGCCATCAGCGGTTCAGCGAGCACGTTGCAGCGCGGGAAATCCACCTCGTCAGCACCGGTCATTCCAGCAAGCTCAGGGCAGAACGTCGAAGCAATGCCATTGCTCAACACCGTCAGATACGTCATGGGCCGCGTCAACCAGCCCTCGACGGCTTCGCCACTCAGGATGCTCGGTAGCATCCAATCGGTTTCGCGCAAGCGGATGTGCGGATAGCGTTCCGCGCGTTCGCGCAACAACACACTGATAAAATTTTCAATCTTGCCGCGCAGCTCGCCATTGTCATCCATCGCCTTCAACGATGACGTTCCATGCGTGCCTTCCATCTCTTCGAAATTGAACGCCACGCTATCAACGCCAAGCTGGGCAAACGTCGCAAGCAAGTCAGACGGCCGGTCGAGTGACGCCGAACTGACCACGGCGAGAATGGCCGGATGCAGTCCGGCGTCCTGCAATCGTTTGATGCCAGCCACGACTTTGTCGAACGTGCCATCACCATTGCGCGTTACGCGGTTGGCGTTGTGAATATCGGCAGGGCCGTCGAGACTGACGCCAATGCCATAATGGTGTTGTTTGAAAAACTGCGCCCACGCATCATCAAGAAGAATGCCATTGGTCTGCACGTGATACTGGAACGTGTCGGCCAACGCCGGAGCACCAGCGGCTACAGCTTCGTGACAGGCGCGGAAGTGGTCGAGCCCTACCGTCAGCGGTTCGCCCGCGTGCCAGTACCACCTAACGGGCTCGCTACCGTCCTGATATTCCGCGACACGCTCCGCCAGACGGCGCACCACACTCGGTTCCATCCGAGCCTTGCTGCGCCGGTCTGGCAGATAGCAATACTTGCAGTCGATGTTGCAGAAGGGCGTGGTCTGCATCACCACGTGACCGATGCGGGGATACCGCATCATCACTATCCGCCAAATTTTGGAGTGAAAAGTTGGCCGAGGCGTTCGCCACGGGCAATGCCGGAATCATCGCGATCCGGTTTGATGCCGTCGCCCGTACCGTTGCGCCAGATGCCCTCGTCATTCTGGTTAAACGCCGACACGCTGGCGTAGCGACCTGCACCAATGCCACGCGATGCAGCGCGTTTTTGAACAATATTTCTGGCAGTAGAAAGTTTTGATGAAAACGACATATTAATTCCCCAAAGCAATAAGTTGATGAAAAAATAACCAACCGAAGTTAGCCACAGAGCAAAGACGCAAGTCAATCAAAGCATCGTTAACGTGAGATGCCACCGACTTCAGCTTGCGAGACTCGATTCAACCCAAATTGGTCAGAATAAATAGCCGCCGCGCACAATTCAGGTCGCCCCGGCATCACCGCGTGACGTGATGCAGGCTCATTGAGCGAAAGTAATTCTTGCTCGGGCGAAAATCCGCAAGCATGTGGGCCGAGAAATCAAAGAGACCCGCACCGAACGTGCTTCCGTCATGCGGCAGATAGTCGGTTTGCGCGACGTATCCCCACATTGGCGGGATGCGAAGCCGATAGACGGTCGGTTTAGGTAATCGCTGCATAGCAAGCCGGAGCATGTCGGTGGCGTTTATTGTTTCGCTCATATCCGCGTTCATTACGTCGAGAACATCCGTTGCCGTCGCCACCATGAACAAAAAGAAGCGATCACCTGCTCCGACGTTCACACTCAACCGATAGCGACCTCGCGCACGCATGTGCATTGGTAAGCTATCCCAACTGTCGAAGTGAATGCCAAGCCGCCGCTTCCGCCGCTCGTTCACGGTTGTTGTGAGGAGACCAGGCTTGTTGCTGTTGAGGCCGATGAGCTGGAACAGCGACGGGGACCACACAAAATTGGATTGCGCCGCTGCCATCGTGGCTACGATCGCCGCATCAAGGGGAAAACAGCCACACAAGGCCGCCGCTTCGTCGGCATTCGTGGCCAATAGTCCACGTCCCAGCAACGGCACAAGAGTCCGTTCAAACGACACGAGAGACACCATGCTTGTGCTGCGGTCAAGCAAGACAGCATGCGAGGCATCCAAGCTGTGAATATCGCCCGCACCCACGGGGGCGAACGGTAGTGCGGGAATGAACGCACCTTCGTCAAATTCAATTCCGTCATGCTCCATCGCAACCGCAGGCGTCAGAGCAGCACGCGACAAGTAATCACACAGCGCAAGGCCGGAAGGAACACCAACGACAAGCATCGAAAAAATATAACGTGTTGAATGAATGAGGTATTTTCGCCGCTGCGTGGTTAACAAAATATGAATTAGGCGAAATTTAATTGCGTTGGAGTAATAATGACCCTTTTTATTGGGATAATTATGCAACGCAAAAAGAACATACCGCACCAATGGTGCCGATATAAAAAGGCCGACATCATCCGCAAGGTCATCCGCACGGTATGCGTTTATCACCGCCGCCCGATACTTTCGGAAGGTCTCATGCAAGTGGCCATCGACTACATCACCGCCAAGCTGCCCGTGCGCGCGATGAAACGCTTACAGAAAAACGAAAACGATCGCGCTTTCGTGCAGGCGATGCTATTGGCAACGCCCTTCGTGACATGACAGCGCCCACATCAAACGTCATCCCCTTCGTGCCGCGTCGTAAGCGGCCTCGGGTGTGTATTGCTATCCGGAGCGTCTTCAACTTAGAACCAGCGGCCAGTTTCATAGCGCTGCCCGCTAACGACTATCACGCCATCAGAGTTGAAGACGGGGGTGCGCGATGATGCAGCATACCTCGCCACACGCCGCAGAACGTCGTCGCGCGAATTTCCTTAGCAGCCAACGTCTCGGCGCGAATGATCACGACGGTTCCTATCAGCATCTGCGCGCTGAGTTGGGCGATGAAAATACAAATAGGCTAATCAGCAATATCGGCACACTCGCATTGTCGAGTGGCATTACAACATCTGGTATTTCCTTATCCGATGCCGTGAAACGCATCATTGGAAGTCTTACCCCAGCAGAACGTTCTGCTATCGCCAGTGGTGCATCACCGCCGCCGCGTGTTCAGGCATTGCTTGATAGTGAAGTTAAGGCAGCACAGCAGCAAAGACAGCAACAAAATACTGCCGCCAACCCAACTGGCGAAGATGGCTCACCAGTACACAAGAATGGACTTTCACCGCTTGCATTTGCCGCGATGGACAGAGATATGCGTGGCCGTACAGCACGCTCATCCGAATATTCCGATTTGCGCAGCGATAGCATTAGCAGCGCGAACTACAGCAGCAGCCAGTATGCGCGCACGGGCCTCAACTACGCGACCTTCTCTGATCTTCGCAATCAGGGCTTCAACGGCCAGCAAATTATGGCTGCCGTCAGCACGACAAAGGCTTTAGGCATCGATGCCAATAGGAACGCGGCTCCGATGGCGCGCGTGCAACGCGATATTCCAAGCGCTGTTCCTGGCTTGCACACCACGCGAGACAACTGGACTGCTATCAGGCAGATGGAAGAAGAAAAGAGAAAAGCGGTAGAGGCTGGCAATACCGCAGCCGCTGAAGCATTGACGCGTCAGATTGATGAAGGCCGCAAGCGTGCAGAGGAACATGACAAGCGCGAGCATGAACGTGTGCAGCGAGAACGACCAGATAGGGCGCCTGATCACCGCCAGTTGCAAGACGAAACAAGACGGGCAGCATTAAGACATGAAGCGACACTGGGTCCACAAAACATCACGCGGCCAAACGATATCTCCCCGCAACTGGCACGCTCAGAAGATGTAGCTGTAAGTGCGTTAACGCGGAGAGCTGAAGTGGCCGCCGCGACTGAGCCAGAGAGACAACAAACACGCTCTACGCGTGCTGCAATGTTTGGCCCAACTCCAGATGCTACACCGCCAGCCCCAGTGCCTCAGGCAACGCCTACACCAACTAAACATGCGGATGCAACGCCAACTCCGCCAGTACCGGCTGCAAATCCACCAGCAGCTGCTGCACCTATTAAGACGGCAGATGCAACACCGAGACCACAAGTAAGCGCACCACGTGTTGGATAATCATCCACACGTATAGTCAGGCATTAATTGGAAGGTGTTTTTAGCAGCCAGAATCTATCTGGTTGGTGTTGGGATTGCGCCATCGCGCGGTGACGCATTAATTTGTGTCGGTCTAAGTGCCTCTGCTGCAGCAGTCGCAGGCGGGATAAAAGATACCGTTGGGCTCAGTGCTACTCTCAACGAGACATCTTGAACGCGATTTACTATAGTCTGTACTGTTGACAGAGCTGCGCCTACTTCAGGGTGTCTTACTAAGACAATCGGATCGCCTTTTACACAACCTGCATCAAGCCAGTTGCTAAATTTTCCCAACTCGACTTTATCAGCTTGAGAATAATGTCGGAAGTTCGCCTGTGTATGTTGAGTGAAAGCGGCATCAATGATGTTGCACTGCTTTTGCGTGAAAGCCTCGGCAGCAGTCGGAAATGAAGCGACGGCAGCGATGCCAGTCATGGCGAGCGCGAGCGCTTTTGCTTTTGACGAAGATAATTGAGCCATGATGTCCTCCCGTTGATGTGCGTGCAGAGCCAATCAAGGTCTCACGAATACTTAGGTCTGATAGTAATTATACTGGGGAATACGTGTAACTAAAAGTATAAAGTGCAACATTATTGCCCATAGTGTTGAATCCCTAGGTTATGGCCATGTCTGACACTTGATTACGGCCAAGAAACGGCTTAGTCTGTGTTCGATTACTTGTTATGTTACTGAAAGAAAAGAAATTTGTCGTGAAACACTATGGGCAATACGGTTGCAGGAGTTGAACGGGAGCGGGTAACAACTGTCAGTTGGAAGGCTGATGCGTCCAGCCTCTATGCGCCGAACGGCGCCCGTAAATACCTCAACCATGCAGAACGTCAGCGCGCACTTGGTGCGATGACGTTGCTCAAATTCGATCAAGCACTCTTCGCGTTGACGCTTGCGTGGACGGGTGCGCGTGTCAGTGAAATTCTCGCGCTCACACCAGCATCATTCCAGCTTGAATGCGGAACCGTCGCGATTCAAACATTGAAGCGACGCAAGCACTGCGTGCGCGAAGTGCCGATCCCGCCCGCATTGATGACCGAACTCGATCGTCATTTTGGAATTGCGCTCGCGCAGCGAAATTTAGAAAGCGCTCATCGGCGTCTTTGGCCGTGGTGTCGTTCGACCGCCTGGCGCATCATCAAGAGAGTGATGCACCAATCCGGCATCACCGGCAGTCATGCGTGTCCGCGTGGGCTTCGCCACGCGTTCGGTGTCGGCACGTTGCAGGCAAGTGTACCCATCACGCTCGTGCAGCGCTGGCTTGGCCATGCACGCCTCAGCACCACGGCAATCTACGTCGATGCGAGCGGGCCGGAGGAGACTGCGTTTGCCAAGCGGTTTTGGGAGGCGGCAGCGTGACGGTGATTGACAGCCAGCAACTCCGCGCGATGTCGGCCCTTCGGACGAGGCCTGCTCCCGCATTACGCGTTGCAACTCCCTATTCGTTTGATGTTGCGCGAGTGGCGCATTTCCTTCTTCACAAATGCAAAGAGCACATCGCTGTTGGGGCACGCGTTATGCAGATTCAGCTTAAACAGATGACGTGGGACGATGTATTTGTGTTTGCGACCGAAGAGATTTACGGCTTCTCGGAAGGGGGCCAGCCCGCTCTAATCCTGCACCTTGCGGATGGTCGAACGCTCGATGTGTGCGGGCTACTCAACGACTTTAAGGAATGCACTCATTACCGTGTCTGCTAGGGTCACAATGTCGACGAAGTCCTGATCGGCCTATCCGTTCGGCACTTCGCCGCCGCTATGGGTTCCCACCCAAACATCCTGTTCACGAGACGGCCTCTTCTTACCGATTTTAGCAAGCTCCGCGTCGCTCAAGCCCTGAAACATCTCGAACGCCGCCATGCGATGATGACCGTCGGCAAGGCTCCATCCGTCCGGCTTCTTTATCATCAACAGTGACCGCGGAAATACGCCGTTATCGCGGAGATAAATCCATGGCTGTGCAACACGCTTTTTAGTGCTTGCATCGGCGGTGCCGTCGTTCATCTGGCGCACGATATCCGCCACGTCACCGCGCGTTTTCGGAGAGAGTGCTGCAAGGTTGCAGTTCATTTGCTGCTTTCCCCACGTAACCTTCTTCCACCACGACACCGGCTTGCCGAACAGGAGTACGTTCCAGCGGTGAGCGCCCAAGGGTTCGGGTGGCGGCCAACCACAATCCGGCTCGTTAGCGAAGTAGTGGAGCCACTGCTCGACCACATCGTCGGGCCAGCCCGGAAGATCCTTTTGGATATCGGCGACGGTGACCACGCGCTGCTCCCCTTGGTCATGGACGATGAATATGTGCTGGCTTCATTATCATGGACAGCCGAATAAGTCGTGCAGAAGTGAAGGCAACTCGGGCATACTCGCCGTAGCGCGGCAATTCTGCGTCAGCCAAACAACAGTGTGAGGAGCGTGCAATCTACCCGCCAACTGAAATCGCACAGCTCTTCCTAGAGAGTTTTGATGGCAGCGCCGTCCAGCTCCTTCGTAGCTTTCTTGATGGACATCCGCATGTCCGCAAATGGATGATCGCGGCTGACTTTTCCCTGCACAACAATCGCCCGCTCGATTGCTTTGCATTCACCATCCTGCCTTATGACGCATGGCCGGCGGAGATCGAGCAGGATGTTGCACAGGCCTTACCCAAAGATTTGAAAGACGCAAAGCGTCTCGATGATGAGGCAATGGAATGGCTTCGTGATCCACGCCGCTTTCATATTGCAATCACCGTCAACCCGGCTCCAGCCGTATTTTCGAACGGTCCTGGAATCTCACCGCTCGCAGTTGCGCGCGAACACATCGCCATAACTCTCGATCAGGCGGTTCAAGTCGGGGCTTCGGAAGATGTAATCAGACGTTTCCGGAAGTTGAAGCAGGACGCCCAGGCGAACAATTTCAATGTTGGGCTGTTGTCCGATATCTGGCTTCTTGCAGTCTGGTTTGCAGTGCTGACGATTATACTTACACGCGAGCGGCACTGCGAAATAATCGGCTGGTTTCCAGATCGTGACAATATGACTAACTATGGTGATGGCATCTGGTGCGACTATGCCATTGGGAACGCGCAAACATTCGCTGAGGCATTAGCGATCGATCTGACGGCCACGCAGATTAAGATAGGGACGCCGGATCGCAGTAAGGTCAAGGAGGTCATGTGGTTCGACTATATGATCCGGGCGGCAGACTGGTTCGCGGGTGCCGTCGCGGCGTGGGATCGAAAGCGAAATCTAATACCGGGCGACCTGCCTAAGTATCGCCAGATGTTGGAAGACGTTATCACACCTGCAAAGAACATCGTGATCCTTCATCTCGACCTCACCGAGACAGGTATGCAGTGCCGCCGAATTCTGGCGATCAAGAAAAATTGGTTCATGTTGATCCTAACCGCTCTGCACAATACCGCGCGACGCGTCGTCTACAATGTCCGTTCGTATTTCCAAGAGTAGCAGACGTTTAGCGCGTTCGGCATCGCTGAACCGGGCTCTTGCACGCCGAGCCCCGGTGGTCTCGGCCCTTCGGGCTTTGATCCCTCGCGAAAACGAATAGTGAGAGCGCCGCTGTCGCTCACTTATTCTGTTGAAGTGACTACGGGGCGCTGCCCCTCGCGCCCGCAAGGCATCCAAACCCGTTCTGCCGCATCCACACGTATCCCCGAAGATGGGGATCCCTCGTGTGGAGCCTCGGCAGTCCGCGTTCGGAGCCTCCTTGCAGTTGCTACCCCCGGTCTCGCCGACAGGCAGGGGTTCATGCGCGTTCCTTGCGCTGAACCCTAACCTTAGACGGAGACTAACCATGACTTATGCTATCCAAGAAATTCCATTGTCCAAACTTATCGCATCATCTGCAAACGTGCGGCGCACGGGGCGCAGCACCAACATCGGCGAGTTGGCTGCGAGTATCGAAGCGCACGGCCTGTTGCAGAACTTGACCGTTCGTCCGGTGTTGAACGGCAAGAAAAAGCCCGAAGCGTTTGAAGTCATCGCAGGTGGCAGACGGCTCGCTGCATTGAAGACACTTGCCAAGCGCAAGGCGTTGCCTGTGAACGCAAATATTCTCTGTAACGTAATCACTGAGGGCATTTCCGAAGAAATCAGCCTCGCAGAAAATGCGCTGCAATGCCCCATGCACCCCGCCGACCAGTACGAAGCGTTTGCCAAGCTGCATGATGAACACGGCATGAGTGCCGAAGACATTGCGGCGCGTTTTGGCGTAACGCCAGCCGTGGTGAAACAGCGTCTCAAACTTGGCGCGGTTAGCCCGAAGTTGATGAAGCTGTATCGCAGCGGTGAATTGAATCTTGACCAACTCACGGCCTTTGCCATTACCGATGACCACGCCAAGCAGGAGCGCGTATGGTCTGAGCTTCCGTCCTTCAACCGCGACCGCGAAGCAATTCTTCATGCGCTCAGTGAAGGTCAGGTTCGTTCGGACGACCGCCGCGCTGTGTTCGTTGGCGCAAAGACCTATGAAGCAGCGGGAGGCGTGATTGTGCGTGACCTGTTTGACGCGGAAGGCGGCGGCTTCCTTGCCGACGCAGAACTTCTGAACCGTCTTGCGCGGGAGAAGTTGCAAGCGTTTGCCGACGCGGTTTCCGCCGAGGGTTGGAAGTGGGTTGTTGTCGAACCGGAGTTTGACCACGGCATGACGGCGGAGATGCGCCGCATCTATCCCGAAGCCGTGAAACTATCGAAGGACGAGCGCAAGCAACTTCGCAAGCTGCAATCCCGATACGACGCTCTGTGCGAGAAATACGCCGATGCGGAGATGCCGGAGAAAATCGCCGCGCAGTGTGAGCGTCTTGAACGTGCCATCGAAGCTCTTGACAGGCACGAGTTCAAAGGCGCGGATTTTGCCATTGCCGGAGCGATTGTCACGCTCAGCCATGATGGCGAGGTTCGCGTTGAGCACGGCTTGGTGCGCCGCGAGGACGAGCCGTCGAAAAACGGCGAGGCCAACAAGAAGAAGGGCTCTGACGAGCCATCGGGCGATGAGAAAGCACCACTATCGGAGCGGCTGGTTGCTGACCTGACCGCACATCGCACCGCTGGCCTCCGCAATGAACTCGCGCAGAATTCCGGTATGGCCGTTATCGCCACTGTTCATGCGCTTGCGGCGGCGAGTTTCTTTTCCGGTGGCGGTGATGTTTCTTGTCTGCAAATCACCCCGCGCAGCGGGTCGCTTGCGACCCACGCTTCCGGCATCGAGGAAAGTCTGGCTTCCCGCCAAATCGCGGAGCGGCACGAGGCATGGGCTAAACGCTTGCCGCGTGAACCTGCAACGCTCTGGAATTTCGTCCACGGGCTTTCGGATTCCGAGCGGTTGGGTTTGCTAGCGCATTGCGTTTCGCTGACCGTCAATGCGGTTCAGGCATCCACCCACCGCAGCACCGAGGCCAGCGACCATGCGGACATTCTGGCGCGAGAACTTGCGCTCGATATGACCGCTTACTGGCAACCGACCGCAGAGAGCTACTTTGGCCGTGTTGCCAAAGAACGCATCCTTGAGGCTGTGCATGAAGGCGTGACGGAGGCTGCGGCTACGAACATCGCTGCCATGAAAAAGCAGCCGATGGCCGAAACCGCCGAGAAGTTGCTGGCAGGAAAGGGCTGGCTTCCGACATTGCTGCGTTTAGGTGCGAACGCCAGCGCGTGAGCCACATACACCTATATATATGTGTCGCGATTGGCCGGAAGCCGCAGGGTTTTCGGCCTTCGTCGTGTTTGGCGCACACCTTATATATAGTGCGTGGTCATTCGTGCGACTCGGCACGTCGTTAACGACTTCTGCGCCGACACACTTTACATTCACGGACGAGAGCAAAAGAGTGCCGATTCGGACGATTTTGCCACACTTTCTGCCACACTGGGAAATAGACCGTCAAAAATACGAGTAAAATCAGATAGTTGTAGTAGACCTAATCTGACTCAAAATCTGGTGGTGGCAACACCGTGCTGGTTCGAAACCGGCCAGGGGCACCATTCCTGAACAGATTTGCGAACC
>JAIESI010000198.1 GCA_019746135.1 Xanthobacteraceae bacterium
TGTTACCCTGGAACTGGCGGCCTATTCGCGACAAGCTCGCCGCCTGAGCCTCCGCGGCCTTCGCCGGACGGTTACAGAGAGTGGGCGTGCAGTTCAGGCCCTGAATAGCCTGTCGCTGTCGGCCCTCGCATCGACTTTTTGAATTGAGGCAAAGATTCCGAGAACGCATCCAGGCGCGAGCGATTGCCGGTCGACGCATAGGCATGATCAACGATTTGCCATAGCAATTGTCGCTTATTCTTCGACAGGCCAGGTCTAGCTAGACTTATCTCTCCCCGCGCCGTGCGCTAGCGGTTTTGGCATTGCGACGCGCGCGACCAAAATATTTGTCGCGGGCCTATATTGCACTTTGCAGATCTTCAGTTCCCCGCGATCAGCCTCACCGTGAGGCGCATCGTATAACTTTGTATGGCGTCCGCCATGAACGGCAGGGTCAGCATCAGACAAATGAACATCACAATGATCTTAGGGACCAGTGCGAGGGTCATCTCCTGAATCTGGGTCAATGCCTGGATAAACGAAATCGCCACCCCGACGAGAACCCCGACGATCGTGATCGGGCCCGCGATCCATAGTAGCGTGATCACGCTGTCGCGAGCGATGTCCATAGCGTCGATGCCGGTCATAAACGAACTCCCGAAGCCAGTGGTTAGGAGGTTAGGAAAGGGTTAAAACCCCATGGTTAACGAGTCATTAACGCGCGGGAGCATGGTTCATAAGGTTATCCGATGGGGTCGGATAGGTTTGTCGGGGAACCAGCCGGCTGAACGCTGCCGAATCAATAATCGCACGCGGGTTGGGCTGATCCGAACTGGACCACCTGCTGGGTGTCCAAGTGGTGATTCCAGAGTAAGCCACCCACTCGGGCGATCGAGATCGGCGCGCTCACCCATGGATCGGTCCGCTCCATCTTCAATCGCAAGCCCAATCGGCGCGCGGCACCACCGCTCGACGACCGGCGTCCCGATCCTACCTCTTAATATTCACTGCCAAGCCTGACAGCAGAGGAATACAACCAGCTCCTTGATGCGACGGCCCCCAGGGCATCGGACAGCAAATGAGCGACAAGCCAACGAATGGTAGCGACAAGGGCAGTGAGAAAAATCCGAACGCTAGACCCAAGGGCGTGGGAAGGTCATCAGGTAGTCTAGCTTAAAAACTGGGCGTCAGAATGAACAAGGCCGGCGTCGTGATCGTGGCAGATTTCAACAGCTCGCGACGGGATGTTCGAGACCCCCCAACCGTCAGCGTAGGAAAGGGCTAACCGGACCTTGCGCCAACGTCAAGACCACCCGTATTCGTTGTGGCGGAGAAATGGCGATAGCCGAAGGAGCATCAGCGCCTCGCTGACAATCGACGGCGTATCCCGCCATCCAATCGTCCGATGAGAAAAGCCCGGGTCGTCTAGGACGACCCGGGCCCGAGCAGCGGACTCCGGGGGCGACAGCGCCCGCTGCCAGATGAAGATACCGATGAATCTTGTCTGCCGGTTTTGCAACGACGGTTCGCCCGTGATTTCACCGGATTAGACGTCATGATCCGAGTCCTGTGGTCAATCTGCCTCCTTCGGAGTTTCGGCGGAGTCCGCATCGCAAAATTGTCCTGTGTTTAACGGCCTCACATTACTTTGTCGCCGCTCCACCAAGAACTGCCAAGATTCGCCGCATGCGCTCAACGACCACCAGGCTTCTCACCATCCGGCGCGGCATGACCATTCGCCCTCTGCAGCAGCGTGGCGAGATAAAAGCATCGAAAGTGCCGCGATTGGATCTGCAGTCCCGCCGCTTGGGGGAAGGTATCATGAATTGCTTGGGTGATGCGCGATGCAGCGTCTAATCCGAAAAAATAGTGATCGGCCAGCAGCACCATGCCGCCCGGTGCCAAGCATGCTGCCAACCGGTTGGCGACCGCTGCCAGTGCAGGCTCCTGTGCGGATGGCACAGCGTAGTACAGCACATCGGCGGCAACAATGAGATCATACTGCCGTCCATCCGGGTCGAATGTGTGCACGTCGCCGGCACGAAATGACAGATTGAGATATTTCCGTGATAGTGCTGTCGCGTGCTGTATCGCGTTGGCCGAAATATCGATCCCGGTGACGCGTTCAGCATGGATGGCAAGCGCCCTGGAGAACGCACCAACACCACATCCAAGTTCGAGAACATGGCGATAGCGACGCGCGGGTAGAAACGACAACAGCATCGCGTATTTGCGGTCTTGATATCGGTAGCGGCGGTCCGCCGCCCCGTAGGGGTCTTGGTCGTCGCGATAAAGCTCGTCGAATGCCCGCGCAACACCGTAGGCGCGGGATTTCCGCCTTATGGTTGCATCGGCACGGGCGCTTCTAATCCATAGTCCGATGTCGCGAAGGGTCATGAAGAATTGTGTGGGCGGAGGGGGCCGCAACGGAGCCCAGGCGCTGCCGGCTGCCGATCCAGTCCTATGGCTCAACACGAGGCCTCTCCAAAGCGCAATGCAGGGAGCGCCGCTCTAAGCGCCAGTCGCCGATATTGGCTGCACACGTAAAGCTGCAGTATTCTTCTTCCGTTCCCAGGTCAGGAATGCAAACCGGGCCGGCCATACAGCGCTCGGAGATAGCCATCGCCGAGCCCGAGGCTGTTGTCGAACGGCGCGAGCGCATAAGTGTCGCGCTTGGGGCGGATGTCGGGCCATGGTGAGCAGCACGCGCGTTGTAGGCCGTCGCGCTGGCGGTTCTGCTGGTCTTGGTGAAGGGGAGAGTTCACGGATAGAAGATGGCGGGATGTGGGTTTTGAGAATTCTCTTTCCGCGCTTGCCAAACGTGTGAATGACAAACCGTATATACCAGCGGTTAACAACCTGGTCGCACGCACGAATCACTTCCATGCGTTCTGTGGCTCCCTTAGCGTTGAGAGGCTTGATGCGCCGTTTCGGTAATCAATTCGCAACAACCGAGCGAATCGTTACAAGTACCCAAATGAAATTTCTTTTTTTGGGACACGAGCGCAACAGCTGCGGTCAGAGCAATGCTTACCAATAAGCACGGGATGCCAATGCTCCGCCGACGTACAACAACGGCCGAACCGGGTTAGTTGCGCGATTACGTGACCTGGCCGCGCGGCTCGGGCCATTGAGGCGACAGGTGGGTTTGAAGCGATTGCTGCCGGTACTATCCGGGAGCGGGATTGCCCTTGGTGGTGGTCAACCCGGCGTAGGTGCGAGCCTTCGCGCAGGCGCTCCGCAAACAAGGCAAGACCGATCCGATCAGTGCGGCGATGATCGCCGCACTTTGCGGGGACACCAAACCCAAGCCGCGCCCGTTGCCGGACGAGACGACACGGATGCTGGCCGATCTGGTCGCCGCACGGGGGCAGACCGTCGAGATGATGGCCGCCGAAGGCCAGCGCGACAGGCGACGCCTGTCAAATTCGGACAAGCGCCTGAAGAAGAGCATTGCCCGGCTGCGCAAGGCGATGGAGAAAGAACTAGCCGAGATTTATGGCGCAATCAGCGACCAAGTGCGCGGCTCCCCCGGTCGGGCTGAGAAAGAGGATTTGCTGGGCTCGGTGCCGGGGATCGGGCCTGTCATCGGACGCATCTTAATGGCCGAACTCCGGGAGCTTGGGCAACTCGGACGCCGGCAAATCGAAGCCCTTACTGGCCTGGCATCCTTTACGCGCCAAAGCTTCATCGGCGGAGGCCGCACGACCGTTCGCACGGCGCTGTTTATAGGCGCACCTCCGGCGAGAAGGCACAATCCGGTCTTGAAGGCCTTCTTCGAGCGCCTCGTAGCAGCCGGAAAGCCAAAAGTCGTGGCGATCATGGCGGTCGCTCGCAAGCTCCTGACCATCCTCAATGCCCTGTTCCGCGATCGCTAACAATTCCACGGATGAGATGTGGTGGCTGCGTCGGAAATCCTGCCATGCAGAGGCAAGCTTGCGAAAGCTCGCCAGCGAATAGGCCTCATAGATCAACGTGTCGCAACCGCGCGCGTTGTCGATCAATGCCTGTGTCGGCATGGCATCGCATGAAATAACAGTAGTTCGGCTTTGTATCTCGGGAGCGAAGTCCGAATCAGTCATTCAGCTTTTTGGTGATGCACGGGAAATAGCGTAATAGTGATGTTGTGATCGCGATAGATCGTGCCCGCGGTGAATTCGCAGGCATCGACCCGATAAACGTCGGCATGTTGCAGCCGTTGTGCGCGTGCATCGATATCGATCTGCCACGCCTTGATGATGCTTTCCGGCATTGCCTTGAAACCAGCCGGGCCGTAAGCCGTGAGCGGGTCGGCGCGGCCCATGATCCAAGGTGTGAAATGAGATCGGGATACCCCATCGTCTGGTCAGAGCGGAGATGGGTCAGAAACGCCGTTTTGATGTTGACCCCGGATCGGTCGAATGCGGTTGCGCCGTTTCGGTAGGCCGCGGACACGCGCCGGCTCACGCCGGGCCCGAAGTCGACGAGATACGGTGTGTGGTCAACGACAATGGCCGTGGCAGGTCCGGAACAATCCGGATCGAGGTAGGGTGTTCCGGTGCCAAGCACGACGATCTACGTCGGCATCGCGTCACTTCGCCTTCGTCCGGCCTTCCGTATCACCGGTAGCCACAACTCCCGTTCGTGTTGAATGAAGCTGCGCAGTTCCGCCGGCGACATGGGATCGGTTTCGGTGCTGAGGCTTGCGAATTTTTCGAGCAAGCCGGCATCGGCAAGAGATGAACGCAACCCATCGCCGATCTTCTGCACGACAATGTCAGATGTACCAGCGCGTGCCAAGAGCGCAAACCATCCGGTTGCCACGAAGCCGGGCAATGTCTCTGCGACCGTCGCGACATCGGGGAATTGCGGTATGCGCTTTTCAGATGCGGCGAGCACCGTCACCGATCCACC
Organism: Xanthobacteraceae bacterium; assembly: GCA_019746135.1. Taxonomy (GTDB): domain Bacteria; phylum Pseudomonadota; class Alphaproteobacteria; order Rhizobiales; family Xanthobacteraceae; genus Z2-YC6860. The sequence goes on from JAIESI010000198.1 coordinate 4,873, forward strand.
CTGGATGGCCCCTGCCAGTGCCGGCATGCTTTCGATGACGATCGAGATTTGCCCGCTCATCAGGTCCTTCAGCGCCGCTGCCGCGCCGGGATAGGGTACGAAGGTCGTGTCGATGCTGGCACGCTGCTTCAACATGTCGCCGGTCAGGCTTGGTACCGTTCCAGGCGTGTTGCCCGCGTAGAGAATTTCGCCTGGCCGTTTCTTGGCCAGCGCGATTAAACCCGGGAGCGTTGATATGCCAAGCTTCGGCGAGACCGTGATCAGCATTGGCTGCTTGCCGATCATGCCGATAGGCAGGAACTCGGTTTCGAAATTGAACGGCAATCGCGCATGGGTTTCCGGCAGCACCATCAGGGCGCTGCCGCTCGGCATATAGAGCGTGTATCCGTCCGGCTCGGCGCTTGCTGCGGCTTGAGCCGCGATCAGGCCGCCCGCGCCCGGTTGGTTGATGATGAGGAACGGCTTTCCCAACTGGCGAGTGAGACCGTCAGCGACGATGCGAGCGATCATGTCCGGGCCGCTGCCCGCTGCCGCCTGGATAATGATCTTTACCGGCTTGGAGGGATAGTCGGCAGCCAGCGTCGCCAGTGGAGCCGCCAGCAGGATCAGGATACTCCACCAGCCGACCTTCCGTGCTTGTGACCATCGCAGCATTCCGACCTCCTGAAACAGGCTTGCCGATCTTGGCAATGGCAATCCTAGATGTCTCGGGGTATACGGAGACAGTTCTTTCTTTGGATGAAGGCATAACCAGGCGATTAAGGGGTGGTCGTATGCGCTGGGATGATCGTATCAGCAGCCGCCTCACGCTTAGAGACCTTCATGTCTTGATGAGCGTCGCTCAGTCCGGCAGCATGGGCAAGGCCGCCAAGGAACTCGCCATTTCTCAACCGGCCATTTCGAAAGCTATCGGCGGTGTCGAGCATTTGCTGAAGGTTAAACTGTTTGATCGCACCCCCACTGGCGTCCAGCCAACGCGCTATGGCCGGTCGCTACTGAAATGCGGCAGTGCGGTGTTTGACGACTTGCGCCAGGGGGTGAACGAAATCGAGCAGTTATCCGATCCGACCGTCGGCGAGCTTCGTCTCGGCTGCACGGAGCCGATGTCGTCTGGATTCGTGCCCGCTATCATGGATCGGCTGGCGCAAAGATATCCGAAGATGGTTTTCCATGTGACGCAGGGCGATCCCGCCGCGCTTCAGGAGCGAGAGCTGCGCTCACGCAATATCGAGCTCGCCGTCGGCAGGATTCCCGAGCCCTTCCCACTGAACGACCTAAATGTGGAGGTTCTCTTCGAGGAATCCGTCTTCGTGGCGACGGCGCTGTCCAGCAAGTGGGCACGCCGTCGTAAGGTTAGGCTGGCTGAGCTCATGGGAGAATCGTGGTCTTTACCGCCTCCGGGCAGCGTAGGCCATTCGATCATGACGACGGCATTGCATGCTGCCGGCCTAACGATGCCGCGCTCTACGGTCGTTACATACTCGCTGCACTGTCACTATGCTTTGATGGCGACCGGCCGATATCTCGGTCTCATCCCCGGTTCGCTTCTTCACTTCGACGCCAAGCGTCTGGGCTTTACGGCGGTGCAATTGGATGTTGCACTGAATCCAGGGCCTGCCGGCATAGTGACACTGAAAAACCGAACGCTCAGCCCGATCGCTGAACTGTTCATCGAAACGGCGCGAGAACTCGCACAACCGATGGCCAAGAATCCAAAGACGATCGGTCGATCCAGGAGCGGATCGTTCGCAATTTTGGAGCAACGTCGTAGTCGCTACAATTGAATGTCGCAGTAGTGGATTGGAGAATCCGCTACCGAGTCAGCTTGCTGTGAGATAGATGCGCGGTGGCGCTCTGTTGGTTAAGCGTGGCTCACGGGTTTGAGAAATTCAGAGGAACATTGTTGCCAGAACGGCTACCGCGGCGAGCGCCATCACTGCAGTTGCCAGCCATCCGATCCCGTTGAGAACGGGACCGATCGCGAACTTTCCCATGATCTTTGGATTCTTCGCCATCAGCATCATGACGACCATTACCGGCGCTGAAACTATGCCGTTGATGACGGCGCTCCAATAGAGCGCTTTGATCGGATTGAGGGATGTGAAGTTCAGAATAATACCGATAACACCCGCTAGAGCCACAATTCCATAAAATGCTCGTGCCTCTCGCGGCTTTCGGCCCAGGCCCACCTTCCACCGGAACGCCTCCCCGACGGCATAAGCGCTAGAACCCGCCAGAACAGGCACGGCCAGCATCCCCGTACCGATAATTCCGATCGAGAAGATTATGAACGCAAACGAACCTACGATCGGCTTTAACGCCTCAGCGGCTTGCTGCGCCGTTTCGACGTTTGTCACACCTTGGCGATTGAGCGTGGCTGCGGTCGTTACGATTATCGCCAAAGCCACGAGGTTGGCGAATGCCATGCCGACGTAAGTATCAAATCTGATGCGGCGAATTTCTTCGGGCCCGTCCGTCGGATTCTTGAGGAGAGGCTTTTTCTTAAGATCGACACGCTCGTCCTCCGCTTCCTGCGAGCATTGCCAGAAAAACAAGTACGGACTGATCGTCGTACCGAGAACGGCGGTGAGCGTCGTCACGAAATCGCCGCTCCAGGAAACCTGGGGTATTAACGTTCCATAGAGAACGTCACTCCAAGGCAGTTGGACCATCATCGCCGTTCCGAAGTACGTGAGGAGCGACAGAGTGGTCCATTTCAGGACGGCCACATAACGCGAGTAATCCATGAAGATCTGAGTGCAGATGCATAACAATCCAAATAGCACTACAAGAAGCAGGTGGGGTACGCCTGTGATCGTCTCGGCCACGTTCCCCATGGCTGCGAGATCGGCGGCCAAGTTGAACGTGTTTGCAACGAAGAGGATAAGAACAACGCCCCGGAGCAGCCATTTTGGGTAGTGCCTACAAAGGTTGCCCGCCAATCCATGCCCGGTCGTTCTCCCAATAAGGGCGCTTATCTCCTGCACCGCCGACATCAGCGGATAGCTAAAGATCATCACCCACGGGATAGTAAATCCGAATTGGGCACCGGCTTGGCTGTACGTTGCGATTCCCGCTGGATCGTCGTCAGAGGCTCCGGTAACGAGCCCAGGTCCGAGCATACCCAGTAGGCGAGGCTTGCTGGTCGTACTGCTTTGAGGTCGGCGCGTCTTAGACATCAGCCATCCCGTCTTCGCCCGAATACCGCCAGTATGACGACCACGCATACAAGAGGTCCAAGAAGTGTCAGAGATGGCGAGGGATTAATCCAGCGACGCGCCGCCAATACCAAGACGGTGCTGCCGACGGCGGTTGCGACCAACACTCCTACAATGAAAATCGTCCTGGAAATCTGCATACTGAGGCCCAACCCGGTGCTGAAAACTGACCATTTACGAAAAGGTTCCTTACTTCCTCGCTTCTTGGCTTCGCTCAATGAGCGACCTTGCATTGAGATCGCTCAGCAAGCCCACGCAGGCGAAAATGCCCTAGGCCAACCGAAGACGAGCCTCATTCCCGACCATGTCGACCACTGTCCGATACCGCGGCAGGTGGTCATGGAAGGCTGCCCGTGTTGTTAAGCGGGGCAGGTGCTGCACCCGTGACAGATGCTGTCCTTACGACAATGGGTGGCTGTCACTTGATGAATTTACCACGATATTTCAATCACATACTTGTTCGCAGTTTTGTTCTGACTGGCGCACCAAGGCTTGCTTTCATTGCCATTGGTTGGACTCGTTACATCGTTGGGCCTGTGGTCCAGCGAGAGCTTGCGCGCCTCAGCCCGAACGGACGTCGGCCGCTCATCCGTCATTGCCGACCTTCTCCGGGAATAGTCCCGGCATCCACCGCGACGCCAAGGCCGCCGGGAAGGCCAAGGTTAAGGGCTCGCGGATGCCCTTGGATGTGAGGACGCCTCGCTCCAGAAGAGATGACACAATGCGCCGCGCATGCCGGGGCGTGCTGCCCAGCACATCGGCCACGTCAGCGCGTGGCAAATCGCCCCGATAGAGCACGGCATCGAGGACGCTTCCGGCCTTTGGCGGGAGTTGGTCGAGGCGTACTTCTTCTTCGGCCCAAAGCTGAATGCGCGTGCGCAAGCGCTCGGGCTGAACCAATTCTTCCATGATCTTGATCTGGTCGATCGCCGTTTCGAGAAAGAAGCGGGTAAAGGAAGCCAAGGCTTCTTCGCTGAGGGTGCCGCGCCCATCCAGGTCGTTTCGACGTGGCAGATCGCACTCCGCGAGATGCGCCTGATATTTCTCTACGTTTCGCGCAAGGCCACGCGCGACAGACCACACGCCGCCCGTGTCGAGCGAGTCGAGCAGCATGGCATGCGACATCAGCCGCGTCACACGCCCGTTGCCGTCAAGGAATGGGTGAATCCAAAGCAGGCGGTGATGCGCGGCAGCCACCGCCAGAATGGCGTCGGTCTTGCCGACGCGACCATAGACGCGCTCAAAATGCTCAAGGAAGCGCGGAATTGCGCCGGGGCTGATCGCCACATGGCGCGCGACTTTCACATCGCGTTGGCGCAGCTCTCCGGGGACGACCTTTAGCCGTTGCTTGTTTTCAGGGTCTTCGACCCAAAGCATGTCTTCTGGCAGAAGATCACAGAAGCGCTTATGTATCTCGCAAAGACCGCTCGCCGTGACCGTGCGGCCCTTCAGGTTGCCGTCGTCGATCCAGCGCTGCACGGCGATATGCGCCTTGGCTTCAAGCTGGAGGTCGCGTTTCTTGTGATCCTGGCTGTAGTCGTTTTTAAGCGCGCGCTCGATATCGACGGGATGCGTATCGTGCCCCTCGATCAGATTGCTGTAGTAGCAGTTCATTGCACGTACGAGATCGGCGAGCGCAGTGCGGACACCGGGCGCAAGGCTGCTGCGGAATCCCGCAGCCTTGCCGGACAATTCAACGGCAAGATCGGTAAGCGCCCCTCTGTGGCGTGAGTCTTCGGAGATCAGCAAAGGCTCCATCAAGCCTGTGCCTTCCTCTCGATCTACGGCCGGTTTTATGTCCGCTTCCATGTCCGCATCGTTGTTTTATTTATTTGTTCAATATCATATATTTGGTGTCATTTTACGCTGGAAATGGACCAGCCCATGTCCGCTTTGGCGTCCCATCAAAAAACGCAACTTTTCCAAAGGCTCTACAAGCTACCGTTGAATTTGTTCCCTTCTTGTTCCTACATACTATTAGGGCTCTTTGTAAGCCCTCCCGGACATATCCCTCCATGATGGAATTTCGCAGCGGCGGACGCCGTGTCAGTCAAAAAGAGTTCTTCGACAATCTGCTGGGCAAAGCAATCGATCTCGGCATGCAGCAGATTGAAGAACGCGCGCGTGGCGCAGCGTCATCCATCATCGATCCGGAGACTGGCAAACACGCCCAAGTGTTCGTCCGGCGCAAGGACGAAGCGTCACGACCTGCTCACGGAAGCGGTCCGCTTCCTGCAATTTCTTGCTTCGTTTCGACCGTTTCGGCATGTCAGCTCCAATAATGCTGACGAGCTTTCCCACCTCCGGTTGCTAACGGAAAGGGAGCGGCCGTTAGCGATAAAGGACCTCACATCAGGCGCGGACCGGCACGCGGCTGATGGAGCAGATCACAGCAAGATCGAGCAAACCACAGCAAGGAAGCGCTCAGCTCCAATTACCAGCGGTCGACTTCCTGGCCGGTCGGCTCCTGGAACCGGCGCTTTTGCTCAATGGTAAACGGCTCCCCATTCGGGGCGGGCGCCGAACCGTCCAGATGCCGGCGCGGCGGATGGAGCTGAGCGCGCGCGTTGTAGCGCTCCATTTTCCGAACCTGCTGGTCGCGCGACGGGGTCTTGGCGAAAGCCGGTGACGCCAATGCAACGGCGGCGGCAGCCACAGCGATTATGAATTTGCTCGAAGCCGGCATGACAGGTTCCTTCTGTTGTCGTTGAGAACACCCGTCGCGGAGATAGGAAGCCCCGGGGGCGATACCCCAGTGCGAAATCTCACATCTCCGTCAGGAAGCACCGTCCCAGCGCGCTGTCATGCACGCGGCGCATGGAGCGGCGTTGCCGGACGGCGCTTGCCACAAGAGCTCCTCGCGGCGAGCAGCCGCCTTCGCTGCCAACGACAAAACAAGAAAGAGCCGGCGCGAGGCCGGCTCTTTCTTGTGCCGTCAGGCAGCGAGCCGCGCGCTCAGCCCTTCAGCCGCTTGTTGCACTCGCTGTAGTAGCCGCCGCCTCTCTGGATCCAGTTCATTCCGCCATTGGCGTTGCTGGCCTTGTTGGCGTTGTACTGGTCGAGGCAGGTGTGCATCCGCGCCTTGCCTTCGGACTCCTTGGAATATTTCGGCGCCACCGCTGTCGGGAACACGGCGCTGCCGGCGGCCGCCGGCGATGGCCGCGAGCCCGTCGTGGTTCTCGGTGGGGCCGCGGCCGGAGCCGTGGCCTGTGTCGCGGCGGGCGCGGGTGCGGCCGACGCGTCGGTGCCGCATTCGGCCTTGCGGAAGTCGCTCCACTTCTGGCCCTTGAGCGTGCCCGCGGTCTGCGCCGCTTTGTACTTGGCGCTGCACTCCTTCATCGTCAGCGCGCCGGCCGGTGGGCTCGCCAGCACCATTGATGCCAGAACCGCACTGGTGCAAAGCGCAATCATACGTGTCGTCATGTCTTGGCTCCTCGTGTTGCCAACCTGGTTGTCGGATGCACGAGCGGGCCGGCGACAGGCGCAACCACCTAAAACAACCGACAAACCGCCCCCGGCCGTTGCGCGCCGCCGGATCGCCGTTTCACCACGCGAGGAGTCTGCTGCCGCAATTATGGCCGAATTGGATCAGGCCGGTTGGACCAAGGGCCAATGACGGCCGCAATGTCACGATCCTATTGTCGTTGGTCGGTACGGTTCGATCCGCGCTTGCGGCCTGACGCCACGACAACACGGGAGACCAGCGATGAGCATCTTCGGCAGCATCATGAACGCGATCTTCAAAGGGCCGGCCAAGGTCGCGCAAGCCGCATCGGCCGCCGTCGGCGGCGGCTCCTCCCCTGCCGCGACCTCGGGCGCGCCGGGCTCCGCGCCGGGGTCCGCGCCGATGTCGCAGGTCGACGTCGCCGCGGTGCTCACCGGGCTTGCCGCGCAGAGCAAGGAGAAGCTCGACTGGCGCAAGTCGATCGTCGACCTGATGAAGCTCTTGAAGCTCGACAGCAGCCTTGCCGCGCGCAAGGAGCTCGCGACCGAGCTGCACTACAGCGGCGACATGAACGACTCGGCGTCGATGAACATCTGGCTGCACAAGCAGGTGATGCAGAAGCTCGCCGAGAACGGCGGCAAGGTGCCGGACGAGCTGAAGAGCTGACGCTGTTTCTGCTGATTTGCACTGCCGGTTTCGTTGTCGTCGGCGCACTCTGACGGCAGCCTCGCAGCGCGTCGGCCTGCCCGTTGTGATGTGCGCTCGGGGCCGGCCGCTCCCGGGCTGCATTTGACAATAGTTCCCTATTTGTTCTAAATCTGGCCATCCCCGCTCGTTCGAGGGCATCAACCTGTGATGTCGTTTGGTGGAGCGGGGAGCGGTGCCCGCGGGTCCGGTCTCATCAGCCGGACACCTCGGGGCGCCTCGGACACCATCTTACGGGCACTACGACCCGTGAGCAGGGAGCCTGCTGGACCGCCGGTCACTGAGCGTGGGCCGGAA
>JAIESI010000177.1 GCA_019746135.1 Xanthobacteraceae bacterium
ACCAGCGGCCCGCTGACCTCGGTGAAGAACTTTTCGTTGAACCAGGCGGCAAGCCTTCGCACCTCGACCCGGCGGCCTGGTTCCTGCGGCATCAGCCGGTGCTCGTGCAGGTGCGCGCCTTGGGTTTCGTCGAGGAACTCGGCGATGATGGCCGCGTTCGGCACCGGCGGAAATCCCTCCGCGACCAGCACCGGCGTGCTGGCCGCCGGGTTGAGCATCAGGAATTCCTCGCGGCGCTCCCAGACCCGTTCCTCGATCAGGCGATGCTCGAGCCCATGCTCGGCGAGCGCCAGCCGGATGTATCGCGAATGCGGGCAGAACGGGTGATGGAAAATTGTCAGCATGGAGCGCTGAGGTTGGGCCACCGACGAAATGGGAATCAAAGACGCGCAACCCTAACAGGACACGACAGAAGTCCCAACCTGAAATCCCCGGCCGGAGCATTTTCCGGAGACGTGTGCAGCGGTTCGCCGCCCGCGCCGCCGAGCCATAAGCGCGTTCACGCGCGTCTTCCGCCTTCGCGCTCAGGCGCTTCGGCGGACTCCAAGCCCGCCGTAGCTCGAAGAGCGAGCGGAGGCGGGTTGACGCGCTATGGCGAGGAGCCGGCGCGGGCTACCCTGAAAAGTGCTCGCGCTGGCCGCTCGCTGCGCGCGCCAGCGCGAGGGCAAATGCGGCCAAACAAAGAGTCTCCATGGCAATCGGGGCGTCAGTGCCCGCATTCTGTTGAGCGCCACGCCATTGCCATTGCCCCGGCCCCAATGTTGCGCGACAAGCACGGTCCGACATAGCAATTGGCGCCATCGGCCGCTGCCTTAATTTTCCGCCGGAGCCTTTTCATGACGTTGGACATCCTCAAGGCCATCCTTCTCGGCATCGTCGAAGGACTGACCGAATTCATCCCGGTCTCGTCGACCGGACATCTGCTGCTGGTGCAGCGCTTCTTCGGCTTCGCCGACGAGGAATTCGGCAAGACCTTCGCGGTGCTGATCCAGTTCGGCGCGATCCTCGCGCTGCTGTCGATCTATTTCGTGCGGTTGTGGCAGCTGGCGATCGGGTTCTTCACCGATGCCGCGTCGCGCCGGTTCGTGTTCGGCATTCTGCTGTCGTTTCTGCCCGCGGCCGTCGTCGGCGCCATCGCGCACGACTTCATCAAGGCGGTGCTGTTCAACGACTGGCTGATCTGCTTCACGCTGATCGCCGGCGGCGCGGTGCTGCTGTGGATCGATGCGCTCGATCTCAAGCCGCGCTACACCGACGTCACCACGTTCACGATGCCGATGTATCTGACGATCGGCTTCATGCAAATCGTCTCGATGATCCCGGGCGTGTCGCGCTCCGGCGCGACCATCGTCGGCGCGATGCTGCTCGGCGCCGACCGCCGCTCGGCCGCGGAATTCTCGTTCTGGCTCGCCATGCCGACGATGGCGGGCGCGTTTGTCTACGATCTCTACAAGTCCCACGCGCAGCTGTCGTCGGCCAATCAGGTGCTGCTCGCGGTAGGTTTTGCGGTGTCGTTCATCAGCGCCTGGATCGTGGTCAAGACGTTCCTCGGCTACGTGCAGCGCCACGGCTTCGCGCTGTTCGCCTGGTGGCGCGTGGTGGTGGGATCGCTCGGGCTGATCGCGCTGGCGCTGGGGAAGTAGCTCTCCGGGTTCGCGCCCATAAGCGCGTTTACGCGCGTCCTCGGCGCGCTATGGGCGCACCCCGGAATGACGACTGAGGAATGTCAGGCCGCCTTGGTCAGCGCCGGGAGCGCTGGCGCGATCTGCTTCGTCGGCTGCGGCTGCAGCGACGCCTGATACACCGCTTCGGCCAGTTCGGTCCGGTTGCGGCCGGCATCCTTGGCGCGGTAGAGCGCTTCGTCGGCGGCGGTCAGCAGCGCGGCGTGGCTCGCGGCGCGCTCGGGGACCAGGCAGGCCGCGCCGATGCTCATCTTCGCGCCGTCCACCACGCCCTGCTCGGCGCAATCGGCGTTGAACCGCCGGCGGATCTGATCGGCCACGCGCGACGCGCCCTCGAGCGTCGTTCCGGGCAGCAGCACTGCGAATTCGTCGCCGCCGTAGCGTGCGCCGAGATCGGCGCCGCGCTGGATGGTTTCGGCGATCGCTTCGCCGATCATCCGCAGCAGCCGGTCGCCGGCCTGGTGGCCGTGGGTGTCGTTGTAGACCTTGAATTGGTCGGCATCGATCATCAGCAGCGCGACCGAAGTGTGATCGCGCCGCGCGCGCCGCCACTCGCGGCGGATGGTCTGGTCGAAGTGCCAGCGGTTGGACAGGCCGGTGAGGCCGTCGGTCGAGGCCAGCATCGCGAGCTTCTGCTCGGCATCGCGGTGCCAGTTGAGCTCGCGCAGCAGGAACCAGGCGAGCGCACCGGACAAGGCGACCAGCGTCGCGATCAGGAAGCCGATGGTCCAGGCGTACTTGCGCCATTGCGCGTAGATATCGGAGGTCGGCTGGCCGACGCCGACGAAGATCGGCAGATCGCTGATCTGGCTGAAGGCAAACAGGCGGTGCATGCCATCGGCTGCGGAGACCACCTCGAAACGGCCTGCGCGGGCCTTCTCCACATGCTTGAACGCCTCGGTGTTCTTGATGTTCTTGCCGATGAGGGATTCGTTGAACGGCCAGCGCATCAAGAGCGTCCCGTCGCTGCGCGCCAGCGTGATGTTGCCGTTCGGGCCGAGCGCCAGGTCCTTGAACAGCTTCTTGAAGTGGCTGAGCTGGACGGTGCCGGCGACCACGCCGGCGAACGATCCGTCCGGGTGCGACAGCCGCTTGCTGATGCCGATGAAGAAGGCGCCGGTTTGCCGCGCGGCCTGCGGCTGGCCGACATAAAGCACCGGCGCGTCCTTGATCTTTTGAGTGCGGAAATAGTCGCGGTCGCTCATGTCGACCGGCTTTACGACCGCTTGGCGCGAGTCGTAGCGCAGGTGTCCCCGCTCGTCGAGCACGAGGATCGAGCCGAAATGACGTGCGGTCGCCGCATGATCGAACAGCACCATCTGGCGCAGGTCCGGGCTGATGCGGTCGATCTCCGGATGTTTCAGGTTGTCGACCACGCCCTGCAGCGAAAGATTGAGCGTCTCGACGTTGCGGACGATGTCGGACTCGATCGCCGCGACCATGCTCGTGGCGGTGTCGCCGGCACGCTCGAGCGCGGTGCGCCGCGCCTCGATCAGGATGTGGGCGCACACGGCGCAAAAGCACAGCGTGACAAGGACGACCGGAGTCAGAACCTTGAGCCAGTGCAAATGCGCCTTGGACCTGATGCGCGCGATGTCGTGATCGAGCATGCCGTCCCGCTTCCCCGCGGCAACAGAGCACACCCGCCGTGTGTTCGATATTAACGTCCGTGGCAGCCGGTTGACGTGGTGTGCGGCGCCTTAACGCGTCAGGGTTGTGCACCACGGCGCTCGGCTTCGCGCAGGGGTGCCGCGGCCTCGTGGCGTTACAGCAATTGATTTACCATAGCGCTTCAGGCGAAACGGCCGGTCCTGAACTGCCCGGTTTTGCGGAAGCGCCAGAGATACGACGGCACGATCGTCGCCATCGTGGTCGGCTCGATGCCGAGCCCGTTCAGCGTGCGGCCTTCGGCTTGCGCCGCGGCCGAGACGATGTTGTCGGTCTTGAGCAGCTCGACCTGGTCCGGCGTGATCAACGGCTTCGGCATGAACTGCAGGAACGTCGCCTGGAGCTTGGCGAGCGCAAACGGGATCGGGATCAGAAACCGCCGGCGCTCGGTGGTTTGCAGCACGAACTCCATCAGTTCCTTGAACGTGCGCACCTCGGCGCCGCCGAGCTCGTAAGTCATGCCGTGCTTCGCGTCGCCGTCGACCGCGCGCGCGATGGCCTCGGCCACGTCGCCGGCGAACACCGGCTGGAAGCGGGTATGCCCGCCGCCGACCAGCGGCAGCGCCGGCAGCATGCGGGCGAGCGCGGCGAACTTGTTGAAGAAGTCATCCTCGGGGCCGAATATGATCGAAGGCCGGACGATCACAGCCTCCGGCCGTGCCGCCAGCACCGCCTTCTCGCCCTCGGCCTTGGCGCGGGCGTAGCCCGAGGTCGAATGCTCGTCGGCCCCGATCGCCGAGACATGCACCATCCGCGCGCCGTGCGCCGACGCCGCCAGCGCCACCTGCTCCGCGCCGTAGCCCTGCACGGTGTCGAACCGCTGCCGGCCGCGCTCGAACAGGATGCCCACCAGGTTGACCACCACGTCGGCGCCGCGCACCGCGGCCTCGACCGACTCGGCGTGGCGGACGTTGGCCTGCACCGGGTGGATCTGGCCGACCCGGCCGAGCGGCTGCAGGTGGCCGGCGAGGTCCGGCCGCCGCACCGCCACGCGGATGCGGTAATGGCGGCGGGCCAGCGCCCGCACCAGATGGCGGCCGAGGAAGCCGGAACCGCCAAACACCGTGATCAGCGTGTCGTTGTTGGATTGCAAGGTCATGCCGGGGTCTCTCAGGGCGGCGGCTCAAGGGGGCCGCGCGGGCGCTTTATAGCGAATTGCGCATGGTTTTCTCCACTGGAGCGCCCCGCCGCGCCACAAAATTTGTGCCCTGGGTGCCCGCCCGTCGCGGCATCAACCCGGCGTTGATTTTCCCGTCGATTGACAAGCGCGAGCCGGAAAACATATGTGTCGGCCCATGCCCAGGTGGCGGAATTGGTAGACGCACCAGTTTCAGGTACTGGCGCCGCGAGGCGTGGAGGTTCGAGTCCTCTCCTGGGCACCAAAATCTGGCGAAGCGATTGACTTCGCAGAACTTCTGACAATCTAAGGGTTTGCGGCCGCTCTGACAGGTACACAGAGCGGGTCCACATGGTTTTGAGAATGGCGTGTCCTTGGAAGCATCCCGACACAGGCATGATCGGCGGATGGTCGGGCGAGGGCGTGGATGAGCAGACCTGCGGCGACCCCGAAGGCCTATACGAAGAGATTTGCAAGCTGCCGCGCTACAAGATCGGCCGCCACACCGCACTGGAAGCGGCCGAATCGTCGGCTGCACACCCGCTGTGACAAAGACACCGATAGCCATGGCCGCGCATGAACACGCGCGCTCACCTGAGATGCTCCCAACCAATTGCTCCGTTTGTCGGGGGCGCGGCACTTCCGTATTGCTTGCGGCCGTAGATACCGAAGCCGAGGTAGGTGGTGATCTCGAACGCCATGAAGTGATCCCATTGCAGAATGGTGTCGAAACGTTCGGGAATGACGACCACGTTAAGACCGCCTCGATGCGCAACGCTGGGATAGGCGAAGCCGTCAAACGGATTGTGGCCATCGAGCAGCAACTCGGACAGCGCGGCCGTGATGTTGTAGTCTCGAGGCTGACGGGCAGGAGTCAGGAAGGCGTCGGCGAAGAATGCGTCAACCACCGTCGTGCGCAGACCCACCGGCAACGCAAGGTGCTCCCGAGCGGTGGCTACCGCTTCCTCGTTCCCGATGAGTGCGCGGTCGTACCTACGAACGTGGTCGAACTCGCCGATTGCAGTGATGCAGACGGACCGGCCCGGACGGACCGTGGCGACACCCACGTGCACCAAGTCGCCCGGTTCGGGTGCCAACTCTGCAAGCACCGTGTCGAGGTTTCGAGCACCGTAGAAGATCGTCTGCCCCAGCCTGTGGCACCTGCCACCCCGTTCGGATGGCTTGGGATAGGAGAACTCGTCAGGACGTTCGAGTAGTCTCTTCTTGTTCTCAATGCGGCCCCGGAAGAACTGGAACTCGCTCAGCTTGTACCCGAAGTATGGTACTTCGCGCAGCAGCCCATCAACGATGTGCCTCACCTCGTGATAGGCTAAGCGATGCGCACCCCCGCCTCGAAGATGTTCAATCAGAGGGAGCGCCACCCGCACATCGGCAGACGCTTGAATTAGATCAGGCCCATCCGGCTCGGCGCTAGCGGGCTCGGCAATCCCCCAGATTGAAGGCGGAGCCTCACATCCATGCTTCGCAAGTTCGCGCTTGATGAGCAGGAAGGTATCGGCGGGGAGGCGTCCCGACTGACGGTAGTTGCTGACATGCTGTGGAGTGCGCCCGATCAATTTGGCCGTGGCGCTAGTTCCGCCGAAGAGGTCAATGATCTCCGATGCTGAGCCTAGTTGACGCAGCGTCATATTGTGCGCACCTCCGCCGCCTCAAGCGCTCGATAGACGCTTCCGCGCCCAATCCCTAGCTCCCTCGCGATGTGCGCAACTTTTTTTCCTTCATTGAACAGCCGCACGGCATCGTGAGCCTTCGCCCGCGCCGTTGGCTTCCGACCCTTGTACTTGCCCTCGGCCTTTGCCTTCGCAATGCCTTCGCGCTGCCGCTCCAGCGTCATCTCGCGCTCGAACTGGGCCATCGCGGCGAACATGTTGAGCATCAGGCGACCGGTGGCACCCCGAGTGTCTACCGCATCGCCTCCGAAGTTCAGGATGCGCAGGGTGACCCTCTTGCTCTCCAACTGATCCACAAGCTCGGCGAGATGCCGGGCCGACCGTGCCAGCCGGTCGAGCTTCGTCACAACCAGCGTGTCGCTCTCGCGGGCGTAGTCGAGCGCCGCGTCGAGCTGCGCCCTCTCGCCGACCGCTGACGCTTGCTCCGAGAACAGCTTGCGACAGCCCGCCGCCTTTAGATCGCGGAGTTGAGCTTCGAGGCCCGCTTGCTGGTCGGTCGTCGAGGTCCGCGCGTAGCCGATGAGGTGTCCATCCAGAGCCATGTTCGCTCCCGAGTGTCCGTTGAGTTCTAGACGTATGAGTCGGCGCTGTCCAGAAGTGAAGACCGACTCGTGTGGACACTCTGCGGTTGGTCGGCGGACATGCCCGGTGAGGCAGGCTCTAGTGGACGAGCTTGTCAATCTATTGATCAATGAATATGTCAATGCTAATGTCGACATAACTGTCAACGAAACGGTGGCTCAGATGAATGATGTGCCGGTTCTCCGCCTAGTTCGTCCTGCGTCCGAGCCCTTGGGCCTGTTCCTGCGTCCCGGCCACAACGATCATCGAGTGTTGTCGCAGCTCCTGTCAGAGGGTCGCTCGGCAATGACGGGTGTCATCTTTGACCCCACGGTCTTAGGACCGCAGCAAGAGCTGCGGACCGAGGTGCGCCAGCGCAATCTGTGGGCCGTGCTTGATGCGCGACTGATGGAGTTGGCCACGCCGAGCGGATAAAGCGGTCACGCGCGATGAGTTGCGACGAGACTACACCGCTGGTACACACGAGGCGAACGAGCGGCCGAAAAGCTCAATGTTGTCAGTGTTACATGCCCTGCTGAGGCTAATCCTCTCCTGGGCACCAAGCATTCTCGATTTCATTGAAATCGTAGAAGCCTCCGCAAAATCAGGAGGTTGTGGCCACCCGGCGGGACACGCCGGCGCGGAGTTTCGCCGGGCCACCTTGCACGCTGCTGCGAAGGGCTGTGTTGCCGCGAAAATGCACCGGAGCAGCCCGCAGATTGCGCCGCATCATCACCGAGAAGGCGCTCGGCGTGTAGCCGAGGCGCGAGGCGATAACCTTTACAGGTTCGCCTTGGATCAGATGCGCCAGGGCGTACGTGCTTTGCACGAGCTGACGCCAATCCCGGAAGTTCATTCCGAGCTCGCGCTGGAACAATCGCGAAACCGTTTTCGGAGTCAGTGCAAACGCGGACGCATGCTCCTCCAGATTGATGTGCAACGAAGGGTCCTTCAGGACGCGTTGACAAAACGGCAGCAGGCGGCGGTCTTCCGGCATCGGAATTGGCGATCCGCCGCGTGGAGCGATCGCCAGCTCTTCGGCGATCAGAGCCGCAAGCGCTTTCTGCCGCCTTGACAGCGGTCCCGAAAAGTCGACGTCGATTGCGGCAACGAGAAGCTCCCGCATCAACGGGCCGATTTCGAGGATCTCGCATGTCGTGGGACTGCCGCGAGTCTGGCGAAGATACAATGACGCAAGCCTGACCTCCGTCATCATGCGCGTGATGTGCCAGGTGCGCGAGGGAAGCCAGATCGCCCGCTGCGGCGGAACGATCCACGAGCCATTCGCGGTTTCGACCGACATCACGCCGCTCGATGCGTAGAGCAGCTGCGGCCAGTCATGATCGTGACGCGGTGTGACATGGCCCGCGGCGTAGGTCCTGACCACGGAGCGAAACGACGTCACAACGCGCGAACCGCCCAATCGTGTTTTGCTTTTCATGCCGTGTCCGAAACTCGAAAGGAAATGTCCAGTTCACGGATTTTCGCCAGGTATCCTGGACGGCGGTCGCCGGTTCTTCAAGTTGCAGTTTCGGCAGCGAAAATCCGGGGGGGATTGGAATCGCGGACGTCGGATGTCGTGGCGTCGGGCGCATGGGTCAGGCGATGCGCCGCCAACCTCGTCAAGGCCGGCCACCGGATTCGGGCCTTCGATCGCGATGCTGCCGAATGACGACGCCCTATGAGAGGTCTTCGTCGTCCGGACGTCTGCAGGTGCCCTGTTCCGAGGGGGCGCGCTGACGCAGCGCCGAGACGAGCACGGCCGTCCGGGTTCTCGCATCGGGCGGTGCAGTTGTCCGAAACCCGAATGCGGATGTCCTGATCTGACTGAATCCGGGCGGATACACTCGGCGTGATGTCCGCGGCAGGGTTCGGGGCTGGTGCGCTCGGACCGAAACGCGGGTTGCTTGAAAGAATCAGAAACTGTCGGAGGAAACGTAATGGCCCAAGCGCTTCATCCCAACGCAAGCTTCCGTCTCGAGCCCGTGCATCCGAAGCCGGAGGAAGCGGCCAAGATGCCCTATGCACCTGCGGTGCACATCGTCGGCGCTTGCGATCTCATGTTCCTGTCCGGGGCGACGGCATCTCCGCTGTATCATGCGCATCCGCACAAGGACGAAGAGCACGACCATCCATGCGCGATCGAGGAACAGACCCGCCGCACCATGGAGGCGATCAAGTCCGTGCTCGATCATGTCGGAGCCACCTGGCGCGATGTCGTCAAGGTGACGAAGTACCTGACGGATTTTCGCGACGCTGATCGCATGCACGCCACGATGGCCGCGTATTTCGGGGATTGGCGGCCTGCCAGCACGACGGTCTGCATCAATCAGCTCAGCTCTCCCGGCGCGCGGCTCGAACTCGACATGATCGTGGCGCTTCCCAAAGGGCAAGGTGGCCGCTCCTGAGCGGAGCGGCACCCACACAGAAGGCCTTCGTCCGCATCCGGCGCGAGATTCCCGATTGCGGTACGCTCACGGTGGCGGTCGGGCGAAGTCGAACCAATCACAGCATCAGGACGGGTGGATACGATGAGCGATGATGCAAAGAGTCCGCGAAGCCGCGTGCGCTTCGTGCTTCTGGCAGCAATGGCGTTGTTTTTCACCGCCGACGCCGTTCGTGCCGCGGAGCCGATCAGGATCGGCTTCGCGATGGCGCTCACCGGCGGCCTTGCAGGCGGCGGCAAATCCGCGGTCGTCGCCTACAAGATGTGGGAGGAGGATGTTAACGCGCGAGGTGGCCTGCTCGGCCGTCCTGTGCAGCTCGTGTACTACGACGATCAATCGAATCCGGCCAATGTGCCGGGCATCTACACGAAGCTTCTCGACATCGACAAAGTGGATCTCGTTATTTCGCCGTACGCGACGAGCCAGCAGGCCGCGGCGATGCCTGTGATCGTGCCGCGCGGTCTGCTGTTCGTTTCGTTGTTCGGAACCGCGGTGAACGCGGAATACAGATATGACCGCTTCTTTCAAATGACCCCGAACGGGCCCGATCCAAAGGCCGCGACGTCGACGGGGTTCTTCGAAGCGGCGATGGCGATGAATCCGCAGCCGAAGACGGTCGCGCTGGTCGGTGCGGACGCAGAGTTCTCCAAGAACTCGCTCGACGGGGCCCGGCTGAACGCCAAGAAGCACGGCCTCAAAATCGTGTACGACCGGACATATCCGCCCAATACGGTGGATTTCACGCCGGTGATGCGCAGCATCCAGGCCAGCGGCGCCGAGCTTGTCTTCGCTGCGTCTTATCCGCCCGATTCCGTCGGCTTGGTCCGTACGGCACGCGAACTGAAGCTGTCGGCAGCGATGTTCGGAGGCGCCATGATCGGATTGCAGTACGCGGCGATCAAGCAGCAGCTCGGAAGCATGCTCAATGGAGTTACGGCCTACGACTACTGGGTGCCTGAGCCGACGATGAATTTCCCAGGGATAGATAGCTTCCTGAAACGCTATCAGGAGCGGGCCTCCAAGGAGGGCGTGGACCCGCTCGGCTTCTTCATCCCACCGTTCGCATATGCCCAGATGCAGGTGATTGAAAGGACGGTCACGGCCGTAGGGTCGCTTGATCAGAAAAAGCTTGCCGAATACGCCCACAATACGGAGTTCAGCACCATCGTGGGTAAAGTGAAGTTCGGTGCTGATGGAGAATGGGACCGGCCCCAGGTCATCTACGTTCAGTACCGCGGCATCTCCGGAAACGATCTCGGCCAGTTCAAGCGAGCGGGAACGCAAATCATCGTTTCGCCGCCGCAGTTCAAATCCGGGGATCTCGACTATCCGTTCCTGAAAGCCCGGTGACGGCGCGCATTCGTCGACCGGACCTGTCGCCACTGGGACGAGACAAGTGTGCAACCGAGCGCGATAGATCTGCATCTGCCGAGTGGCATTTGCCGGTCGCATCGGCTCGGTGCGCTACGGACGCGATTCGGCACCATGCGTCCAAAGCTCAAATGCGCTTGTCCGATTTTGTTGGTGCGCAATTGTGTGCATTCGCCGCGCGACTTGCGGCGTGCGCTGCTGGATGAACCGTACGAGGTCTTTCGCCGATGAAGTACATGCTCTCCGACGAACAGAAGATGATGCAGCAGAGCTGCCGCAGCTACGTCGACAAGGTCGTGCTTCCGTTCATTCGAAAGGATTGGACGCGCGAATGGGATATGACGCCCGGGAACAGACTTCCCCGGGAGATTCTCGAAGGCGCGGAGGCGGTCGGAATTCGCACGCTGGGCGTTCCGGAGGAATACGGCGGGATCGAACTGGATCCCGCAACCGAGGTGCAGACATTCGCTTTGATCGCCGAAGAGATCGCACGCGGCGACTCCGGACTTGCCGACAAGCTGGTGCAGAATTGGAAAGTGTCAGTCGTGCTGCGTGAGCTTGCGCCGGAGCACCTGAAAAAGCGGTGGTTCGCCCGCCTGCTTGAGGATCCGCAGTTCCTGCTGGCGCACTGCCTGACCGAGCCCCGCGGCGCGTCCGACCGCTGGCTGCCGTACAACGTGCCGGAAGCGGCGATGACCACCCGCGCGGTCAAGCAGGGTAACGGATGGGTCATCAACGGCCGCAAGCAGTTTATCTCCAACGGTTACGATGCCGGCCTTTATGTCGTCTACGCGAACACGAACCCGAAGGTCGGCATGCTGCAAGGCACGTCCAGTTTTCTTGTGCCCCGCGACACGCCCGGCCTGACGGTGGCGCGCTGCAACGAGACGCTGGGGTGCCGCTTCATGAACAACGGCGAACTCGTGTTCGAAGACATGCGCGTTCCCGAAGACCATCTGCTTGCGGAAGGCGATGCCCTCTCGAAGGCCGGAACGTACTTCCGGGCGGGCAAGATCATCCAGTCGGCAAAGAACCTGGGCGTCGGTGTCAGATGTTTCGAGGTCGCGTCCGATTACGCGCAAAACTACGTGCAAGGCGGCCGAATCCTGATCAAGCATCAGGCGGTCGCGCTCAGGCTTGCGGATATGGCCACCAAGATCCTCGCCGTGCGGGCGCTCGTCGAGCGCGCCGCCGCGGCGGTCGACGACAAGGCGCCCGAAGCGGACTGTCAGTGCAACATGGCCAAGGTGTTCGCATCGGAAGAGATCATGAAGGTCGCGCAGCATTGCGTCGAGCTGCACGGCGGAAACGGAATGATGCTTGACTTCGGTGTCGAGAAGCTGTTCCGCGATGCGGCGATCTTCCTGCACATGGACGGAACGGTGGACGTTTCGCGTCTGAAGATCATCAAGGCGATGTTTCCGCAGACCGCGGGCAAGTACGCAGGCCCCGAGTAACCCGCCGTCCGATCCGTTTCAGGCGCTGCCGGAATGGGCGGCAGGGCTGGAAAAGGGCAAATGCGAATCCGCTCCGACCGCGTCCGGGTCTGCCAACCTGCGATCCATGATCCGTTCGCGGTTTGGCGCAAATCTCGGACGCGCAACTCCAAGGCGCGCGCCGATTGCACTTGCAACGGGTCCCTTGGGCTCCGGTGCTGCGAGGGCCAATCCTCTCCCGGGCACCATCCCTTCAGCAGAAATACGCAGGCGGTCTAGTAGCCCCGGTTGGACGGCGGCGCGGCCGACTGCTCCAGCATCTCCCGCCGGCGCTGTTCGCCGCGCGTGCTGCGCTCGGTTTCCAGTCGCGTGACGCAATCCGCAAACGCGTCGGTGTTCGGCTGATAGCCGCGCGCCTGACAGCGCTCCTCGTTGCGCTGCGCGAGCTGTGCGGCCGAGGTACAGCCCGCGAGGAGCGCACCGAGCAGGGACAGGAGAATAAATCGGGTCATGGTCTCGCCTGATGCGGGCACATTGTGCTGAATTTCGGGCGTGAGCTAGTACCCGGAATCAGAGCTGAGTGATACGGCGGCCTTTGAAGGGCTTTTGGCGGACTCGTTTCTTGGTCC
>JAIESI010000370.1 GCA_019746135.1 Xanthobacteraceae bacterium
CTGGACGAGCTGGTCGGGTTCTTCGTCAACACGCTGGTGCTGCGCACCGACACCTCGGGGCATCCGCGGTTCGACGAACTGATCGGGCGGGTGCGTGCGTCGAACCTTGCGGCCTATGCGCATGCGGAGCTTCCGTTCGAGCGGCTGGTCGAGGTGCTCAACCCGGCGCGGTCGCTGTCGCGGCATCCGCTGTTCCAGGTGATGCTGGCGTTCGAGGCGGCCGAGGGCGCAGGCGCAGCGCTGGCGCTGCCGGGGCTGACGGCCACGCCGCAGCCGGTTGCGGCGTCGACGTCGAAGTTCGACCTGTCGGTGGCGCTGGCCGAGCAGCGCACCCCCACGGGAGAGCCTGCGGGGATCACGGGTGTACTGGAATACGCCTCGGACCTGTTCGACCGCGGCACGGTCGAGATCCTTGGTCAACGTCTGCTGCGTCTGCTGTCGTCTGCGGTCGCGGATGCCACACGACCGCTGGGCAGCCTGTCGATCCTGGACGCCGACGAGCGGGCGACGATCCTGGAAGGGTTCAACGCCGCCGGACGGGTGGCGGTCGCAACCGCCGCTGCCACCACGACGCTGCCGGCGCTGTTTGCCTTGCAGGCGGCGCGCACCCCCGACGCCACAGCGGTGGTGTTCGAGGACCGTGCGCTGAGCTACGCGGCGCTGGACGCGCACGCCAACTGCCTCGCCCATCACCTGCGCAGCCTCGGCGTCGGGCCCGAGACGGTGGTGGGGCTGTGCGTCGAGCGCTCGCCGGAGCTGGTGGTGGGTCTGCTCGGCATCCTGAAGGCGGGCGCGGCGTATCTGCCGCTCGATCCGAACTACCCGCGCGAGCGGCTCGCCTTCATGCTGAGCGACGCCGGGGCGCGGCTCCTGATCACCCAGCAGGGGCTGCTCGGGCGGCTGCCGGAGGCGATGTCGGCGGACCGCCACGTGGTGCGGCTCGACGCCGACTGGCCGCAGATCGCGCGAAAGCCCGCGACCGCGCCTGCGGTGGCGCTCGACCCGCGCAACCCCGCCTATGTGATCTACACATCAGGCTCCACCGGAACGCCGAAGGGCGTGGTGGTCGAGCACGCGAGCCTTGCGAACAAGATGCTGGCGCTCGGCGAACAATTCGCCGTCGACGCGACGTTCCGATCCGTGCTTCTCATCTCGCCTTCGTTTGACGCATCGATCGAGCAGACGCTGTTGCCTTTGGTCGGTGGCGGCGCGGCCGTCGTCGTCAGCGACGAGGATCGCGAATCCCCATCGCAATTCTGGAGCGAGCTCGAGCGCAACGCGGTCACGTTCATGAGCTGTGTGCCGTCCTACCTCGAAAGCATCCTGCATCAAGCGCCCGAAACACTGGCGTTGAAGCATCTGGCGCTTGGCGGCGAAGCGTTCTCGCTGCAGTTCAAGAACAACATCACGCGCCAGCTCGGGACAGTGCAGATCACCAATCTCTACGGTCCGACAGAGACAACAATCGATGCCATCTGTATCGATGTCGGTGCGGAGATATCAGGCCCGAACATTCCGATCGGCCGGCCGATGCCCGACTATCGGGCCTATGTGCTGGATGACAGCCTGGAGCCCGTGCCGTCAGGCGTCGTTGGCGAGCTTCATATTGCCGGAGCGGGACTTGCCCGCGGCTATCTTGGCCGTGCAGCCCTGACCGCGGAGAGCTTTGTCGCCGACCCGCATGGTGCGGCGGGCTCGCGGATGTACCGGACCGGGGACCTGGCGCGGTGGCGCGGCGACGGCGTGCTGGAGTTCCTGGGGCGCGCCGACGCGCAGGTGAAGTTGCGCGGGTTCCGGATCGAGCCGGGCGAGATTGAGGCGGCGTTGCTGCGCCAGGGCAGTGTCGCGCGCGCCGCCGTGATCGTTCGCGAGGACGTGCCGGGGATCCAGCAACTCGTGGCCTACGCCGTGCCGGTTGGCCGAAACATTTCGCCGGCTGCGCTCCGCGAATATCTGCGCGGCGGCCTGCCCGACTACATGGTGCCGCAGGCGATCGTGCAGATGGACGAACTACCGCTGACCGCAAACGGCAAGCTCGACCGCCGGGCGCTGCCCGCGCCGGAAGCAACGCCGGTCCATGCGCGCCGCGCGCCGCGAACACCGCAAGAGGAAATCCTCTGTGGCCTGTTCGCCGATGTCCTTGGCGTCGCGCGTGTCAGCATCGACGACAATTTCTTCGATCTCGGCGGGCATTCGCTCTTGGCCATCAGGCTGATCAGCCGCATCCGCGCCAGCATGGACGCCGAGATCAGCATCCGCAGCCTGTTCGAAGCACCGACCGTCGAGCAACTGGCCAAGCGCCTCATTCGCGGCCGGCCCGCGCTGTCCGATTTCGACGTGCTGCTGCCGATCCGCCCGAGCGGCAGCAAGCTGCCGCTGTTCTGCATCCACGATGCCGGCGGCTTCAGCTGGCCCTATTCGAAGCTGATCCGCCACATTCCCGCGGATCACCCGATCTACGGTTTGCAGGCGCGCAATCTCACCCAGCGCGCCTTGCGGCCCCGCTCGATCGACGAAATGGCCGAAGACTATGTCGGGCTCATTCGCAGGGTGCAGCCTCGCGGCCCATACAATCTGCTCGGCTGGTCGTTCGGCGGCCTGGTCGCGCATGCTGTCGCGACACGGCTTCAGTCGGCGGGCGAAGAGGTTGCGTTGCTTGCGCTGCTCGACAGCTATCCGGTCCAGCACGAGAGCCTGCAGGCCGCGTTCGATGATGACGAGAACCCGTCGGGGCAGGTGGCCATCAATCCGATCATGAACCTGCTGGACGTCCTGCGGCGCGAAGGCCTGTCCACGCTGAAGGAGCACCACTACGAAGCGATCATGGACACGTTCAAGAACAACACGCGGTTGATGAAGACCTTCTCGCCGCAGCGCTTCCAGGGTGCTATGTCGCTGTTCGTTGCCACCGTCAGCGACGCCAAGCCGCCGGTCGATGCCTGGCGTCGCCACGTGACGGGCGAAATCAAGGTTTATCCGGTGGACTGCGCCCACGACAACATGATGGACCCAGGTCCTGCCGAGCGGATCGGCACAACGCTCGCCGCCGAGCTTGGCAAAGAGCCAGGCCCAGCCAAGGCTCCAGGTCAAAGGAGAAAGTAATGACCAACCCGTTTGAAGATGAAAATGCGATGTACCACGTGCTGGTCAACGATGAGGGGCAGTATTCGCTTTGGCCGAGCTTCAAGGATGTGCCGCAGGGCTGGACCATCGCGAAGAAGTCGGACAGCCGCGCGGCGTGCCTGGACTACATCAATCAGAACTGGACCGACATGCGGCCGAACAGCCTGATCGAGCGCATGAATGCGCAGAACAAGAAACTGAACTGAACGGCTGCTGTCGACGGGCTCAGCCTGAGCCGGTCACCGCAGAACGATCGAGCGGAAATTGATCTCGGTCGAGCCGCTCTCGAAGTGTTCGACGTAGAGCCGGCCGATGTGGCGCGTATAGGCCGATGACGTCACCGACGAAGCGGCAAGCCCCAGGAGCCCGTAGCCCGGCACGAAGTAGGTGACGGCCGAGGCCGCGACCGTGGCAAACCCGGTCGGCAGCACCCCGGCCATCAGGCCCACCACGGCGGCGCGGGTGCGGTTCTTCTCGAACGGCACCCCGTAGAGCTTGCTCAGCGACTGGATCATCCGAACCATCAGCGCGGTGACCGCTGTTGCATTCGCGATCGGCACCGGGATCACGCCGCCGACGGCTGCCCAGTTGGCGTAGCGCTCGACGGTTGCGACCGCCATACGCCGCCGCAGCGCCGCCGCCCCGTTGTCCGCAGGCACCGCGGGCTGCGGTGCCTCAGCGATCTCCGCCTTCGGCACCATCTCGATCACGTTGCCGGCTGCCGCGAACTCCACCGCTCGCGTTACCGCTGGCCGTATGGCGGGCGTCTCGTTCAGGTCGACGGGATGAGGAACGTCCTGGCTGCGCTCCGCCGCGGCTTCGCGCATCTGGTCGGCGGTGCGCAGGACCGCCTTCGGCAGTTTCTTCTTGTTCATGCGCTGGCGGCTCGCCTCACCTGAATCATGCTCTCGCATATCTGCTCGACCTCGTCGGCGATAGCCGCGATTTCGCGCGCCGCAGGTCCCGATTTGTCGATCAGGCTCGGAGTTCCGCCCCACAGCGCCGCTTCGGCATATACGACGCGGTTGGTCATCTCGCTGTCAAGCACGGGGAAGCCGGCCTCCGCCAATTCCGAGCGGATGTGCTTGGCGATCACCGATTCGCGGGTGGTCTGGGTCAGGACGCAGCGGAAGATCGGCCGCCGTCCGCTGACGCCGTTGATCAGGATGTTCAGGGTATCCAGCATGCGGTCGACGTCGAACGGCGAGGGCTTCACCGGGACCAGCACGAAATCGCTGACGCCGAGGCAGGCCAGCGTCGCCTGTGAACGGAACCCGGGCGTGTCGATGATCACCTTTTCATAGTCGCCGACCAGCCGCTGCGCTGCCTTGAAGGCGTCTTCGGTCGCGTCCTCGGTGACCTGAACCCCGCCCAATGCCTTCTCGCGGGTGGCGAGCCGGGCGATGGTGCGTTGCGGGTCGCTGTCGATGATCGCTGCGCGGCTGCCCTTGAGCTGCCAGTGAACCGCAAGGCAGCTTGCCAGCGTGCTTTTGCCGCTGCCGCCCTTCATGGTGGCGACCGTGATGATCGAGTGCGCCATGTAGCTGTCTCCTGTTGAAGTTGCTACGCGACGAATCACCGACACCGAATCATAACGGGTCGCGGGCAGATTGCCCATAATGTCCGGTTAATGGGGTGGGATCGGCAGTCGATTCTCAGCCCTTGATGTCTCAGCGGACATCAAACCGTCACGCCAGTCCGTCGGCTACTCGACGTGAGCGGATATGGATGTTTTCCCGCGCTCGACGTGCCGTCGCCACGAGCGAGCCATGGATGTTCGCAGCATCTAGATGTCGAAATAGAGGTGAAACTCATAGGGGTGGGGGCGCAGCGCGACCGCATCGATCTCTTTCTCTCGTTTGTAGCTGAGCCAGGTTTCAATCACGTCCTTGGTGAAGACATCGCCGCGGAGCAGGAATGCATGATCGGCTTCGAGCGCGTCGAGCGCCTGCTGCAGCGAGCCGGGCGTTGACTTCACCGCCTTCGCTTCGGCGGGCGGCAGATCGTAGAGGTTCTTATCGATCGGTTGACCGGGATCGATCCGGTTGCGGATGCCATCCAAGCCCGCCATCAACATCGCCGCGAACGCCAAATAAGCGTTGCAGGATGGGTCGGGCGTACGGAATTCGACTCGCTTCGCACGCGGACTCGCCGAATACATCGGAATACGGCAACACGCGGAGCGGTTGCGCTGCGAGTACACGAGGTTGATGGGCGCCTCGTAGCCCGGCACCAGCCGGCGGTAGGAATTGGTGGTCGGAGCGCACAGCGCGCACAGCGCCCAAGCGTGCTTCAGCAGACCGCCGATGTAATGGCGGGCAAGGTCACTCAACTGGGCGTAATGCCCGTCGCCATAGAACAGATTAGAGGCGCCATTCCACAGGCTTTGATGCACGTGCATTCCGGAAGCGTTGTCCTCGAACAGCGGCTTCGGCATGAATGTCGCCGTCATACCGTGTTTGCGCGCCGTATTCTTGATCACGTACTTGTAGATCATGAGGTTGTCGGCCATGCGCGTGAGCGTGGTGAAGCGCATGTCGATCTCGCCCTGGCCGGCGGTCGCAACCTCGTGATGATGGGCCTCGATCTGGATGCCGAGCGCCTCGAGCGTGAGCACCATTTCAGTGCGCAAGTCCTGCAGGCTGTCGACGGGCGGTACCGGAAAGTAGCCTTCCTTTTGGCGCGGCTTGTGACCGAGGTTGGGGGACTCCTCCTTGCCCGAGTTCCAGATTCCTTCGCGCGAGTCGATCTCGTGATAGCTATAGTTGATGCCTTGCTCGTAGCGCACCGCATCGAATACGAAGAATTCCGCCTCCGGCCCGAAATAAGCGGTATCGCCAACCCCGCTCTGCCGCAGATGGGCTTCCGCCTTCTGCGCGATGTGTCGGGCGTCGCGGCTGTAGGACTGGCCGGTGACCGGGTCCTTGACGTTGCAGATCAGGGCCAGCGTCGGCACGGCCGTGAATGGGTCGAGAAAGGCGGTGGCCGGGTCCGGCACCACCAGCATGTCGCTTTCCTGGATCTCCTGGAAGCCACGAATGGACGACCCGTCGAAGCCGATTCCCTCACTCATGGTGTCGGCATCCACCACGCCGGGCGGCGCAGAAAAATGTTGCCAGGTGCCCGGAAGATCAGTGAACCGCAAATCGATCATTCGGACGCCCTTGGCCTTGATGGCGTCGAGGACGTCGTCAATCGTCGAGCAGTTGAGAAACATGTGCTGCCCCTATCTCGGCGATAGAGCATCAATTCGCCACGGCGGGCCGCCTTCAAAACAATTTTCGTGGGACGTCCTTCAGCTTGCGTGCGGCCCACGCATGAGCTTCAGCGCGGCTTCGATGTGCCGCCAAATTTCGGCATCTTCTTTTTTGCCTTCCTTCTCGAACGCACACGCCTTTTGGGCCGCCTCCACGACTGCCTCGGCACCGCGTGCGTCCAGCAGTTGTCGCGCGTAATCCTGAACGTCGATTTCTTGCATTCTCATGGTGTCGTCTCCTCTCGCTGAATGAGCGAACACGCCGCGAATCCCAATCGCAGGCGTTGACACCGTCGAGGCCGACAGTTTGCACCTGAGCAGGGGCCGGCGGCAAGGCTTCGTTTCGCTCCGACGAGGGGCTGGAATCTGCCCTGGAACCGGCCGGCGAGGGCGGCTCGAGTGCCAGCTCCCCAAAGCGCCCGGGATGGGCCTTGGCTGAAATGGCGCAAAAATTTGATATTGATTCCGCATCCGTCTTGCCGTGTGGGCTGTAACCTCACACAACGGATCATTGCTGGAGCAAGGAACAGGCCATTGTTCTCCGAACGGCTCTCAAGCTCGCTTCGCCGCCACTTGCGGATGGCGTCCGGCCTGATCCTGTTCTTTTACATCACCGCGCATCTGGTCAATCACGCGCTCGGGCTCATTTCGCTCGAAACCGCGGAGGCCGGCATGAGCATCGCCGTCGAGGTCTGGTACAGCCTGCCCGGCACCGCGATGCTGTACGGCGCGTTTGCCGTTCATTTCATGATGGCACTGGTGGCCGTCTACGAGCGGCGGACCTTTCGCCTGCCGCCGCTAGAACTGATCCGCATCGCGCTCGGCTTCTCGATGCCGGTCCTGCTGATCGGCCACGCCGCGGCGACGCGGCTCGCCTACGACCTCTACGGATTGGATTCGACCTATACGCGTGTGGTCGCCAATCTCTGGGCCTCGGGCCAGCAGGGCTGGCAGCTCGGCCTGCTTGCGCCGGGCTGGCTGCACGGCTGTCTCGGTCTGCATTTTGCGTTCAACCGCCGCCCGTGGTTTCAGCGGTACCGGCTGGTGCTGTTCTCGCTGGCGCTCCTGTTGCCGGTGCTTTCGGGGTTGGGCTTCATCGCCATGGGACGCGAGCTTGCGGCGAGCCCCGCCGCGGTGGCCGCGTCGCTCGATTATCTGAGCCCGAGCCATGCCGCGCAGCGGCTCGCGATTTCGCAGTGGAAGGACAGCCTGCTCAATTGGTACTTCTCGATCATCGTTGCGACCTTCATCGCCCGCGAAATCCGCAACCTGATCGAGCGCCGCCGCAGGGGCCTCGTCGAGGTCGCGTATCCCGGCCGGACCGTCCACATTCCGCGCGGCTGGTCGGTGCTGGAGGCGAGCCGCAGCTTCCACCTTCCGCATGCCGCGATGTGCGGCGGGCGGGCGCGGTGCTCGACCTGCCGGGTCCGGGTGGCGGCGGGGGCCGAGCATTGCCCGCCACCGGCGAAGGACGAGCAGGAGACGCTTGCCCGCATCGGCGCGCCAGCCGACGTGCGCCTGGCTTGCCAGTTGCGGCCGCACGGCAGCATCTCGGTGGTGCCGGTGGTCCGCACGGCGCGGCCGGTTTACCGGGCGCCCGCGCCGCGGCGCGGCGGCGAAAGCGATGTCGTGGTGCTCTACTGCGACTTCCGCAACCGCGCCGACCTGATGGCCGATCATCTGCCGCAGGACCTGCTCTATGTTCTGACGATTTATGTCGAAGGGCTCAGCCACGCCATCCGTGCCTCGGGCGGCACAATCAGCTCGATCGACAGCGAAAGCGTCTGCGCCCTGTTCGGTGTCGAAGGAGCCACGGAAATCTGCGCGCAGCGCGCCCTGCAGGCGGCAGGCGCGATCGAGGGCGTGATTTCAGATCTCAACAACCGGCTCGGCCGGCAGAAGCACAACCGGCTGAAGATCTCGGTCGTGCTGCATGCGGGCCGCGCGGCGGTCGGCGAAGTCGGGACGTCGGAGCCGCCGACGATGCTGGCGATCGGCGAGGCGGCCGACATCGCCCATGACATGCGCAAGCTTGCGGCCGATCGCGACCGCGCCTTCGCGATTTCGGAGCAGGTCTATCGCGACGCCGGGCTGATGCCGGTCTACGACGAGCAGGTGGAACTGCCGACGCCGGGCAGCGACGGCGAGATCATCGTCTATCTCTCGGATGCAGCGCCGATCGCGTCGCCGGCCTGGACGCTGCACGGCAAACTCGGCCGCGGCGCAATGCTGCGGCGGCTGTGGGCCGGCGGTTGAGCCCTGCCGCTGCGATCAGCCCGGCCGTTCGACCTTCGCCGCCTTCTCGGCGTCGAACCACCAGGTCTCGGGCACGCCGCGGGCGTAGCGCGGCTTGGTCGCCGGCCTGCCGAACATGTCCCAGTACGCGATCCAGTGCGACGGCTTGTACCAGGCCGACACCCAGTAATGCTCGGAGCGGAGCACGCGATCCAACGCCCGGCAGGCGGTGTTGAGGCTCTCGCGGTCGCCGGCGGCGATGGCGCGCTCGCACAGCGCGTCGACCGCGGGGTTCTTGATGCCCGCGAAATTGAACGAGCCTTTCGCGTCCGCCGCGCGGCTCGAGAAATAGTTGCGGAGCGCGTCGCCGGGGGTGAGCGAGAACACCATGCGGTTCATGGTGATATCGAAATCGAACTCCTGGACGCGGCTGCGGTACTGCACCGGATCGACCAGCCGCGTCGTCGCCTCGATGCCGAGCGCTGCAAGGTTTTTGATGTAGAGCGCGTGGTGCGGCTCCGACACGCGCTCGAACACCAGGAACTCCACCGCGAACGGCTCGCCCTTGGCGTTGACGCGTTTGCCGTCCTTGACGGTCCAGCCGGCAGCGTTGAGCAACTCGGCCGATTTCCGCAACAGCCGGCGATCCTGGCCGGAGCCGTCGCTGACCGGCGGCGTCCAGACTTCGCCGAACACGTCGTCGGCGACCTTGCCCTTGAACGGCTCCAGCAACGCCATTTCCGCCGGCGAAGGCTTGCCCTTGGCCATCATGTCGGAGTTCTGGAAACAGGACGCGGTTCGCGCGTAGGCGTCGAACATCAGGTTCTTGTTGGCCCATTCGAAATCGAACGCATAGGCCAGCGCTTCGCGGACGCGGCGGTCGGCGAACCGTTCGCGGCGGGTGTTGATCATCCAGCCTTGCGCGCCCGACGGGCGCTCGTCGGGAATGGTCTCACGCTTGACCCGTCCGTCGCGGATCGCCGGGAAGTCATACTGGGTGGCCCAGACCCGCGAGGTGAATTCTTCGCGGAACAGATAGCCCCTGGCGCTGAAACCCTGGAATGCCGTGTCGCGATCGCGGAAATAGTCGTAACGCAGCACATCGAAGTTGTGCTGGCCGCGGTTGATCGGCAGGTCCGTACCCCACCAGTCCTTGACGCGCTCGAACTCGAGGAAGCGGCCCTGCTCGAACTTGCCGACCTTATAGGGGCCGGAGCCGAGCGGGGGATCGAGGGTCGTTTCATCGAAGGCGCGCGTTGAATAGTAGGCTTTCGACAGGATCGGCAGGTTGGCGGCGGTCAGCGGCGCGCTGCGCGCGCGGTTGGCCGTGAAGTGCACCACCACGGTGCGGCGGCCATCGACGTGCGCGGCTTCCATGTCCCGCAGCAGCATGCCGATGTTGGGATGGCCTTTCGCCTTCAACGTCGTGAGCGAGAAGGCAACGTCATCGGCGGTGATCGGGCTGCCGTCGTGAAACTTGATGCCGTCGCGCAGCCGAAACTTGTAGGCGCGGCCGTCGGCGGAAACCGTCACCTGATCCGCGGCGTAGGCGTAGACCGCGTCGGGCTCGTCGGTGGCGCGGCCCATCAGCGAACAGAACACCAACTCCATGTCGACGGCGGGATCGCCCTTGAGGATGAAGCCGTTGAGCGAGTTGAAGGTCGCGGTGCCGCCGCCGGCGAGCTGGCTGAAGGTGCCGCCCTTGGGAGCCGAGACGTTGACGTATTTCAGGTGCTTGAAATCGGCCGGATAACCGAGGTCGCCGAACGCGGACAGGCCGTGGCGCGTGGTCTCGTGGGCCTGCGCGAGCGACGTGAAGGCCGCCGTGCTGACGGCCACGGCACCGGCGCCAAGGATCAGGACATCGCGCCGCGACAGACTATCGGGATGCCGGTTTCTGCCGCTTGGCCCGCTTTGCTTGACTGACATTTCCACTCCAATTGGTATCCGAAACTGCTGCCGCGCGGCACCCTCGCGCGGCGGTTGATGACGATGCCGGCCGTTGGAACAGCGATTGCCGGTTCTTGCATGTCAGCCGTGAGTTGTCGGGGAGAGCCCTTACACAGCGCATTTTCGCAAAAATGGTAGCGCAGCGTTTGTAACCACGCCAGCCTGAGCCGCATTGTGCGGTGTGAGGCGACGTCTTGAGCTGCCCTGACCGGCACCGGATGCCATCGTTCCCGAATCCGGTGACGCCCGGATGAAATCGCTGCGGTGCACACAGCTTGGAATAATGTATTTGCCTGCAGGCAGGTGACCTCGCTCGCATGGTGCTCACCTGAGCCATCCTGTCGCAGCGCAGCGGACGTCCGGAACGCCTGGCTCGATGCAAGGCACTGGCTCAGGGAAACACGCAGTAGTTGTGGATGTTCCTCTCGGGTCAGGCCTTTTTTGATCCTGTCCGCAATGAGCCAAGCGTACCTTATTACCTCCAAAATTACCTTCGAAGCTCTGGAGCTCTTTAATTCACGTTTACCCAACGCCCATAGCCTGTGCGTCGGGTGACTATGGGCGCGGAAAGCATGTTTCGCGAGGACGCAGGGGCCGGGGAACGGCCGTCCGGACCGTCGTCGGCTCCGTCCGACGAACACCGGCGGACCGCGATGTTCGCGGACCGCGCCATGACCCTGATCAAGGCGCTCAGGCTGCCGGCGAGCCCACGCATCTACGAGCTTTGCTACGCCTATGGCACGGGCGAGTATCCGTCGCTCAACCTCGTCATCAACGATCTGCTGAACCGCCGCGTCGCGGTCGGTGGCGCGCAGATCGAGCAGATCGGCGCGCGCTACATCCCCTCCAAGGACCATCGCGAGCGCTTCGACAAAGTCGGCGTACACGTCAACAAGGTGATCGGCCGGGTGCTGGGTTCGCTCGGCAACATCATCGAGGACGAGGAGGCGTTCTCCAAGGATCTGGCGCAGACGCCGGAGAAGCTCGCCACGGCCGAGAACCGCCAGGCGCTGATCGGCGAAATCAGGAACATGATCCAGTCGGCGGGCTTTGTCGGCGAGCAGCAGCGCAGACTGGAGGAGAAGCTCGGCGCCTCGATCAACGAGATCAACAGCCTGCGCGACGAGTTGCAGAAGATCCGCAACGCCAATGTGACCGATCCGCTCACCGGCCTGCCGAACCGGATTTCGTTCGAACGGTCGTTGCAAGGCGCGCTCGGCAGCGCCGCCGAACGCAAGGCGCCGCTTTGCCTGGCATTGTGCGACATCGACGAGTTCAAGCGGTTCAACGACGCATGGGGGCACCTGACGGGCGACCAGGTGCTGTGCCTCGTTGCGATGGAAGTGAAGCAGACGATCGGGAAGACCGGCACCGTGGCCCGGCTTGGCGGCGCGCAGTTCGCCGCCATCATGCCCGACATGGAGATGGCCGGGGTGCGGGTGTTGGCGGACAAGATCCGCAGCACCGTCATGGCGCGCGACATCACCATCAAGTCGACCAACCAGAGGCTCGGCCGGGTCCACGTGTCGTTCGGCATCGCGGTCGCGCGGCCCGACGACACGCCGGATGCGCTGGTGTTCCGCACCCAGACGTGTCTGTGCGCAGCCAAGGCGCAGGGCCGCAACCGCGTGGTCGGCGAAGGCGAAGAGAACGCGCCAGCGCCCGAGCTCAAGGTCGCGTTCGGCTAGCCGCTCGCGTCACGCATCAAACACAGCGAGAAGCGTAGGATGGGCAAAGCCGCCAACGGGTCCGCGCCGCCAGCGCGTTTACGCGCGTCTTCCGCCTTCGCGCTCACGCGCTACGGCGGACTCCAAGCCCGCCGTAGCTCGCCACCAGCGCGTTTACGCGCGTCTTCGACGCGCTATGGCGAGCGGAGGCGGGTCGACGCGCTATGGCGCGGCCCGATGACAGGCTCCGCGGCGTGCCCACGTTGTCGCATCGAACAGGAAGAAAGACGTGGGCCCGGCGCTCGCGCGCCTTGGCGCCGTGCTGCGGGGGTAACATCCAATACGGATTCACGAGTCAAACAGCCCGGACTTCAGCCAACGCTTCGCCGTCCCCGTTCTTTGCCGTTTTCGAGCCCGGGGCCGGCCCGCATCCTGTCCCCGCTCCG
>JAIESI010000253.1 GCA_019746135.1 Xanthobacteraceae bacterium
CTGATACTGCTCGGCGCCCTTGAGCATCAGGCGGTGGTCGCCGAGGTGGTCGCCATGATCGCTGGTGAAGATCACCACCGTGTCGTCACGCTTGCCGCTCGCATCGAGCGCCTTGAGCACCTGGCCGATGGCATCGTCGACGCAGGCGATCATGCCGCAGGTGAGCGCCCTTGCCTCCTGCGCCTCGCGCGCCGAGACCCCGATCGTGCCCATCCCGGTGAGATTGGCCTTTCCGGCTTCGCGCTCCTTGATGATGTTCTGCACCAGCGTCGGCGGCGTCCAGCTATTGCGCGTGAACGCCTCGGGCACCGGGAACTGCTCGGGCTTGTACATGTCCCAGTATTTGCCCGGCGGATTGAACGGATGGTGCGGGTCGGGAAACGACACCATCAGGAAGAACGGCGCGTCATCTCTCGCCTCGTTGAGATAGGCGCAGGCGCGTTCGCCGAGGAAGGCGGTGGCATAAAGCTCTTCGGGGATCGCGGTGCGGTTGGCCTGCGGCACCGTGTAATCGTGCGGCAAGCCGTTCTTGGTTCCGAGCAGCGCCCTTGCCTTCGGATCTCGCGCATCGAGCCAGCGGTCGTAGTCGCCGCCCGGATCGTCGCCATGGGCGCGGACCAGCGCCACATGATCAAAGCCGTAGAACGGCGTGCGCACCTGCGCACCCGGTTTCTCCCAGTGGCGCGGCGTCTCCTGCTCGTATTTCGGATCGGTCAAATGGTCGCGCAGCGATTGCTTCAGTCCCGCCGACGGCTCGTGCACGCCCGCGCGCGGCGGCGGGCGTTTGATGATGGGATCCCAATCGGTGAAGTTCTGCAGGTGGCTCTTGCCGATCAGCGCGGTCTGGTAGCCGGCATCGCGCATCAGATCGACGAAGGTCACCGCCTCCATCGACAGCGGGATGCCGTTGGAACGGACGTCGTGCACCGAGGGCATGCGGCAGGTCATCAGGCTGGCACGGTTCGGCTGGCAGACCGGACTTGCCACATAGAACCGGTCGAACGCCGTGCCGCGCGCCGCAATCGAATCGATGTTCGGGGTCCGCAGCACCGGATGGCCGTAGCAGCCTAAAAAGTCGGCGCGGTGCTGGTCGGTGATGAACAGAAGAAAATTCGGACGTGAGGATTTCGGCATGAGGCGTCCCGGTTCGGAGTTTGTGTTAGTATCCTACTGAATCAATTTCGCATTCGAACAGGCCCAAGAAAACAGGCTCAAGGCTGTGGACGACCAACTTTACGGCTCCGAATCCTGGCTTCAGGTGCTTTTTGTCACCGGTGTCATCGGTGGCGGCGCGGCGTTCCTCGCCGGCCGCGCCATCGCGCAAACGTGGCGGCCGTTCTGGCATGTGCTCGTCTATATGGCGATGCTCGGGGCGGCTGTGCGCTTCGTGCACTTCGCGCTGTTCGAGGCAACATTGCTGTCGCCCGCATCCTATGTTGCCGACACCGCCTATCTTCTCGTCCTTGGCGCCGCGGCCTGGCGCATGACGCGGGCCGCCCAAATGGCGACGCAATACTACTGGCTCTATCGCCGGACCGGACCGTTCACCTGGCGGGAACGCGCGCCCGGCGAAGAAATTCCGGTCAAGAACAGCCCGGTGCCCCGGTGACCAACCGGCCAAAACCGGACAAAATGCCACCTATCCGGTTGTCGCGGACGGGGCGACCATGAGGTCAAGGTCCGCAAATTGAGGAGAGCTCGATGAACAAGATGTGGCTTGCAGGCGTAGCATTGGGCGCGGGGTTGGCCTTGGCCTCTCCAGCCGTGGCCCAGGACATCAGCGTGGGCGTCGCCGGTCCGATGACCGGCGCAGAGGCCTCGTTCGGCACCCAGCTCAAGAACGGCGCGGAAGCGGCCGTCGCCGACATCAACGCTGCGGGCGGCGTGCTCGGCAAGAAGATCAAGCTCGAGGTCGGCGATGACGCCTGCGATCCGAAGCAGGCGCGCGCGGTGGGCGAGAAATTCGCCGCCGCCAAGCTGCCGTTCGTGATGGGCCACTATTGCTCGTCGTCGTCGATCCCGGCCTCCGAAGCGTATGCCGAAGGCGGCGTGCTGCAGATCACGCCGGCCTCGACCAATCCGACGTTCACCGAGCGCAAGCTGTGGAACACGTTCCGCGTCTGCGGCCGCGACGACCAGCAGGGCGTCGTTGCCGGCGACTACGTCGCCAAGAACTACAAGGGCAAGAACGTCGCCGTTCTTCACGACAAGTCGACCTACGGCAAGGGACTGGCCGACGAGATGAAGAAGGCGCTCAACAAGGGCGGCGTGAAGGAGAAGATGTACGAGGCCTACACCAAGGGCGACAAGGACTTCAACGCGCTGGTCTCGAAGATGAAGGCCGCCAATATCGACGTGGTCTATGTCGGCGGCTACCACACCGAGGCGGGCCTGATCCTGCGCCAGATGCGCGGCCAGGGCATGAAGTCGCAGATGATCTCGGGCGACGCGATTGCCACCAACGAGTTCTGGTCGATCACCGGCGCCGCCGGCGAAGGCATGATGTTCACCTTCGGCTCCGATCCGCGCAAGCGCCCGACCGCGGCCGCGATCGTCAAGAAGTTCAAGGACAAGAACATCGATCCGGAGGGCTACACCCTCTACACCTACGCGGCGATGCAGATCTGGGCCGCGGCGGCGAAGAAGGCCAACACCACCGACGGCAAGAAGGTCGCGGAGACCATCCGCTCCGGCAAGTGGGACACCGTGCTCGGCCCGATCAGCTACGACAAGAAGGGCGACATCACCACGATCGACTACGTGTTCTACAAGTGGAACAAGGACGGCAAGTACGACGAGATCCCGGCGGGCAAGGGCTCGTAAGGTCGTCGTCACATCACTTGGCTTAAGGCAGAGCCCGCCCCGAAATCCGGGGCGGGCTCTTTATCGAGCGCGCGCAGTCAGCCGATCTTGCCGAGCACCGGGAACGTCTCCAGGAGCCAGAAGCTCGCCTGCGAGACCCAGCCGGTCAGGAACGCAACTCCGGTCAGCACCAGAAGCCCGCCCATCACCCGCTCCATGTGCACGAGCTGCTTGCGAAACCGCGCGAGGAATTGCGCAAACGGCTTGATCGCCGCGGCCGCGATCAGGAACGGGATGCCGAGCCCGAGCGAGTAGACCGCGAGCATTCCCGCGCCTTTCGCCACCGTCTGCTCGGACGCGGCGACGGCAAGGATCGCCGCAAGAATCGGCCCGATGCACGGCGTCCAGCCGAACGCGAAAGCGAGCCCCATCGTATAGGCGCCCCAAAGGCCCGCCGGCTTCACCATCTCCATGCGTTTTTCGCGAAGCAGCCAGCTGATGCGAAACACGCCGAGAAAATGCAGGCCCATGACCATGATCGCCACGCCGGCAACCATGGCGAGCTCGACGGACCATGCACGCACCACGCCGCCGATGGCGCTGGCGCTGGCGCCCAGCGCCACGAACACCGTGGAGAAGCCTGCCACGAACAGCAGCGCCGCCCGCAGCGTGTCACGCATCGTGCCGGTCTTCGGATCGCCGTCGGCGAGCCGCTCGAGCGAGCTGCCGGTGAGGTACACGAGATAAGGCGGAACCAGCGGCAGCACGCATGGGCTGAGAAAGCTCACAACCCCGGCAAGCAGCGCGGCAACAAGGCTCACATCGACTGTCATGCCGCCTAGATGCATGGGGACTGCAGGCCATGCAAGCGCGGCGTCCGCCGCTGGCGCTGATGTGATCGGCGGTTGATCTGCTATGGTCCGACCGCTGGACCCGCCTGGAGGCCGCAGTGGCGCGCAATCTCATCACCGACGTCGCGGGTATCCGCGTCGGCCACGCCGACGACGCCAAGCTCGGATCTGGCTCCACGGCCATCATTTTCGACACGCCTGCGGTCGCGGCGGCCGACGTTCGCGGCGGCGGACCGGGCACGCGGGAAAGCGCCCTGCTCGACCCTGCCATGACGGTCGAGCGGATTGATGCCATCACGCTCTCGGGCGGATCGGCTTTTGGGCTTGATGCCGCCTCCGGCGTGCAGGCCTGGCTGCGCGAGCAGGGCCGCGGCTTCCGGATTCGCGAAGCGACGGTCCCGATCGTGCCGGGCGCGGTCCTGTTCGATCTTCTCAACGGCGGCGACAAAAGCTGGGACCGCTACCCGCCCTATCGCGAACTTGGCTATCAGGCCGCGGCGCAGGCCTCCGCCGACTTCGCTCTGGGCAGCGTCGGCGGGGGCTTTGGCGCAACCACCGTCGACCTGAAAGGCGGCGCTGGATCGGCCTCGGCGACAACGTCCGAAGGGATCACGGTGGGCGCCATTGCACTGGTCAACGCCGTGGGTTCGGCGGTCATCGGCGGCGGACCGCATTTCTGGGCTGCGCCCGTCGAGCGCGGCGGTGAATTCGGCGGCCGCGGCCAGCCAGCGACGGTATCGCCGCAGACGCTCATCCCCCGCTTCAAAGGCCAGCCGGGCGAAAACACCACGCTGGTGCTGGTGGCAACCGATGCCACGCTGACCAAGGCGCAGACGCGGCGGCTCGCCATCATGGCGCAGGATGGGATGGCGCGCGCGTTGCGGCCCATCCATACGCCGCTCGACGGCGACATCGTGTTCGCGGCGGCGACCTGTGCGCGACCGTTCGCCGATCCGATCTATGGCATGGCCACGCTCGGCACGCTCGCCGCCGACGTGGTGGCAAGGGCTATCGCTCGCGGCGTCTATGAGGCGCGCGCGTTGCCGTTTGCCGGCTCACTGCCGAGCTGGAAAGACAAGTTCGGCAAGTAACGGCGATTACCGCTCGTTGAGCAGCCGCAGCGTCGAGACCCACATATTCGGCGTCATCAGGCTGTGCGGACGCCGCATGCCGAGCGCCTCGGCGATGCCAATGCCGAAGTCATTGCAGTTCTGGAAGACCGGGTGCCACTTGCGCTGGGTCTGCTTCAGGATGCGAACGGCGCGCACCACCGCCACATATTCGGCGGCGGTCAACGCACGCCCATAGACCGTGTCGGGCTTCAGACGAACGTCGTCTTCGTACTTCCGCACCGTGCCCTCCACCGGTACGATCAGGGCCTGCATGGCATCGACCTCGGGAATGAAGCCTGCGTAGCGCATGTCGAGGATACGCCCGGATGCATCCGTGCGTCCGTAAACGATGTAGGTGTGGCCGATATAGGTGCTCGGCCGCGAGCGAAATTCGATGAAATAGCGATCGCTGCCGGCGGATTGCCGTGTGCCCGCCGGCTCCGCCGCCGCCCGGCTGCTCGCGGGCACGGCGAGAAGCAGCAGGCTGCCGACGACGGCAAAGCCAAAAGCACGAATGGCACCCGCGGAACGCAAGCGTTGCTCCCCGGCCGGACCGTCCGGCCGACCGGCGCGGGTTTTAAGCCCGCGCCCAACGCCTCCTCATGGTTCGCGCAATTCCCCGCCCCGCCCGCGAAAGCCCTGCGATGGTTATTGTCTATGCTTAACGGAACCGCGCAAACCGTTCACCAAAACATGGTTAACGCGCGCCGGTCAGGAGGCGAACCGCTCCGCGGAAAACGGCTTGGGATCGCAGAAAGGCGTTGCTCCGGTCATCATTTCCGCCAGCAGCCGTCCCGTGGCGGGACCGAGCGTCAGGCCCCAGTGTGCGTGGCCGTAATCGAGCCACAGACCCGGCTGTCCCGGCGCACGGCCGATCACCGGCCGTGAATCGGCAAAGCACGGCCGCGAGCCCATCCAGGGCTGCGTCTCGACGCCCTCGCCCAGCGGGTAGAGCGCCCGGGCCGCGGGCAGCAGCCGGTCGAACTGGATCGGCGTCGGCGCGTCGTCACGGTCGGCGAACTCCGCGCCGGTGGTCAGGCGAATGCCCTGCTCCATCGGGGCAAGGCAGTAGCCGTAATCGGCGTCGACCACCGGCCGGGCCAGCCCGGCATTGCCGTTCGACTTGTAGTGCCGGTGATAGCCGCGCTTCCACTTGAGCGGCAGCTGGATGCCGAGCGGCGCGAGCACGTCCGGTGCCCAGGGGCCGAGCG
The DNA here is from genome assembly GCA_019746135.1 of Xanthobacteraceae bacterium. GTDB lineage: Bacteria > Pseudomonadota > Alphaproteobacteria > Rhizobiales > Xanthobacteraceae > Z2-YC6860. The sequence goes on from JAIESI010000253.1 coordinate 5,977, forward strand.
CAATCACGGCCTCCTTGCCGTCGACCGGCCCTTCATCGGTATCGACCCGCCAGGCCTGGCCGGAACGATGCAGGGTCAGCGCATCGCCCTTGAGAATGACGCCGCCGAGCCTGGCGAACAGCGCGGCATAGGCCTTGGCGACCGCACCGGGATTCGACACGCTCGCCGCGTCCGGCGTCAGCACCGCGTGCCGAAACACCGGCGCAAGCGATGGCTCGATGCCGCGCGCCTCCTCGGGGCTCAGCACCTTGAGCTCCAGGCCGAGCTCGCTTGCATAGTCGCGCTCGCGCCTGGTGCCGGCGAACGACTCCTCGCGGCGATAGAGCTTGAGCCAGCCGGTCTTGTGCAGATAGCGCGTCGCCTGCGCCTCCGTCATCAGCGCCTCGTGCTCGGCAATGGCCCGCGCAAAGAGCGGCCGCATCGCCTTGGCGAAATTGAGCGCAAGGTCGCCTCGCGTGTTGGCGCGATAGGCCAGCAGCCAGGGCATAAGGCCCGGCAAAGCCGCCAGATGATAGTTGGCCTCCGGTGCCTGCTTCAGCGCGATGCGCAGCAGCGCGCCAAAGCCCTTCGGAAAGGCATGCGCGAAGAGCGTGTTGCCCTCGAGGATTCCGGCATTCCCGTAGGACGTCTCCTCGCCCGGCCCACGGCGATCGACCAGCGCCACCGACAGCCCGCGCTTGACGAGGTGCAGCGCCGCGGAAATCCCGACGAAGCCTGCGCCGAGAACAATCGCGTCGGTACGGGCCATGAACAATTCTCCTGATCGGCTGCGGCGTCCATTGCAGCGCGGCCCCCTTATTTAAGCGACGCTATCGACGGCCGCCAGCGCGGCTGTTATGCCGCAGCGATGGGACTTCTCGACCGGTTGACCGCAGGCCTTGCCTGGCTTGGCCGCCAAGGCACCACGGCGGTCGCCGTCTCGATCCTGCTCGGAATTTTCCTGCCGCCGCTCGGCGCACTGGTGCGGCCGTTCTTTCCGGAAACCGTGTTCCTGCTGCTGTGCCTTGCCTTCCTGCGCGTCGATCCGGGAGCGCTCCGGGCGCAGCTCGCCAAACCGCAACTTCTGATCGCCGCAGCCGCCTGGGTCATGCTGATCACGCCGGTCCTCGCCGGTATCGCGTTCGACGCCATCGATCTGGGCGAACAATCGCCGGCGCTGCTGCTTGCGCTGGTGCTCAACATGGTTGCGCCGCCGATCTTCGCCTCGCCTGCGCTCGCCGCCCTGATGGGCCTCAACGCCGCCATCACGCTGGCCTTGCTGCTGGTGTGCATCGCGGTGACGCCGTTTCTCGCACCGGCGCTGGTCGCGGTGTTCGCCGGCTCCGCGGTGACCTTTTCGCCGCTCTCGCTCGGCCTGCGCCTCGTGCTGATGCTGGCCGGCGCGGCCTGCACCGCGGTCGCGATCCGCGCCTTCATGGGCAAGCCCTGGGTCGAGCGCCAGGCGGCGCGCATCGACGGCCTCAACGTCATCGTGCTGTTCCTGTTCGCGGTGGCGCTGATGGGCGACGTGCTGAGCAACACGATGTCCCGTCCGTTCCTCGTTCTCGGCCTGTTGGCGCTGGCCGCCCTGGTCACCTTCGGGCTTTGCGCGCTGACCGCCCTGCTCCTGGTCCGCGTCGACTTGCAGACGGCGCTGCCGCTCGCGCATGCGGCCGCATCCCGCAACACCGGCCTGATGCTCGCGGCCGCCGCCGGCGCGGTGCCCGAGCTGGTCTGGCTCTACATGGCGTTGCTGCAAATCCCGATCTACGCGCTGCCGCTGTTCCTCAAACCGCTGGCGCGGCGGCTGTCCGGGGGCGATGATGCGGCTCGGCAAGTCCGGCCCTAAGAGACGGTCACGGGAGGGAAGCCATGAAGTCGCGCCTGTTCGGTTGCGTCGCCGCAGCGGCCATAGGCACACTCGCGCCGCTCGCCGAGGGCCATGCCGCGCCCTGCCTCACGGTCACGGTCACCGGCGCGCAAGGCGGACCGCAGGCCTATCAGGGCCTGGCCGGACCCGGCACGCTGGTCAGTTACGGCGACGACGCCAACAATTGCGGGGCCGTGCGCCTGCAATTCGACGCCGGCCGCGGCACGCTGCTGCGGCTGTCGCAGGTCAACGTGCAGTCGTCGCAAGTCAACGCGGTCTTCTTCACTCATATGCACAACGACCACAGCGAAGGCTTTGCCGATCTGATCCAGCGTCGCTGGATGATTTTCCCGACCAGCCCCAAGGTCGACGTCGTTTGCAGCGACGATGTCGCCTCGCCGCTCGGCCACACCATCAGCTGCAGGAAGTTCGTGGCGCATATCGCCGACGCGGCGATCAATTCCGGCGAGGTCGCCCAGCGCGTCGCTGAGGACAAGCGCCGGCCTGAGGGCGGACCGGCTGCGCTCGCCAATGTCAGGACGTTCGAAGCCAGGAACGAGCCGCAGGCCGTCTGGACCTCGGGCGACGTCAAGGTCAGCGCCGTGCGCTCGACCCACATCGCGGGGCATGCGTCCTATCGCGTCGATACTCCGGCCGGCAGCGTGGTGGTCGGCGGCGACGCCGGCAACGATGCCTTTGCGCCGCCGCGTCCCGCGTCGACTTCGGCGCAAGTCGAGATTCTCGCGAAAGACGCGGACGTGATCGTGCATTCCGCCATTCATCCGGTCATGGGTCCGGACCGCGACAGCGGCATGCCGCCACCCATTTTCTACCGTCAAAGCTCGGCCTCCGACCTCGGCGCGATGGCGCAGCGCGCGGGCGCCAAGCACCTCGTCCTGACGCACCTCATTCCGCCGCCCGGCGCCCCCCAGCAGGGCCTCTGGAAGGTTCCGGGCGGAGCGCTGACCGAGGCCGACTATCGCAAGGCCGCCGAAGATGCAGGCTTCAAGGGCCAGACCCTCGTCGCCAAAGACCTCGCGACGCTGCGCCTGCCCGCGAAATAGCCCACCGCCGCGCGGGAGTTGGGGGCAGACCGGCCGCGCACGTTGCGAGGCCTCCGCCCCCCGTGTTACCTCGCGGCGACAGGACAGCACCATGACGCGCCCTCTCCGCATCGCCCCGTCGATCCTGGCCTCGGACTTCTCGAAGCTCGCCGAGGAGGTCCGCGCGGTCGAGGCCGCCGGCGCGGACTGGATCCATCTCGACGTGATGGACGGGCACTTCGTGCCGGTGATCACCTTCGGACCGGACGTGGTGAAGGCGATCCGCCCGGTCAGCCAGAAGGTCTTCGATGTGCACCTGATGATCGCGCCGGTCGATCCGCACCTCGAGGCGTTCGCCAAGGCCGGTGCCGACATCATCACCATCCATGTCGAAGCAGGTCCGCACCTGCACCGCTCGCTGCAGGCGATCAAGGCGCTCGGCAAGAAGGCCGGCGTGACGATGAACCCCGGCACGCCGGTGGAAACGATCGAGCATGTCATCGACCTGGTCGATCTCGTGCTGGTGATGTCGGTCAATCCCGGCTGGGGCGGCCAGAAGTTCATTCCGGCGGCCGAGGAAAAAATCCGCCGCGTCAAGGCGCTCATCGGCGGCCGGCCGATCGACATCGAGATCGACGGCGGCGTCACCTCCGAGAACGCCGCGCTCGTCACCCGCGCCGGCGCCAACGCGCTGGTCGCAGGCTCCGCCGTGTTCAAGGGCGGACCGTCCGCCTACAAGGCCAACATCGACGCGATCCGCCACGCCGCGGCGCTGGCCCGTGGCGAAGCGGCCTGATCGCGACTACTATCCTCCCTACATCCGACAGTTGGAATGCGAGGGATAGGCCATGGGCGTGTTGATCGACGGCAAGTGGAGCGACGGCGAGCTGCCGCAGGAGACGAGCGCCACCGGACAGTTCAAGCGCGTCGATAGTTCCTTCCGCGATCGAATAAGCGCCGACGGCTCGTCGGGCTTCAAGGCCGAGCCCGGCCGCTATCACCTCTATGTCGCGCACGGCTGCCCATGGGCGCACCGCACGCTGATCTACCGCGCGCTGAAGCAGCTCGACGGCCTCATCTCGGTCGCCTACTCGATCCCCGGCCTGAAGCAGCAGGGCTGGCAGTACGGCGACGACCCGCGCTACCCCGACTGCATCCCCGACAAGGTCAACGGCTTCGAATACCTGCACCAGGCCTACACGGCCGCCAAGCCCGGCTACACCGGCAAGGTCACGGTGCCGACGCTGTGGGACAAGAAGACCAGGCGCATCGTCAACAACGAGTCGTCCGAGATCATCCGGATGCTCAACACCGAGTTCAACGCCATCACCGGCGACCGCACCGACTTCTATCCGCAGGCGCTGCGCGCCGAGATCGACGCGGTGAACGAGCGCGTCTATCACAACGTCAACAACGGCGTTTATCGCGCGGGCTTCGCCAAGTCGCAGGCGGCTTACGAAGAGGCCTATGACGGGCTGTTCTCGACCCTCGACTGGCTCGAGGAGCGGCTGTCGAAGCGGCGCTATCTCGTCGGCTCGCAGATCACCGAGGCCGACTGGCGGCTGTTCCCGACGCTGGTGCGCTTCGACGTCGCCTATTTCTCGATCTTCAAGTGCAACCGGCAGCGCATCGCCGACTATCCGAACCTGTCGAACTACATGCGCGAACTCTATCAGGTGCCGGGCGTCGCCGGGACGGTGACGCCGCGCTATTACGTGATCAACTACTACTCGATCCCCAAGGTGAACCCGACGCTGATCATCCCCAAGGGAACGCCGGTCGACCTCGGCCAGCCGCACGACCGGGCGCGGCTCGCGGCGTAGCGCAGCGCCGTCATTCCGGGGCACGCGCCAACGGGTTTGCGCCCATAGCGCGTCGAAGACGCGCGTAAACGCGCTGGTGGACGCGCCCCGGAATGACGACGGAGAGTTTTGCGGCCGCCTGGCCGACGTCGACTTTTCCACCATTCCGGCTTGCAATTGCGGCCTGCGGGTTTGATACAAATGTATCGCTCCCCCGCCCGAGGCCCCGATGATCCCGCGCTACTCCCGTCCCGAAATGGTTGCGATCTGGTCGCCGGAGACGCGGTTTCGCATCTGGTTCGAGATCGAGGCGCATGCCGCCGACGCGATGGCCAAGCTCGGCATCGTGCCGAAGGCGGCGGCGAAGAAAATCTGGGCCAAGGGCAAGAACGCCACGTTCGACGTGGCCCGCATCGACGAGATCGAGCGCGTCACCAAGCACGACGTGATCGCGTTCCTGACGCATCTCGCCGAGATCGTCGGCCCCGAGGCTCGTTTTGTTCATTCGGGAATGACATCGTCGGACGTGCTCGACACCTGCCTCAACGTGCAGCTTACCCGCGCCGCCGACATCCTGATCGCCGACGTCGACAAGCTCCTTGCGGCGCTGAAGCGCCGCGCCTTCGAATACAAGAAGACGCCCACGGTCGGCCGCTCGCACGGCATCCATGCCGAGCCGACCACCTTCGGCGTCAAGCTCGCGATCGCCTATGCCGAGTTCGCGCGCGCGCGCGAGCGGCTCGTTGCAGCGCGCAAGGAGGTGGCGACCTGCGCGATCTCCGGCGCGGTCGGCACCTTCGCGCAGGTCGACCCGCGCGTGGAGGCGCATGTCGCCAAAGCCATGGGGCTCGCGGTCGAAACGGTGTCGACACAGGTGATCCCGCGCGACCGGCACGCGATGTTCTTTGCCACGCTCGGCGTCGTGGCCTCGTCGATCGAGCGGCTTGCGACTGAGATCCGCCATCTGCAACGCACCGAAGTGCTGGAGGCGGAGGAATTCTTCTCCGAAGGCCAGAAGGGCTCGTCGGCGATGCCGCACAAGCGCAACCCGGTGCTGTCGGAAAACCTCACCGGGCTCGCCCGCATGGTGCGCGCCTATGTGGTGCCGGCGATGGAGAACGTGGCGCTGTGGCACGAGCGCGACATCTCGCACTCCTCGGTCGAGCGCATGATCGGTCCGGACGCGACCGTGACGCTCGACTTCGCGCTCAACCGTCTTGCGGGCGTGATCGACAAGCTCGTGGTCTATCCCGGCAACATGCAGAAGAACCTCGACCGGCTCGGCGGCCTCGTGCATTCGCAGCGCGTGCTGATCGCGCTGACGCAGGCCGGCATGTCGCGCGAAGACGCCTACAAGGCGGTGCAGACGCACGCGATGCAGGTCTGGCAAGGCAAGGGCGATTTTCTGACGCTGCTCAAGGCCGATCCGAAGGTGCGGGCGAAGCTCAAGCCCGCCGAGATCGAGAAGAACTTCGATCTCGGCTATCACTTCAAGCACGTCGACACGATCTTCAAGCGCGTGTTCGGCAAGGCCTAGGTCCGCGCCGCTCAACGTCTCCGATTGTGAAACTGGATATCCCGCCAAACGCGATCGCGTTGTGCGGGATCGTTCCACTGCCGGCTCATAGGTCTGGCAGAGATTTTTGTAGAGTTGCTTGACGTTGCGCTTCAGGCCAAAGCCCAGTGCGCCGCCGATCGCCGCGAAAGGCTTGAGCGTCGAGGTCCCGACGCCATCGTCATAAAACGCAACCTGATCGTCGCCCGACAGATCGAGCGCCTGATAAAGCCGCCACACGTTGGCCTTGAACAGCGACGCCGCGCTGTTGCCGGTCCCATCCGACAACAGAACGATGACTTTGTTTTTTGCCAAGCGCCCCTCCCTGCCGAGCGCTCACGTTACTTCAGATTGCCGCAGCCGGGCATGCCATCATCGCGTGCGCAAACCGCCGATCGGCATAGGGGCGCGGAGGCGATGCCTCCGCGTCCCCTGCCACACCACCCGGCATGCGGGTCCGCACCGGGCG
>JAIESI010000041.1 GCA_019746135.1 Xanthobacteraceae bacterium
GGAGATCGCACACCATCCCCTCATAACACCGGAAACGCGGTGCTCCTTCACATTATGATCTGCTGCTGATTACTGGAGGTGCTGCGCGAGGACAATCGCGCCATCGTTCGCGCCGCATCCCAGGCCAGCAAGGCGACCGACTGGCTGCTCACCTTCCTCCCCGAAACCGAGACGGCCAGCGAACCCGCGAACGACAGGAGGGCGGCATGATCCTCCTGACCGACGACCTGCGCGAGCGCCTGCTCGCCAATGGCCGCGATCGCGGCGCCGACCATGTGCCCGTCATCGAGTTCTTCAACCCGTTGGGCGAAGGCGTATGGCTCGCGACCGAACTGGACGCAGACGGCGATACGCTCTTTGGCCTCGCCGACCTTGGCTATCCCGAGTTTGGCACATTCTCGCTGGAAGAGATGGCTACGATCCGCTTGCCGTTCGGCATGGGCATCGAGCGCGACATCCTCTTCACGGGCGATTTCCCGATCTCGGTCTGGGCGGCGGCCACCCGCGAAGCGGGAAGCGTCCGAGCGGCCGAGCGCAACCTCTACCGAGCGGCTTCGCCTCGTCGCGATGGCACGTAAGGCGCACATCCTGAAATCCGCAAAGCCAGAAACGCGCATGTCCGTGTCTCCGGATCTCCGGCAAACCGGTTCAACTCCTGGCGGCGCCGTCCCTCAGAGTAAGAGGGCGGCGCTTCGCTTCGTGACGGGTTAGAAGCCGAGAGAGAGGCTCTCGGCGCCCGTCGCGGAGTAACCCGACATGGCAAAGGCCGCCAAGAAGATCGTCTTCTCGCGCTCGCGCGACATTCCCTTCAATAAGCTCGTGCTCTCGGAGTCCAACGTCCGGCGAACTCGGCCGGAGGCCGAGCTCGACGAACTCACCCATGACATCGACCGGCGCGAGGACCTCGTGCAGGGCCTCAACGTTCGCGCCATTCTCGATGCGGACGGCAACGAGACCGGCGTCTTCGAGGTGCCGGCCGGTGGGCGCCGCTATCGTGCGGTCGAGCGCCTGGTGAAGGCCAAGCGTTTCCCGAAGGACGGGCTTGTGCCCTGCATCGTCCGCAAGTCCGACACCAAGATCCTTGCCGAGGACGACTCCCTCGCCGAGAACCTGCTGCGCGCCGGACTTCATCCGCTCGACCAGTTCCGCGCGTTCCAGGACATGCTCGATAAGGGCATGACCGAGGAAGAAATCGCCGCGGCCTACCTCACGACTGTGCAGGTCGTGAAGCAGAGGCTTCGTCTCAACGCGGTCTCGACCGTGCTGCGCGATGCCTATGCCGAGGAGAACATGACCCTCGATATGTTGATGGCCTTCACCGTCAACCCGAATCATGAGCGTCAGGAGCAGGTGTGGGAAGCCGTCCAGCATTCGTACAATCGGCAGCCCTGGCATATCCGCCAGTTGCTGACCGAGACCACGATCCCGGCCTCCGACAAGCGCGCGCGCTTCGTCGGCGCCGACGCATACGTCGCGGCCGGCGGCGTGGTACTGCGCGACCTGTTTGAGGATGATAACGGCGGCTGGCTCCAGGACCCGACGCTGCTTCACCGCTTGGTCAGCGAGAAGCTGAAGACCGTGGCCGAGGAGATCGCCAGTGAAGGCTGGAAGTGGGTGAAGGTCGACCTCGACCTGCCTTATGGCTACGACCACCGCCTCCGCCAGATCACCGGCACTTTCGTCGATCTCACGGACGAGGAGCGGGCAGAACGCGAGACGCTGCGTGCGGAAAGCGATCGGCTCGAGGCGGAGTATGACGGCGCCGACGAGCTGCCGGACGAGATCGATCAACGCCTGGGCGAGATCGAGGAGGCTCTTGGTGCCTTCGACAAGCGCCCCGTCGTCTACGATTCCACCGAGATCGCCCGCGCGGGCGTCTTCGTCAGCGTGGACCGCGACGGCGACATCGTGGTCGATCGTGGCTTTGTGCGACCCGAGGACGAGGCGCCTGTTGCCATCGAAGGCGGCGAAGCCGATGTCGATGGGGAGAGCGGCGGGGTCGATGCTCCCGCACCGTCCGTTCAGCGCGCTGTCATCACGATGGGCGGCCAAGAAACGGAGGCCGAAGACGAGGAGGACGATGATGGCGTCAAGCCGTTGCCCGAGCGGCTGGTGATCGAGCTCACGGCCCATCGCACGCTGGCGCTGCGTGAATCAGTCGCCAACCACCCACACGTTGCGCTCACCGCGCTCCTGCACAAGCTGGTGCTCGACGCCTTCAAGCACAACGCGCACGGCTGCGCCGTCGAGGCGTCGGTCCGGGAGGTCCACTTCCCCGTTCAGGCCACCGACCTGAAGGACAGCGCCTCCGCCAGGGCCATTCAGGCCCGGGTGGAAGCCTGGAAGGCAGACATGCCGCTCGATGACGACGATCGGCTATGGGACTGGGTCGCTGGGCTCGACGATGCGAGCCGTCTCGCGCTGCTCGCGCACTGCGTCAGCTACGGGGTCAACGCTCTTTACGAGCGTCCGAATCCCTATAGCGGCAACGGCGTCTCCCAGCACGGGCTCGACCGGCGCATACGCGATGCCGATCGGCTGGCGCGTGCGACGGGTCTCGACATGGTGGAGGCCGGATGGCGCCCGAGCGTGGCGAACTATCTCGGCCGCGTCACGAAGAGCCGGATCGTCGAAGCCGTGCGGGAAGCGCTCGGTGAGGAGAAGGCGCAACTCATTGAACACCTCAAGAAGCCGGAAATGGCAAAAGAGGCCGAACGGTTGCTCGCCGACACCGGCTGGCTGCCGGAGCCACTGCGTTCCGCCGATCCCGAAGTGACGACCACCGTCGATGCGACCGATGGCGAGGGCGATGGAGCACTTCCGGCATTCCTTGCCGACGATGAGGACGAGCAGCCGGGTGGCGGCGAAATCGACGCCGACGACCCCGCGATGATCGCCGCCGAGTGACGCGACCATGGCGGGGGCGGCTTCAGTCGCTCCCGCCACCTCTCAACAAGGAGCATTCCGATGACCAAGCTCAGCTCGGCAACGCCGCGCCGCGTCGTCTTCCAGTATTTCGTGCCCGTCCATGTCGAGGTCGAGGACGGCTTCGTCTGCACCGTGACGGTGGTCGACGAAACACCCGTCAAGTACCCGACCGTCGTGGAAGGGAACGCCGACTATCTCGAGGAGGCGGCCAAGGCCGCCGATGACGGCCAGCCATGGCCGTCGTGGCAGTTCGGCTACTAGCCCGCCTTCTCTCCATCCAACCCGACAAGCCCGGCCATCGCGCCGGGCTTTCGCATTTCAGGAGCCTCCCATGCCCACCTATACTATCGAGACGACCTACCGCATGCCCGTCTACCGGCAGCGGACCTATGAGGCCGCAACGCCGGCTGAAGCGTGCCGCCAGGCCATCGACGACGATGACTGGTCCAGCGACAAACTGGACTACGAGGCCGCCGGCGAATCCTACGTCACCGGCATTTGGCTCGGCGCTGACGCCGCCTATTCGGGCGAGGCCGTGCCGGTCCCAGCGCATTTCGATGAGGCCATCCAGCGGAAGGCCGCGCACTTCGAGGTGCTGTTCGGCCTCCTCAAGATCGTCGTTGCGGATCAGGTCGCGCAGCGGCAAACAGACGCTTATTGGCTCGCACGCGCGAGCGCCGCCGTCGCAAAGGCCGATGCGATCCTCGCAGGAGCGCGCGATCCTGACGGGCCCGTCGTGGCACCGCGCCCCTATCACGTCCTTGCGCGGCTCCAGGAGGACCGCGTTCGCGACCAGATCGCCGCGATCATCGAAACCGATCCGGAGTTCGCGAGTCTCACGGCGGACGCAGTGTCAGACGGTGACATTCACGACGCTTGTCTGTCTGTCGCCACCACCATCGATCTCTCGGAGGAGATCGGCGCAGCGGAATTCCGCGCGGCGCTCGCCGCCTTGCGAGCAGCCAAGAAGGCGGAGGGAGGCTGAGATATACAGCACCTATCTCCGCCTCGACATCACGGTCTGGGATAGCGACCGAACCGTGATCCGTGCTGCGCGGCGCAAGCTCGCGCGATCGGCGCTGCGTGATCCGCCGAAGCGGGACGCGCGCAAGCGCTTCTACCGCGAGATGCTCGAGCACCACGCCAACGCGCAGCGGATCGTCGCCGAATTCCGGCTCTGACGCTCAAGCAGCAACCCCGTCTTTTCAACCAGCCCGGCCACCGCGCCGGGCTTTGTCGTTTCAGGAGGCTGACATGGCCGACTACTTCACAGACCTCTCCTGTCTTCTCGACGTTGGCACGCCGGAGAACGCTGCGCGCGCGCTCGAACTCTACAATTGCATGATGAAGGATAACGCCGCGGAGGACTCACCCTCCGATGCATTCCTTCTGTCTATCCAGCCCGAGCATGGCGGAACCCAGCTCTGGATTCGCAATGAGGCGACCGGCGATCCGCAAGCCGTGATCGACTTCGTCCTCCATTGCGCGGAGGCCTTCGACCTCAAAGGTCGCTGGGGCTTCCAATGGGCGAACACCTGCTCGCGCCCGCGCGTGAACGCCTTCGGGGGCGGCGCGCACGTCCTCGACCTCGGCCGTCGCAAGACCGTGGCTTGGATCGCAACCAATCCCTGGCTCGACACCACGCTCTCGGCCGGGCGCACCAAGCGAGGTACGCCATGAGCATCCCCGATCACGCACGCGCCAATTTCGCGACGCTGTTGCGAGCCGCCGCTGACGGCAACCTCGCGCTCATGGAATGCGCCGACGCCGTCACCGGCGAGGCCCACTTCGTCATCTGCGCTGTCGGCCGCGACGGCACGGATTTCGTGTTCACGCCGTTCGGCCATCTCGCCGACGACAACCCCTTCGACGCCTACGTGCCGCCGTCGGCAACCCTGCCGGACGAGCCGACCCCCTGATCCCTCGCGTCGCGGACCTGTCTGGACGCGGCGGCTCGCCAGTCAACGGACGAACCGTTTCCGCATCGCGGGCGATCGTGACCTGCCGCGCCTCAACCGCGCCCCCGTCGCCAGTCCGGCGCAACGGGATCAGGAGGCGATCGGATGTGCAGGGTTCTCAACAAGCATCACGCAGGCGTGCCGGCGGGCGCCGTCTACATCGGTCGCGGCAGCAAATGGGGCAATCCGTTCCGGATCGGCCCCGATGGCGACCACGCCGCCGTGATCGCGAAATACGAGCGCTGGCTCGCCGATCAGCATCATCTCTTGCGCGCGCTCGACGAGTTGCGCGGACGCGATCTCGTCTGCTTCTGCGCGCCGCGTCCGTGCCACGGCGATCTGTTGCTGCGGCTCGCCAACGCGACGCGCGACGAGCGCGTCGCATGGTGGCGCGCGGCGAAGGCGGCGTGACGAGAGGAAGAGCTTGGCCGGGACGGGTTTGAGCCGGAGCGGTCCAGAGAGAGCGCCGGCCGGCTCGCCCGTTCCGCTCTCCCGAGGTTTACCGACATGACGACTTCCTCAGCTCTCGCGGCCGCGCGCACGGCCGCGACCGCGCCGCTCGCAGCGCCCGCCGACGCGGCGGCACCCATGATCGCCGCCGCTCAGATCGTCCTCCCATATCTCGAGGAGGGGCGCCGGGTTGATGCTGCAATCCTTCGCGCCGCGATGGAGCAAGCGTTCGGCGGCTCCGACACGTCCGGCGCCTGGGACTGGAAAACGGCCTATGACGCCTGCGAGGCCGCGACCGTTCTGTTTCTCCGCCAATACGGAAAGGCGCTTTTGCGCAAGGCCGGCTCTCCGGCTCAAGCGCTCCCCATGCTGGAGAAGGTCGTTGGGCTCCTGCCGACGCATACGCGCCGCTCGACGGAAAGCGAGGCCTATCAGCAGTTCTCGACGCCGGTCCCCCTCGGCCTTGCTGTCGCGACGGCGGCCGCGATCACGCCGGCCGACCGCGTGCTCGAGCCGTCGGCCGGCACTGGATTGCTCGCGATCCTGGCCGAGATCGCCGGCGGATCGCTCGCCCTCAACGAGCTGGCCGAAACCCGCGCCAGCGTGCTCGCCTTGCTCTTCCCGAACATTGCAGCGACCCGCCACGACGCCGCGCAGATTCACGATCACCTCGACGCCGCCATCGTGCCGAGCGTCGTCATCATGAATCCACCCTTCTCGGCGATGGCGAACGTGCAGGGGCGCATGGCCGACGCGGCGTTCCGCCATATCGGCTCGGCGCTGGCCCGGCTTGCCGATGGCGGCCGCCTGGTCGCGATCACCGGCGCCAATTTCGCGCCCGACGCTCCGGCTTGGCGCGACGCCTATGTCCGGCTGCAGGCGCGCGGCCGCGTGGTTTTCTCCGCCGCCATCGACGGCCGGCTCTATGCCAAGCACGGCACCACGTTCTCGACGCGGCTGACCGTCGTCGACAAGCTGCCGGCTGGCGATCCGACCGCGTTCCGGCCTGCGCCCAGCATCGCGCCGGACGTCGCCACGCTGATGGCGTGGATCGAGGAGCACGTCCCCGGGCGATTGCCGGTCGATCCCTCCGTCGCCGCGCTGGCGTGCGCCCCGACCCCGCGCACCGTTCGCGGCTATATCGCGCGCGCCGCACGCTCCGGCCCCCGTCCGGCAAGCGTGGCCGAATCCGAGGCCGTCGACCTCGTCTATGAGACGGTCGATTGGACATCGCCGCAGGGCACACGTCTCTCCGATTCCATCTATGAAGACTACGGCCTCCAGAGCATCCGGATTGCCGGCGCCCAGGATCACCCGACGCAGCTCGTGCAGTCGGCAGCGATGGCCACGGTGGCGCCCCCGAAGCCGAGCTACCGTCCGCGGCTTCCCGCCAACATCGTCAGCCTGCTTTCGGGCGCGCAACTCGAAACGCTGATCTACGCAGGCGAGGCGCATGGCGACCATCTCGCCGGCGCCTGGACCGTGGATGGCACCCTCGACGTCGTGACCGCCGCCGCCGAGGACGCCAAGCGCGCGGTTCGCTTTCGGCGTGGCTTCATGATCGGCGACGGCACGGGCGTCGGCAAAGGGCGCGAGTCCGCCGGCATCATCCTCGACAACTGGATGCAGAGCCGCCGCAAGGCGGTATGGATCTCCAAGTCCGACAAGCTCATCGAGGATGCGCAGCGCGACTGGTCCGCGCTCGGCATGGAGCGGTTGCTCATCACGCCGCTCTCACGATTCCCGCAGGGCAAGCCGATCACCCTTCGGGAAGGCATCCTATTCACCACCTATGCCACGCTACGCTCCGACGACCGCGGCGAACGCCTTTCCCGGGTGCGACAGATCGTTGAATGGTTGGGCTCCGACTTCGACGGAGTGATCATTTTCGACGAAGCCCATGCCATGCAGAACGCGGTCGGCGCCAAGGGTGAACGCGGCGATCAGGAGGCCTCCCAGCAGGGCCGTGCGGGCCTGCGGCTCCAGCATGCGTTGCCGGAGGCGCGCATCGTCTACGTCTCCGCCACCGGCGCGACGACCGTGCACAATCTCGCCTATGCGCAGCGCCTCGGCCTGTGGGGCAGCGAAGACTTCCCGTTCTCGACCCGGACCGAGTTCGTGGAGGCGATCGAGGCTGGTGGTGTCGCCGCCATGGAGGTGCTCGCCCGCGATCTGCGCGCGCTCGGCCTCTACACCTCGCGTTCACTGAGCTTTGCTGGCGTCGAATACGAACTGGTCGAGCACGAGCTGACGCCCGAGCAGATCCGCATCTACGACGCTTACGCGGACGCCTTCGCGATCATTCATAACAACCTCGACGCCGCCATGCAGGCCGCCAACATCACGGGCGGAAGCAAGGGCGGATCGGGCACGCTGAACCGCCAGGCCAAGTCGGCTGCCCGGAGCGCATTCGAGTCGGCGAAGCAGCGCTTCTTCGGGCACCTGCTCACCAGCATGAAGACGCCGACCCTAATCCGCTCGATCGAGCGCGATCTCGAAGACGGTCATGCCTCCGTGATCCAGATCGTCTCGACGGGTGAAGCCCTGATGGAGCGCCGCCTCGCCGAGCTGCCGACCGAGGAGTGGAACGACGTTCGCGTCGATATCACGCCGCGCGAGTACGTCCTCGACTATCTTGCCCATTCCTTCCCGGTGCAGCTCTACGAGCCCTTCACCGACAGCGAGGGCAAGCTGTCGTCCCGTCCGGTCTACCGCGACGGACAGCCGGTCGAGAGCCGCGAAGCCGTTGCACGTCGTGATGCTCTGATCGCCAAGCTCGCGAGCCTGCCACCCGTTCCCGGCGCGCTCGACCAGATCGTGCAGCGCTTCGGCACCGATATGGTGGCGGAAGTGACGGGCCGGTCGCGCCGCATCGTCCGCAAATCCAGCGCCGCAAGGAACGATCGTCTTGTCGTCGAGACCCGAGCGGCCTCGGCCAATCTCGCCGAGGTGCAAGCCTTCATGGACGACCACAAGCGCATCCTCGTGTTCAGTGACGCGGGTGGCACCGGGCGCAGCTATCATGCCGAGCTTACAGCGAGGAACACGCGCCTCCGTGTGCATTATCTCCTCGAGCCTGGCTGGAAAGCGGATACCGCCATCCAAGGGCTCGGCCGCACGCATCGGACCAACCAGCAGCAGCCTCCGCTGTTCAGGCCGGTCGCGACCAACGTCAAGGCCGAGAAGCGCTTCCTGAGCACGATCGCCCGCCGGCTCGACACGCTTGGTGCGATCACGCGCGGTCAACGGCAGACCGGCGGCCAGGGCCTGTTCCGGCCGGAGGACAATCTGGAGTCCCACTATGCCAGGGACGCCCTGCGCCAGCTCTACATGCTGCTCGTTCGCGGCAAGATCGAGGGCTGCGCACTTCAGCGGTTCGAGGCGGCGACCGGCCTGAAGCTCATGGATGCGAACGGCATCAAGGACGATCTGCCGCCGATCACCACGTTCCTCAACCGCATGCTCGCGCTGACCATCGAGCTCCAAGGCATCCTGTTCACCGCCTTCGAGCAACTGTTGAACGCACGCATCGAGGGCGCCATCGCCGCCGGCACCTACGACATGGGACTGGAGACGCTGCGGGCCGAAAGCTTCGTCGTCACCGATCAGCAGACAATCTACACGCATCCGGGCACCAGGGCTGAGACGCGACTGTTGACCATCAAGCAGCGCCAGTGCAATCGGCCGGTCACACTCGACGAAGCGTTGAGCCGGCTAGGCGCGCGCCGCGTAAAGGACCTGACCAAGGCCGACATCAACAAGGTGCTGAAGGACATTATGGCGGGTAAGACGCGCGTGTCCGTCAAAACGAAGAAGCTTCGTGGCAGGGCTATCGTGCGTGGCGGCGCTGGCACGGCGACGCGCACGGTTGGTCTGCTGGGCGGCATCCTCACCTACGCCGTCGAGTCTGGCATCATCGAGCGCAATCCGGCGCACGGCATCAAGAAGCCCAAGGACAATGTCCGGAACCGCCGGCTTACAGAGGCGGAGTATCGCACGCTCGGGCAGATGCTGCGCGCGTCGGCGGCGATCGAGAAGTACGCCATGACCGTCGACATCATCCGACAGATCGCGCTCACCGGCTGCCGCCGTAGCGAGATCATCGGCCTCATGTGGAGCGAGGCAGATACGGATGGAAGCTGCCTCCGCCTGGAGGATAGCAAGGAAGGCGTGTCCGTCCGCCCGGTGGGCTTGCCAGTGGTCGAGTATCTGGAGGAGCGCTGCAAGGGCGCGACGGGCACCTATGTCTTCCCCGGTCAGGACGAGGACAACGCGTTCGGCAGCTTTCCGAACCACTGGGAACAGATCTTCAAGAACTCGCCTCTTTCCGATGTCACGCCGCACGTCCTGCGCCACAGCTTCGCCAGCATCGGCAACGATCTCGGCTTCACTGAGGTGACGATCGCGGCGCTGGTCGGGCATGCCAAGGGCTCGGTGACAAGCAAGTACATCCATACGCTCGACACGGCGCTCATCATGGCCGCGGACACGATCTCGGGCTACATTCAGGGGCTCCTGGACGGCGTCACCTTCAAGCAGACCGCTTATGCCCTCGACCGGGATTCCCGGAAGGCGGCGCTTTCACGCTTCCTCCAAAAGGCTGTCGGCGACGAGGAGGTGGAAGCGGAGGAACTGCCCCTTGCCGCATAGCCATCGTCCTCAGGAGATTTCAGTTATTGCAGCTATGGCCCCGTCCGACTATATTGGCTGGCTAGGAGAACCCGTCATGGCCAGCCAGGTCGTCAAGTTTGCCGGTCTTTCGGACCGGGATCGCAAGAAGGTGTCGTCTCTGCCCAAGCTGGCCGAGGGCGATCGCGTCGAGCTGCATGTCCGGCGCCGGGATGGGCGGGACCAGACCCTTTCGCTGCCGCCGGCCGCGATCAGCGTCGTGGAGACGCTGCTGACCCGCCTGCTCAGCGGCGAGCGCGTGGCGGTCCTCACCGAAGATCAGGAGCTGAGCCCCACCGAGGCTTCCGCCATCCTCGGCATCTCACGGCCGCTCGTTGTGCTGCGGATGGATCGTGGCGAGCTGCCGTTTCGTTATGTCGGTAAGCATCGCCGCGCGTCGCTCAAGGACGTGCTCGCGCTGAAGACCAAACTCGACGCCCGCCAGAAGGCGCTCGATGCGCTGGCCGAGGACACAGAGGATCTCATGGTCACCCATGGCCTCTAAACCGCCTGTCGCGGTCTATGATGCCTGCGTCCTCTATCCCTTCCATTTGCGAAATATCCTGATCCAGTGCGCCTTCGACGGTCTGGTCGATGCGCGCTGGACGGACGACATCCATGCCGAATGGATCCGCAATCTGGCCGCCAATTCACCGGGCACGCCGATCTCACGGTTTGAGACCACGCGCGACAAAATGAAGGCGGCTCTGCCAGAGGCCGATGTCACCAACTACCAGGCCCTAATCCCAGCCTTTTCCTTACCGGATCCCGATGATCAGCATGTGCTCGCCGCCGCCATCGCCGGAAAGGCTTCAGTCATCGTCACCTGGAACCTCAAGGACTTCCCCGCCTCGGAACTCGAACCTCACCGTGTCGCTTGTATTTCGCCCGATGATTTCTTGGTGGGCCTTCATTCGACCTTTCCAGACCTGCTGATCGATAGCGTCAAACGCGCTCGTCAAAATCTGCGCAAGACCCTCCCCTCGATTGACGAGTTTCTGACCGCACTTGAGCACCAAGGACTGACAGCCTTTTCCGCCATCCTTCGTCAGAAGGTAGCAGAGATGGCCTGATCTCTACTTTTCCCGAGAGTCCTGTCGCACCGCAATCCGCTCGCACATGCCACCCCAATATCGAAACAATCGAAACGGGCGGCGTCGGCAGATTGGGAGTCGATGCTCCGCCAATTGGGAATGACGTAGGGGAAAGCTTTCCCCTACGGCCGAGCCCTGGGTCTCGGCCGGCCCCTTCTGCGGGGAGATCCCCGCAACGCCCCCTGTAGAGTGATGAAGTGGAACGGCCCGCCACCACAGCATCTAAGTGCTAAAACGTGGGCGCATTCAACCGCCACGAGATAGGAGCTGTTCCGTGAAGAAAGTTACCATCATTGGACTGGATTTGGCCAAACAGATCTTTCAGGTCCACGGCGCGGACGCTGATGGCCTTCCTGTCTTTAACCGAAGACTGCGCCGCGCGGAGGTGCTGAGATTTTTCGAAAAACAGCCTTCATGTCTGGTCGGTATCGAAGCCTGCGGAAGTTCGCATTACTGGGCGCGCGAGATCGCGGCACTTGGTCACGAGGTACGACTGATCCCGCCAGCCTATGTGAAGCCTTTCGTGAAGCGCGGCAAGACAGATGCCGCCCATGCCGAGGCGATCAGCGAAGCAGTGATCCGCAAGACAATGCGCTTCGTTCCGGTCAAGTCGGTTGAGCAGCAGGCGGCCGCGATGGTCCTTAAGACGCGTGCCCTTTTGGTCCGCCAGCAAACCCAGATGATCAATGCGCTGCGGGCGCACTTGTCGGAGTTGGGCGTCATCGGCGGCACCGGTACGGCGAAAGTGGCAGGCCTGATCGATATCGTACGGGACGAGACGGATGATCGTTTACCGAAAGCCGCTCGCTTTGCCTTGTCGGCAATTGCTGATCAGATCGAGGCGTTGGCACGGCAGCTTGATCGGCTGGAGAAGGAGATCGTTGCCGAGGCAAAGCGAGACCAGGACATGCGGCGACTGACCACGATACCGGGTGTTGGAGCAATCACTGCGGCATCTATTAAGGCACTTGTTCCGGATCTGGCCGGGTTCAAGTCCGGCCGCCATCTCGCTGCGTGGCTAGGATTGACACCGAGGCCTCATTCGAGTGGCGGCAAGGAGCGCTTGGGCAGAATATCGAAAATGGGCAATCCTGAGCTTCGTTGCCTATTGGTACTGGGAGCGACTTCTGTTCTGCGACACGCGCGGGGTAACAACAAGGCGTCGAAATGGTTGACTGCCATCATGGCACGACGGCCATACAAGGTTGCCGCGGTTGCGCTCGCCAATAAGATGGCACGCATTATTTGGGCGCTTCTAACGAAGGGCGGAACATATCGAAAAATGCAGGCAGCAACCGGCGCCGCAAGCGCGTGAGCCCTATGCTGATCCGTACAGACTGACCGGCGCAGGAGCCGTCAGAGGCGAGGTGCATGCACAAACGATGATTCCCTGGGAGCGAAATCCCGAAGCGAGACAGGCCGTCTCTCGCACAGCGCTCAGAGCGCGTAAGTGTGATCAGCCTCTCGCATCGCGGACTCCATCGAGGCCAGCGGTCTAAGCCGCGCTGAAAGGCCGGACATATGACCGCACCGTTCCCGCGTGATGAACCGGGTGCCGTCGCGGGGTTGGTTGGAAATGAGGGTGGCGTAGTCTCCGAGATGTTCAACCTCGAATCATCCGGCGT
>JAIESI010000388.1 GCA_019746135.1 Xanthobacteraceae bacterium
CTGCCGCGCCTGATCGCCCGCGGCCAGCGGGTGTCGACGCTCAAGCACGCCCATCACGGCTTCGACCTCGATCAGCCGGGCAAGGATTCGTTCATGCACCGCGCGGCGGGCGCCACCGAGGTGGTGATCAGCTCGGCGAAGCGCTTTGCGGTGCTGCACGAGCTGCGCGACGAGCCGGAGTGGGACCTGCCCGACCTCTTGACCAAGCTCGCGCCGGTCGACCTGGTGCTGGTCGAGGGGTTCAAGCGCGACGCGTTTCCGAAGATCGAGATCCATCGCGCGGCGAACGGCAAGCCGCTGATTCATCCCGACGACCCGCACATCGTCGCGATCGCCTCGGACCTGGCCCTGCCGCAGGCCAGGGTGCCGGTGATCGATCTCGACGATATCGAACGGATCGCCGACATGCTCCTGAAGCAGGCGACGCCGCTGCAAAGCGCGGCCCAGGCGATGCGGAGAGCCTGATGGCGCAGCTCACCGACGACTGCTTCGCGTTTTCGGGCCCGCTGCTGCCGATCCCGGACATGGAGCGGATGATCGCCGAGCGCGTGCGGCCGGTGAGCGAGACCGGGACGGTCAACCTTGCCGGAGCGCGCGGCCGCGTGCTGGCCGCCGACGTCATAGCGCCGCTCGACCTGCCGCCGTTCGACAACTCCGCGGTCGACGGCTACGCGGTGCGGCATCGCGACCTCGATCCACAAGGCGAAACCAGGCTTGCCGTCACCGGCCGCCTGACCGCCGGCAGCGCCGCCGCAACGCCGCTTCGCGCCCATGAAGCCATCCGCATCTTCACCGGCGCGCCGATGCCCCGCGGCGCCGACACCGTGTTCATGCAGGAGGATGTGCGGACCGAAGGCGATGCCGTCATCGTTCCGCCGGGTCTGAAGCCCGGCGCCAACCGGCGGCTGGCCGGCGAGGACGTACAGAAGAATTCGCTGCTGCTCCCGGCCGGGCGGCGGCTTGCGGCGCAGGACGTGGCGCTGGCCGCCGCGGTCGGGCTGACAAGCCTGACGATGCGCCGGAAGGTGCGGGTCGCGCTGTTCTCGACCGGCGACGAGATCGTCGATCCGGGCAAGCCGCGCCCCGCCGCCGCGCTCTACGACGCCAACCGCTTTCTGCTCGACGGCATGCTCGAGCGTCTGAGCGCCGACGTCACCGACCTCGGCATCCTCAAAGACGACCCGGCGGCGCTGCAGGCCGCGATCGCCGAGGCCGCACGCGACCATGATCTGGTGCTGACCTCGGGCGGCGTCTCGACCGGCGAAGCCGATCACGTGCGCGATGCGATCGAAAAGATCGGCAAGCTCGTGTTCTGGCGTGTGGCGATCAAGCCGGGCCGGCCGGTGGCGATGGGCGTCGTGCCGGGCGGCAGCGCCGGGGCGGCCGCCTTCGTCGGGCTGCCGGGCAATCCGGTCGCGGCCTTCATCACCTTTGCGCGCGTGGTGCGCCCGCTGTTCCTGCGGCTTGCAGGCGCGGCGCCTGAGCCGCTCACCGCGCTGCCGGTGCGGCTCGCGTTCGCCTACAAGAAGAAGACCGGACGGCGGGAATATGTCCGTGTCGCGCTGCGGCCGGCCGCCGACGGCACGGTCGAGGCGTTCAAGCACCCGCAGGACGGCGCCGGCGTGCTGACCTCGCTGACCGAGACCGACGGGCTCGCCGAATTCCCCGAAAACACGACGACGGTCGAGGCGGGCTCGACCGTCGGTTTCCTGTCATACGCGACGCTGATGGGCTGACGCGGTTTCGCGCTCTCAGATGCGCACGGCCGTCGTGGAGAACGCCTGTTCGGCCGGCTTCTGATAGTGGTTCAGCACGACGGCCGCGCCGACGGCGATCGCGACAATCGCAACACAGGCGACGATAAAGCTCTTCATGGCATCCCTCCGGCTCCCATAGTCCCGACCTATGGGATTGGAATCATTATGATCTGCCGCGCCCGCCAATCAAGGGTTCAGGCGCCAGGGAAAGCCGCGGCAAGTCGTCCGGCCGCGGCGGCATCGTCCGGCGTGTTGACGTTGTAGAACGGATCGACCGGCTCGGCCGGCCAGTCGGCCAGCGCGATGCTATGCCGCGCCGTCCAGACCTCGATCTTGCGCAGCCCCTCCTGCGTCACCGCCCGCCGCAGATCGGCGCGCAGCGCCACCGGCCATAGCCCCACGACCGGATGCCGCCATTCGCCGGAGCGAGCGCAGGCGAGTGGCTGGCCCGCTTCGGCGCGGGCGGCATGCAGCCGGGCGACAAGATCGCGCGGCAGGAACGGACAATCGCCCGGGACGCTGGCGACATAGGCAACGCCCGGGGCATTCGCCGCGGCCCAATCGAGGCCGGCGAGCACACCGGCCAAGGGACCTGCAAAGTCCGGCACGTCGTCGGCCACCACCGGCAGGCCGGTGTCGGCGAAGCGGGCCGGATCGCCGTTGGCGTTGAGAATGAGCCGCGTGCATTGCGGCGCGAACCGCTCGATGACGCGTGCGAGAATGGTCTGCCCGCCGATCATGGTGCGCGGCTTGTCGCCGCCGCCCATCCGCCGCGCCAGCCCGCCGGCGAGGATGAGGCCGAGCGTCACAACGTCAGTCGTCATGCACCGCCGCTTTGCGCCTGTGCTTGGCGCTTTCCTCCTCGACATAGGCGAGGTCCTGGTCGAACACGATGCGGCTTTCGCCCGCGAGCGCAATGAAGCGCTTGCCGCGGGCGCGGCCGACCAGCGTCAGGTTGGCCTTGCGCGCCAGCTCGACGCCCCAGGCGGTGAAGCCCGAGCGCGACACCAGGATCGGAATGCCCATGCGCACGGTCTTGATCACCATCTCCGAGGTGAGCCGGCCGGTGGTGTAGAAGATCTTGTCGTCGGGCCGCACGCGATGCTTGAACATCCAGCCGGCGATCTTGTCGACGGCGTTGTGGCGGCCGACGTCCTCCATGTAGACCAGCGGCCGGTCTTCCACCGCGAGCACGCAGCCGTGGATCGCGCCCGCTTCCAGATAGAGCGACGGCGTGGTGTTGATCTTGTTGGTCAACGCATAGAGCCAGGAGGTGCGAAGCTCGGCGTCGGGCAGCTTGACGTCCTCAAGCGCCTCCATCAAATCGCCGAACACGGTGCCCTGGGCGCAGCCCGAGGTCTGCACCTTCTTCTTCAGCTTCTTCTCGTAGTTGGTCTTGCGCTTGGTGCGCACCACGACCACCGCAAGGTCCTCGTCGTAATCGACCGCGGTGACGGTGTCGTTCGGCAGCAGCATATGCTGATTGAGCAGATAGCCGATGGCGAGATATTCCGGGTAATCGCCGATCGTCATCGCGGTGACGATCTCCTGCGAATTGAGGAAGATCGTCAGCGCGCGCTCGACGGTCACCGCGGTCTCGATCGCAGCACCGGCCTGGTCGACGCCGGTCACGCGCTCGGTCAGCCGCGGATCGAGCGGGTCCGGCTTGATGAGATAGTCCTTCGGCTTGCGCATCGCTTTCTTATATAGGGCTGCGCCGCGCACCCATAGCGAGGCAAATAGCCTTTTCAGGTCATATATTTAACCAAGGCCGTAGCGGGCAAAGCAGGCGCGCGATTGGGGCTCGGCGAGAAACCCGAGAAAAGTCCGGGCCACCTCAGCCTGAGCGTCCTTCGCGATCGCACCGGCATAGCCGTTCACATATGCGATCTCCTGCGGCAAGGGACCGACGACGCGCGTGCCCGGAACCGCGATGAACTCGCTGGTGAAGGTGATGCCGATCTCGGCCTCGCCGCGCACCAGCGCGAACGCGCATTCACGGCCGGTCTTGTAGAGCTTCAGCTTCGGCGAGACTTCCGCGGCCAGGTCCATGCGCTTGAGCAGATCGGCGAGATAGATGCCGGACGAGCCGCCATGGGCGGGATCGTTGGCGGCGATCGAGACCGCGAACTTGAGCATCCGCTTGAAGCCATCGACGGTCGCAATGTTCGGCATCATCATGCCGTCGCGCACGGCGACGCCGCAGGTGGCAAGGCCGAGATCGGTGCGGCTGCCACCGGCAACGCGGCCTGCCTTCTCGATCGCCTCGATGGCTGGAACCGAAAGAATGATGACGTCGGTCTTCTCGCCGCCTTCGAAGCGCGCCTTGAGCGCACCGACGGTGTTGAAGCTCAGATCGACCTCGATGCCTTTGGCTTTTGTGAACGCCGGAGCAAGCTCCGTGACCGGGCCTTCGACCGCGCCCGCACTCATCACCCTGATCTTGCTCATCCGTTCCGAAACACCTTCCTGCTTATTCCGGTCCGTCCCAGATGTGCGGATTGCGCCGCATGAACGCCCGGATCGATGGGTCGGGATCGCGGCCCACCAGCTCATTGCCGACATAGACGTCGTAGGAGTTGCCCTGCTTGTACTGCACCGCGCTGGCCTGCGCACGGTGGTAGGTTTTCTTCTTTTTCTTCGAGGCTGCATCGGCCGGCGCGGCCAGCGCAACGGATGCAACAAGGGCCGCCACAAAAAGATGGATTTTCATGTGAGTGATCCCTGCAGCAATGCCCGGCGGGCATCTTAGTGGTATCGACATAGGGATCAACACGGCGAACCGCTCGTTATTCCGTTCAGCCAGGCAGGAACGCGCTGGTCCCGGACTGCGTATCGGTGACGATGTCGACCGGCGCGCCGTAAAGCGCCTCCAGTTGCGTGCGGGTCAGAACCGAGCCCGTCGCGCCTTCGGCGATGCCGGTACCCTGGCGCAGCAGGAAGGCGCGATCGGCGGCGCGCATCGCGTGGTTCGGATCGTGGGTGGTGAACAGGACGCCGTGGCCGGACGCGGCCAGCGCGCGGATCTCGCGCATCACTTTTCCTTGATTGCCGAAGTCGAGGCTCGCGGTCGGCTCGTCGAGCACGATGAATTGCGGCTCCTGCGCCAGCGCCCGCGCCAACAGCGCGAGTTGCCGCTCGCCGCCGGAGATCATAGTGTAGGGCCGCTCGGACAGGTGCGCGATGCCGAAGCGTTCCAGCACACGGGCCGCCACCGCGCGATCGGCGGCGGTCGGCCGGCTGAACAGGTTGCCATGGGCGGTGCGGCCCATCAGCACCACGGTCTCCACGGTGAAGGCGAACGTCGCCGCGTGCGACTGCGGAACGTACGCGATCAGGCGCGCACGCTCGCGGCTGCCGTAGCGTCCAAGCGGCCGCTCGCCAAGCCGCACCTCGCCCGCTTTCGGCGCGAGCAGTCCCAGCAGCGTCTTCAGCAGCGTGGTCTTGCCGCCGCCGTTCGGGCCGAGCAGCGCCAGCACCTCGCCGGTCGCAAGCGCAACGTCGAGATGCTCGCCGACGGTGCGGTCGCTGTAGCCGATGGTGAGATCGCGGCCGGAGAGGATCATGCGCAAGCCTCTCCACGCGTGTCCCGGACGCGGTGCAGCGTGAAGCGCCGGAGGCGCGGAACGGTGTACCGCCGATCCGGGACCCCGGTTTCTGTCGATAGCAACCGGGGTCCCGGGTCTGCAGCGCAGCATTGCATGCTGCGCTGCGCCCGGGACACGAGAGCTGAGAACGTTCTCACGACCAAGTCCTCGAAACACTTGCCAGCAGCCAGATGAAGAACGGCGTGCCGATCAGCGCGGTGAGAATGCCGAGCGGCACCTCGATCGGCGCCATGGTGCGGGCGAGCGTGTCGATCACCAGCAGGAAGCCGCCGCCGAGCAGCGCCGCTGCCGGGATGAGCCGCGCGAAGTCCGGGCCGACCAGCGAGCGGGCGAGATGCGGCATCACCAGGCCGACCCAGCCGATGATGCCGGCGGTCGCGACGCTCGCCGACGTCACCAGTGTGGCGGCCGCGACGATGGCGATGCGCAGCGGTCCGGTCGGAACGCCGAGCGCCCTCGCCTCCTCGTCCGGCAGCGACATCACGTTCATACGCCAGCGCAGCGCCACCAGCACCGCCGTGCCGATCGCGACCGGCCCGAACAACGGGATGAGATCGGCAACGCTGGTCCCGGCCAGGCTGCCGA
This sequence comes from Xanthobacteraceae bacterium, assembly GCA_019746135.1. Classification (GTDB taxonomy): domain Bacteria; phylum Pseudomonadota; class Alphaproteobacteria; order Rhizobiales; family Xanthobacteraceae; genus Z2-YC6860. The sequence continues at coordinate 5,951 of JAIESI010000388.1, forward strand.
GCAGCCAGAACGTCATCGCCGGAAGCTGGTTGTACGGATCGGCGAGATATTTCACCATGCCGACGCCCGCGCCGAGCAGCGCGCCGATCACCACACCGGTGAGCACCAAGACCAGGATCGGATCGCGCGAGCGCACCGCCGAGCCGATGGCATAGACCGCGGCGACTGCGACGAGGCCGCCGACAAAGGCGAAGGCCTGGATCGCAAAGATGCCGAGGGCAAAGAAAATGCCGAGCACCGCGCCCAGCGCTGCTCCCGACGAGGCGCCGAGAATGTCAGGCGAGACGAGCGGATTGCGAAACAACCCCTGGAACGCGGTGCCGGCCACCGCCAGCGCCGCGCCGACCAGCGCCGCGGCCAGCACGCGCGGGCCGCGCACCTGCCAGATCACGTTCTCCACGGCGGCGGGCACGCCGGTCACGCGCCCCGTGAGCTTGCCGGCGATCACGTTCCACAGATCACCAAGCCCGACGGGATAGCGCCCAACCATGAACGCCAGCAGAAGTCCTGCGATCAGTACGGCAAAGGCGATCAGCAGGCCGGGCGTGGCGCTTCGGGTCATGCCGGCAAGGTATCAGCCGCGTCCCGCCAGCACACTCTCGATCTGCGCGTCGGTCGGCGTCTTGTGATAGAACCGCGTGTAGAAATCGCGGGTCAGCGGCCGCAGATCCTCGGGGAATTGCTCCGGATAGAGCACCTTCGCCAGCCACCACAGCCCGATCAGCCGGTTGACCGACGGCGGGAAATCGACCCAGCCGAACGGCAGCTTCGGCGACAGATGCACACGTCCGGCCTGCACGGCCTTGACCGGCGCCCACAGCGGATCGGTCTTCACGCCCGCCGCAAAGTCACGGTCGATGGTGATGATGACGTCGGGATTCCACAGCAGCACCTGCTCGATCGAGACATTGGCGATGCCGCCCTTGCGCTCGGCCGCAACGTTGCGCACGCCGAGGAATTCCAGCGTCTCGACATTGATCGAGCCGCCGAGGCCGGTCTCCAGCCCGCGCGGCCCGCGCCCGTAATAAACACGCGGCCGCTGACTTTCGGGAATCCGGTCGATGCGCTGCCTGATCGCCGCCATCGTCTCTTCGGCGTATTTGGCATGCGCGTCGGCCTGCTGCCGGCGCTGCGTCAACACGCCGAGCTTGCGGTAGGTCGAAACCATCGCGTCGAAACGGCCGTCAAGCAGCGCGTAGGGAATGCCGGTCTGCTCCTGCACGCGATTGGCCAGCGTCACGTAGGTGTCGTTGGTCGACCCGACATCAAGAATAAGGTCGGGCTTGAGCGACAGCACCACTTCGAGATTGGCGGTGTTGCCGCGCCCGGTGATCCGGCCGACCTCGGGCTTGGCGCATGCCTCGGCGGTCAGGAATTCGCATTCTTCCGGCCGGTGGCTGCGCGTCCAGCCGAGCAACAGGTCCGGCGCAAATGTATAGAGCAGGATCGCAGCCGGCGGACCGGCCGCGAACACCCGCCCCACCTTGGCCGGCACCTGGACCGTGCGGCCGGCGTCGTCCGTCACCGTGGCGGCACGCGCCGACCCCCCGGCGAGCAGCGTGCTCGCCGCACCGGTCAGCAGGGCTCGGCGATGCATCGGCATCAGTCGATCGCGACCATCACGTCGCTCGCCTTCACGATCGCGTAGGCGGCCTGGCCCTTGGCAAGCTTCAGCTCATCCACGGCCGCGTTGGTGATCGACGCGGTGACGATGGTGCCGCCGACATCGATCTTCACATGCGCGGTGGTCGCGCCCTTGGTGACCTCGGTGACCGTGCCCTTCAGGCGATTGCGAGCGCTGATCTTCATCAAACTCTCCGTCGCGAATGAGGTTGCCGGGCAATGCCGTCATATCCGAACAAATACAGCGATTCCGAGGCAGACAAAAGGCCGATTCATCGCGTCCGGCCCTTGATCGACGTCTTGCGGCGCGGTTCGGCGGAGCGCTCCGGCGTCCGCAGTGACGATTCCAGATCCCGCAGATGGGATTTCGCAGCGCGCTGCGCGCTGTCCTCGATGGCCCGGTAGTCGGCGATCAGCTTTTCGCCGAATTCGGTCAGCGTCGCGCCGCCCCCCTGCGACCCGCCGGGTTGGGCAGAGATCACGGCCTGCTGGAAGCACTGGTTCATGTCGTTGATGAGAAGCCACGCCCGGCGATAGGACATGCCAAGCTCGCGGCCGGCCTGCGAGATCGAGCCGGAGCGGCCGACCGCCTCGAGCAGGCGCACCTTGCCTGGACCGATCGAGCGGTTGGCACCGAAATCCACGCGCAACGTCAACCTGGTATCGCCCATAGGCCGCCGGTCCCTGCAAAGCCGGCGCAGGATACATCGGAAGCGTGCCGGTCAGAAGCCGACAGCGGGCCTGTTCATCCCGGACAGCGCAGACAGCAGACAGGCGAGGCTCGACGTCCGCAACGGCACGAATGGCTTGTTCAACTGCTGGCAGGCGCGCTTGGCCTGCGCCATGGCGTTGTGGCTCACGCAATCGACGGGAAAGACGGTGAGGTCGGAGCGGCTGACAAAGCCGGGCAGCATCGCGGCTGCATCCTCGATGCCGCCGTCGTGGTGGAGAAGCTGGCCGCCGGCACGCTCGACCAGCGCCCTCAGCCGCGGCACCTGCCCGGTTCGGCCGCCGACATAGAGAATGGTCGCGCCATCGAGCCGCGCGGTGGCGGCCGGCTCGGCATCGGCCAGGCCGATCAGCGCGTCCATCTGATGTTCCACCGCCTCGAGCTCGCGGCGCAGCGCATCGCGCTCGGCTTCGGCCTTGCGGCGGACGGTGTCGGCCTCCTCGAGCGCGGCAAGCCTTTGATCCAGTCGCTCGCGGCGCGCCGTCTCGCGCGCCAGGCGATCGTTCAGCTCGGCGATCGTGTCGCGCAGCGACGACGCCTCGGTTTCGCTCCCGGTGAGGCTCGCCGTGACTTGCGACTGGACCTTCTCGGCCAGCATCACGCTCAAGCGGCTGATCTTTTCGTCGCGCTCGACAAATCCGTCACGCAACTGCCGCTGCTGGCGATCGAGCTTGTCCGTCGCCACCGCAAGCTCATCCTCCAGCTTCCGCATACGCTGCAGGTCGGCGCAGTTGGTCGCGCCCATCAGGTGCGACAGCATGTGCACGTCGCCGAACGCCTTCTGCACCATCTTGTCGCTGGATTCGGGATGTGTGAGCACGGCCCAATAGGCGCCGGGGATGTCGCCGCCGGCGATCGCCTTCTGCCACAGCGCACCGATGCCCGCGTCGTCCCTGGCCTTGGCAAACTGGTTGATCGCAACGTCGTGGCGCCGGTCCAGCGCCTTTTGCAGCATCTTGCCGCCCTCCTGCGGCCGGTTGGCGAGCAGCACGCCGAGCATGTGCAATTCGTGCTCGTCGGCGGTTTCGATGCCGGCGATTTTGAGCCGCGCCAGGATCCGGCGCAGCTCGGCATGCGACAGACAGGTGCCGATCACCGAGCAGTGCAGGTTGGTGTTGAGCTCCCAGACGCGGACGCGCCGCTTCGGCGTTTTCGGCTTGAGCGCGGGCGGCTCGGCGAGGATCGGCGCAGCGGTCTGCGACGGCAGATTCAGGAGATCGGCAAGCGGGTGCGACCGCCGCAACTCCGGCGACACATCATAAAGCCCGTGCCGATGCTCCAGTGGGGAGCCCATTCCCAGCTCTGAAAATTCGCTATATCCGTACAGATATAACGACTATCGCACGCGCATTCGGGCCGGACAAGCCCCAAAAGCCGGCCCTATTGCGGAAGCGCGGGGGCGCCGAAGCCGTGCCCTGCCATGATGCGTTGCCCCTCGCCCGACAGAACGAACATGGCCAGGCGATAGGCTGCGGGCGAAGCATCCGCGACCACGGTCAGCCCGTAGTCCGCGCCGACCGCGAGCGCATCCGGCAGCGCGACGATCTGCTGATCGGGATGCTGCTTCTTCGCCTCGGCCGTCGCCGTGCAGTAGGCGAGGAAAATGTCGGCGCGGCCCTCGGCGACGTGCCAGCCATACACCGCGCGCCCCTGCGGCGGCTGGGCGCTGGACGGGCTGCCGGTGAGCTGCAACGCCTTTTGCTCGAGCGTGGCCCGCGCGCCCGGCTTCAGGGCGTCGGCTTTGCGGAACACCTCGAAGGCGTAGTCGCCGGACGGATCGGCCTTCGGCGTCGAGGTGCCGAGCCTGACCTGCGGATCGAGCATGCGCTCGAGCAGGCTCGTGCTGTCGACCTTGAGGCCGGGTTTCACCAGCGCGCACAGGCGATTGCGCGCAAACAGCACCACCGGGCCGCTTTTGCCGGCCGCATGGAGCGCCTGCGGGTGCTCCATGTTGGCGGATGCGAACACGTCGGCCTTGCCGCCGCCGGCGATCTCATCCTTGAGAATTCCCGACGGTCCAAACTTCAACTGCACGCGAGGCCCGCCCGACGTCTCAAACGCCTTCGCCACCTCGGTCAGCGCCGCGCGCAGGCTGCCCGCGGCGAAGAGCGAAACAGTGTCGGCGCGGGCAGGCTCGGTCATGGCGATCACAGTGAGAGCAGCGGCCGCCAACGCGGCCTGGAAGGCGCGGCGGCGCATCACACGCCCGGCGCGGTGGCGTTGGGGAAGAACAGCTGCTGCCCGCCGATCCTGTAGTCGGCGATCGCCTTCTGGCCTTCCGGCGACACGAGCCAGTCGATGAACGCCTGGCCCGGTTCCTTTTTCACGTGCGCGTGCTTGGCCGGATTGACCAGGATCACACCGTACTGATTGAACAGCTTGCCGTCGCCCTCGACGACGATTTCGAGATCGCCGCGGTTCTTGAACGAGAGCCATGTGCCGCGGTCGGCGAGCACATATGCGTTCGACGCCGACGCTGTGTTGAGCGCGGCGCCCATGCCCTGCCCGATCTCCTTGTACCAGGGGCCCTTGTCGGCTCCGGCAATGTCGATGCCCGCCGCCTTCCAGAGCGCAAGCTCGGCCGCGTGCGTCCCGGAGCGGTCGCCGCGCGAGATGAACGAAGCGCTGGTGGCCGAATTTTTGGCCTTGATCGCCTTGAGCCCTGCGACGATGTCCTTGCCCCTGGCGCCGGCCGGGTCGCTCTTCGGCCCGATCAGGATGAAGTCGTTGTACATCACCGCAAAGCGCTTCACGCCGAAGCCGTCGGCGACAAACTTCTCTTCCTGCGGCTTGGCGTGGACGAACACGACATCGGCGTCGCCGCGGCGGCCGGTGTCGAGCGCCTGCCCGGTGCCCTGCGACAGCACCTTCACGTCGATACCGGTCTTGGCCTTGAACAGCGGCAGGATATGGCCGAACAGCCCGGAATCCTGCGTCGAGGTGGTCGACGACACGACGATGGACTTGTCCTGCGCCGACGCCGTGGCGACAGACGAAAGCAGCGCGAGAGCGGCAAAGCCGATCACGATACGGCGAGATTGCATGGCGATTATCCTTCCCGTTGTTGCTTGGTTGACCGTCAGACCAGCAGTTCCCCGCTGACGAAACGGCGGGCTTCCTCGGTTTTTGGATTGGCGAAGAACTCCTGCGCCGGGCTGCTTTCCACCACCCGGCCGCGATGGATCAGGACGATCTCGCCGGCGAGCCTGCGCGCCTCGCCGAGATCGTGCGTCGACATGACCACCTTGATGCCGTGCGCAGCGATGCCGGAGATGACGTCCTCCACGGCTTTGGTTGCAGCGGGATCGAGGCTTGCGGTCGGCTCGTCGAGGAACAGGACCTCCGGATCACGGGCGAGCGCGCGGGCAAGCGCCAACCGCTGCTGCTCGCCGCCAGAGAGGCGCCGGGCCGACCGCTCACCGAATCCGGCGAGTCCAACGGTGTTCAGCAGTTCACGCACGCGCGCCGCGCGGTCGGCGCGCGCGATCCCGGCGCTCGCCAGCGCATAGCCGAGGTTGCCCGCAACGCTGCGCCGGAGCATGACCGGGCGCTGGAACACGATGGCGCGACGCGTCGGCGGCGCACCGATACGGCCGCCGAAGCTGACTTGCCCGGCGGTCGGCTCGATGAGCCCCATCGCGACCCGCATCAGCGTGGTCTTGCCGCCGCCGTTCGGCCCGATCAGCACGGTCGGCGAACCGGGCGCGAGTTCAAGCGAGACGCGATCGAGGATCGCCACGTCACGCACCCGATAGCTGATGTCTTGCAGGACGATCGGAAGGTCGGTTGCGGGTGCGCGCATGTCGTTCACCCGGCGAGCCGTTCGCCGGCGCGGCGCGCGGTCCAGGCCAACGCGTTGATGACGATGACGATCAAGATCAGCACGATGCCGAGCCCCATCGCCAGCGGCAGATCGCCTTTCGAGGTTTCGAGCGCGATCGCCGTGGTCATCGTCCGGGTGAAGCCCTCGATGTTGCCGCCGACGATGATGATGGCGCCGACCTCGGCGGCCGCCCGGCCGAAGCCTGCGAGCAGCGCAGTCACAAGGCTGAAGCGCGCGTCCCAGATCAGCGTCGCGAGCCGCCGCGTCGGGCCGACATTCATCGCCGCAAGCTCGTCGCGGTATTCCAGCCACAGATCCTCGATGGTCTGCCGCGCCAGCGCCGCGATGATCGGCGTCACCAGGACCGCCTGCGCGATCACCATCGCCTGCGGCGTAAACAGCAGGCCGAACGAGCCGAGCGGACCGGAGCGCGACAGCAGGAGGTAGACCGCAAGGCCGACCACCACCGGCGGCAGGCCCATCAGCGCGTTCAGGGTGACAATCAGCGCCTCGCGGCCCGGGAAGCGGAGCAGCGCCACGGCCGCGCCGAGCGGCAAGCCCATCAGCGCGGCGATCCCCACCGCCGCGAGGCTCACCGTGAGAGAGAGGCCGACGATCGCGAACAGAGCCGGGTCGGCACCCAACACAAGCTGGAGCGCTGAAGCGTCGCTTTGCATTGATCCCGCAGTCGAATTTGAGTGGTAATCTCTTGCATCCGGACCAATTTCGGTCAAATCTCGAAAAATCTGCAGGTTAATACATACGAGTACAGGATTGCCGGACCTCCTCACGACCGACGAAGCAGCCGCCTATCTGCGCATGTCGGAGCGCAAGCTTTACGAGCTCTGAGGTGGCCCCGGTTATCTGAACAGATTTTCCGCGTCGTTAAGTGGAGCCTCTGCCGTGGTTAGGCTGCCAAGC
>JAIESI010000293.1 GCA_019746135.1 Xanthobacteraceae bacterium
CAGCCTGAAACGATACCCTCGTGTTATCGGAGATCGCGCCGCACCGAATTCCAACCACTTTCCGGACGGCACCCTTCATCGGCGTCCGAAATATAGATCGATGAAAACGGAGCGGGGGACGTTTGTCCCTTTTTGAAAGCAGCTACAGGACTTCCATCGATGAACTGACTGGTTTCTCGAATTTGGGATCGCCCCGGCCCGCAAAACACATCGATATAAGCAGCCCCTGTACCCAAATAGGCTTTCCGTGCACCGCCGGATGCATGAACATAGTCGGTAACAATTTTTAGTTTGTCGGTCGCCCAGCGACCGACCTTCTCGACGAGCAAACCGTCCGCATCAAGCAAATACCGTTCGTCTTTCCGTGCCATTTTTGATAGCTCTCTCGCGTCCGCTCACCGGGGGCGTCAAAACTTCACGGGCCGTCGGAAAATCACGCCATAGCTGGTCGTCTAATTTGGCGCCTCCTTTACCATTCTCCGGCGGATCGAAACGCATGGCCTCCTGCACTGACTCGAACTCTTCCACAACACGGGGATTGTTCTGATACGTGCCCCACTGTTTTAGAAAAGCCGCGATTCCGAGCCGCCTGCATTCTGCAATGGCGGCTCTCACCCACTGCGGTTCGGTCCGACGAATGAGATCAGAGCGCACGCCACTTTCACCGCCGATTATCAGCCAATCAGGAGACAGTCCATTAGCGTCGAGCTTTTCAAGCGGGCCTATCGCCGGTTCGTAGCTCACGAAATGAACGGCAGCCGGCACTTTTAGCAGATGGGGCACGCGCTGCTTGTAAGCACCAGCGTCTTCGGCGGTTGTACCTATCCAGACGTTTGGATACCCATCCTTCCAATCGTGCGGAAGCATCTTCTTGATGTTTTGGGGGCGCTTGGTCAGAATCTGCCAATCCAATTGATCGCAATCGCGAATGAGATTGAACAAGTCCGAACGCCACGTTGGATCAACTTGGTTGTCGAACACGTCCGCGAGAGATGCGCAAAACACCCGCTGCCGACGGCCGTGCCGCGATTGAAAAGATCGGGCCTGCTCATTCCAAATAATCGGATTGCGCCAATATACAGACGTCGTCCGTCGGCGCGGGAAGTTGCCCCACCCGACCTGTCCGCTGCGCTTTGCCCATTTCTCCGCATAGCAAAAATCGCAAGCGGATGGCGCGCTTTTTGCTCTCGCGATTTTGGTGCAACCGACCCACGGATTGAACGTGGAGTCTGTCCATTCAATTTTTGACCAAGCACCCATCCAACGCTCCTCACCAAATCCACCCTCCATTATTTCACACTCGCGTTAATAGAACAAATCATGAACATATGCAAGGACTATTTTCGTAGAATGTGGCCGATGAACTGTGGCTGTCGCTGCGACGACCAAGAGGTCTCACCCTCCGCGGAGCCCATGCTCTCCCAACGCCTGCTCTTTGCCCTCACGCTCTCCGCCGCAATGCCGCTCGGCCCTGCGCCTGCCTTCGCGCAGGACCCCGACCCAGCCGTCGTCAAATCAATCTACGGCAAGCACGACCCATATGACGCGGCTGCGGCGCTGCAACTCCGCGGGCCGCGCGGCGCATCCTCTCGCAATCGCTCGCGGCGCTGTGGAAGCGCTCCGACCGCGGAACGGCGACCGACCAAGAGCCGGTGCCCGGTTTCGACATCCCCAGCAATTCTCAGGACCACGAGGTCTCGCGCAAATGAAGGTCGAGCGGCAGGACGCAACGCATGCGACGGTGGTGGCCAAGCTCTTTTCGAAAGAGCCCAGGATGAAGTACCCGGCGTCGGATGACATCGTGCGCTACGACTTCGTCCGCGAGAACGGTCACTGGGCGATCGACAATGTGCGCTCGACCATCGACGGCAAGGAACGGACGATTAGGGACCTGTTGAACGAAGGGCTGAAATCGTAACCCGTGCGCGGCCACGCGCCGCCGCTACCACACATACCGCACCGTCCCCGTCCCGCTGTATGTCTGCGCCCGCGTCGAAACCTCGCCGTCGAACCTTGCGCCGAGTGACACCCCGTTGCTCAGCTGCAGCTCGGTGCCGGCGCTGAGCAGCATCAGGTTGGTCGGCGGCTCAGCGCCCAGCACCGTGAAGCTCGCGCCCGGCAGCGCCTGGAAGGTTGCCGCGGCCTTGCGGTCGCCGGTGTTGTTGGCCCAGGCGGCGCGGCCGCGCCACGACAGCGTGCCGCCATGGGCGAGCGGGACCGTGCTGTCGAGCCAGTAGCCGAGTTCGGTGCGGGTCGCGGTGCTGGTTCGCGCGTCGTACGACAAGGCGAACTGCGACGAGCCCGAGATAGCGGTCTCGCCGTACGACGGCGTGCGGAAGGTCTGCGCCTGCGCCGCCGCATAGGGCGTGAAACCCGCGAACCGGTCACCGAAGCGGTAGCCCATCTCCACGCGGGCGCCGATGTTGTGCGCCTGGAAGTGCGCGCGCAGCTTGTCGGTGCCGGCGACCGTCAGCGTGCGGTCGGTTGTGATGTCGTTCCACGCATAGGCCAGCGCGGCCGACACGAACCCGCCCATTGCGGAACGCGGCATAGACGCCGGCCTCGAACACGTCGCTCCGGCCGGAGCCGATGCCCTGCGACAGTCTCCACGACGTCTCGCCTCCGGCGAGCGCAAAGCCGACCGTGGTCTCGCGCGTCAACCGATGGTCCGCGCCGGACGCGAAGCCCCAGATCCGGCTCGACGTGTCGTGCGGGCCGATCACCGCGGCATCGCCCTGGGTCTTGTTGGTGCCGCCGAAGCCCTGCCCCCAGACGCTCCACCGCTCATCGAACGCCGCCTGCTGCCGGTCTCGCGGCGTGACCGCGGCGTAGGCCTCGGCGGCCTCCTTCGGCAGCGGCCGGTCGGTCCCGGCGAACGCGCGGGCGTAGCCGAGCGATCCCGGATTGTCGCCCGGCGCCCCGCTGTACGGATTGAGCATCTGGAACAGGAACGCGTTCATCATCTGCGTTCCGCTCTGCGCCGCCGTCGCGCCCACCTCGCCCGAAAGCTGCGTCATCGCGTTGCTCGAGGCGCTGCCGGTCTGGCCGTAACAGCGTCAGGAATCCTGCCGGCAGCGTGTCGCCGTTGTTGGCGAAGGTGTTGACGGCATTCGCGACGCTCTGCTGGTTGACGGTGCCGCCTTGCAGCGACGCGATGAAGTTCAGCTGCACGTCGGTCGCGGTGTAGCTCAACGAGGTCGTGAAGCGAGCGTAGCCCGGATTGAGCGCTGCGAAATCCGGGGCAATCGCTCCCGCATTTCGCTCCGCTCAATGCGGGCTACACCAACGTCACACCGTATTTGCCAGCCGCGCTACCTTCGTTCAGCGCATCGCCTGCAAAAACTGTTTGATGTTCTGCTGCATCGCCCGTTCGTTCGCGATGCGCATGCGATCCACCGCGATGGCTGAATCGGAAAACGACGCCGTGGCCTTGGACTTGATCGGATAGGTTGCGTTCGCGCCGGCGCCGGAGACCTTGTAGGTCACGTCCGCGACGACATCGAGGTCGAGCCCCATCAGCGGCTGCTCCAGATTCTTGATCTCCGCATCGATGAAGTATTTCGGCGCCCCAGATGCCAGATAGCCGTTGGCCGCGAGGCTGCTTTCCAGCGCGGCCTTCAGCGGCTCATTGGTGACGCCCGGCACTGTCATGACGTTCATCGCCTGGCCGCCGGTGACGGAGCGGACGGCGACAGCGTTTTTGTATTTCGGCAGCGGGTTGGCGATGGTGCCTGCGCTGACCGTCATCGCCTGTTGCGTGGCGCAGGCCGCAAGCGCAGGTGCTGCGAGCAAGAGAATGAATATCGATTTCCGAAAACGCATCGTGCCCCTCCCCCAAGAAGCGTCACAACTTAGCATTGTGGAGGCACGCGATGTCCAGCCTTATCCGCCAACAGGTCCCGTGCGAGACCGGCGCTGCGCTTACTCGATGAAGCGCCGCACAAAATTCCCCGCCCGCTCCAGCGCCAGCCGGCCGTCCGCAAGCTTCGCATTCCACATTGGCCACGCGTGGATTATGCGGGCCAGATTTCGAGCGTCACAGGCACGTCTGCCGCGCCGGCCGCTTGCGCAAACTGCGCCGCGTCGTCGAGCAGCGTCTCGGCCGAGCCGACCCGCACCAGCACCGGCGGAAGCCGCGCAGGTCCGCAAACAGCGGCGAGATCAGCGGATCGCGCCGGTCGGCCGTGCCCGCATAGGCGGCCGCGAGCTCTTCGAGATACGGCGACCGCGTCCTTGGTCGCAAGCGAGGCGCCCGACATCGTAAGGTCGTGGAATTGGGGTCAGAGTTGATTTTCTTTCCGCGGGCAGCGTGCGTGACAATTGTGTTGGGAGGGCTCGCGGCAGCTAAATCTGATCTGCCCCAATTGTCTCAGGGTGGGCCAAGACGTTTCGGCGCCGGACCCGCGCCCCGTCCTGCGCTGACGCAACCACGTGGGCACGGCGCTTCGCGCCTTTGCCCACCCTACGGTGGCGCGCTATATCTATGCTATGACAATCGAAGAACTCGAAAAGGCCGTCGCCAAGCTGCCGCCCGAGGACCTCGCGCGCTTTCGCGCCTGGTTCGAGCAGTTCGATGCCGCGCGCTTCGACGAGAAGATCGAACGCGACGTGAGCGCCGGCAAGCTCGACCGGCTCGCCGACGCGGCACTCGACGATCTTCGCAAAGGCCGCGCCCGCGAGCTATGAGGCATCTCGCGAGCCGCGCGTTCTGGGAAGCCTATGAAAGGCTCCCGGCGCAGGTGCGCGAACTCGCCGATAAGAACTACGCGTTGCTGAAACAGGATCCGCAGCATCCATCGCTGCGTTTCAAAAAGGTCGGAAAATTCTGGTCCGTGCGCGTCGGGCTTCGCTATCGCGCGCTGGCGGTCGAAACCGGCGACGATCTGGTGTGGTTCTGGATCGGTTCGCATGCGGACTATGACGCACTGGTTCGCTGACGGTCGATCGTCACGGTGCACGCGCCGTCACCACACGTAGCGCGTTGGGCGGAACAGCGTGGCGTATTCCGCCAATCCGCCAGCAAGGCAGCGCTAGACGCTTCGCTGTTGCGCCCCGCGGGCTCGCTGGCCGACACGGAGGATGCCGATGCCAATCTTCCTGGACCGGCATGACATGAAGGGAACCACCGCAGCCGAGGTTGCGGCGGCACACCTGAAAGACCTGGCCATTCAGGATCGCTACGGAGTCAAGTTCCTGACGTACTGGTTCGACGAGGACCGTGGAACCACGTTCTGTCTCGTTGACGCCCCGGACAAGGCGACGGCTCAGCGGGTCCACAGCGAAGCCCACGGCGATATTGCCGGTGACGTCATCGACGTGGAACTCTCGGCCGTCGAGGCGTTCCTGGGCCGCATCAGCGATCCGAAGCCGCCAGCCCGATCCGTCAGCGGCGCGATGGACCCTGCGCACCGGGCCATCATGTTCACGGATATCGTTGGCTCGACCGAGATGACCGCCCGGCTCGGCGATGTCGCGGCGACCGAGCTTGTGCGGGCGCACGATTCGCTGGTCCGCCGCGCCCTCGCCCGATACGCCGGTCGCGAGGTGAAGCATCTGGGTGATGGCGTCATGGCGTCGTTTGACTCGACTGAAGCGGCGGTCGCGTGCGCCAAGGCGATCCAGAAATCGTTCGAGCGCTACAATCGGGCGAGCCCCGAGCCGATCCATATTCGCATCGGGCTGGACTGTGGCCAGCCGGTCGAGGACAGTCGCGACCTGTTCGGATCGACGGTGCAGCGGGCTTCGCGCCTGTGCAATGCGGCCGGCACAGATCAGATTCTCGTCTCGAATGCCGTGCGAGAGGAATGCGAACACGACTCCGGTTTTGCGGATTGCGGCAGCAAAGAGCTGAAGGGATTCCGGGAGCCGGTTCGCGTGTTTGCGTGTGACTGGCGCGCCGAGAGTTCAGGCTGAGAGCGGCCGGCGAAGGCCGCCGGACCGGCGATTGAAGCCGCCCAGATGGCAGCCCAGCGGGATGACGTCCGGACGCTCGTGCGCGATTTGAGTGCGCGTCGACAGGGTGTGCATGACAAGGTTCACGCAATCCACCTCCGCATAAACTCCCCCGCCCGCTCCAGCGCCTTCCGTCCGTCCGCAAGCTTCGCGTTCCACATCGGCCACGCATGGATCATGTGCGGCCAGACTTCGAGCGTCACCGCCACGTCGGCCGCGCCCGCGGCCTTGGCAAATCGCGCCGCGTCGTCGAGCAGCGTCTCGGCCGAGCCGACCTGAACCAGCACCGGCGGAAAGCCGCGCAGGTCCGCAAACAGCGGCGAAATCAGCGGGTCGCGCCGGTCGGCCGTGCCCGCATAGGCGGCGGCAAGCTCTTCGAGATACGGCTTGTGAATGAGCGGATCGACCGCGTCCTTGGTCGCAAGCGAGGCGCCCGACATGGTGAGATCGGTCCACGGCGAGGCGAGCCACGCGCAGGCCGGTCCCGCCTCGCCCGCCGCCCGCAGCCGGTTGATCAGGCCAATCGTGAGATTGCCGCCGGCGCTGTCGCCGCCGACGGCGATGTGCTCCGCCGCGATCCCCTGCCCGCGCAGATATCGCCACGCCTTCAGCGCGTCCTCGTGCGCTGCGGGAAACGGATGTTCCGGCGCGAGCCGGTAGCCGACCGCAAGCGTGCGCATGCGCGCGGCGCGGCCGGCCTCGGTCACCATGCGGCGGTGGCTTACGATCGAGCCCGAGCAGTAGCCGCCGCCGTGGAAGAACAGCAGCACGCGCGAGGCGTCGCTGCCGGGCGCAGCTGAGACCTCGCCCGGCACGCCGCCGAGGTCGACCGCTTCGAGCCTGATGTCGTCCGCGACCGGCCAGACCGATCCGACCTCGTCGATCCGCGCCCGGCGCTCAGCCCAGCCGACCGGCCGCGGCTTCGAGGTGAGCAGCGCGCGGATGGCGTCGATCTCGTGGCTCATGGAGTTGCCTCCTGGTCGCGGAAAGCCGTGGCGCGCCCGGCCTGGCCTGAGCATTTTCGCGCCGGCCGCTCTGCCGCGCTGGCGGTCGCACCGGCGAGCGTCGCAAGCCAGCTTTACAGCGTCCATCCCCTATGGTTGTGTTTTGTATTCCTTACCGCCCAAATCATTGCTTCGCGATGGCAGCGCCCGATCCCAGCCCAAAAGATCATGTGTTGGAATGGGCGAAGATCATTCTCCCATTGCTGTTGTCGTGGCCCGCCTTCGGGCTGGTCTTCCTGCTGTTCTTCCATGGCCCGCTGATCGGGCTGATCGACCGGTTTTCCCAGTCCGAGGGCAGCAAGGCCGAGTTCGGACCGGTCAAGGTCGAGATCGGCAAGGTGGTTCTGCCGCCGCAGTACCGCGACGCGACCGTGGAATCGGCGACGATCAGCATCGACCTCAGCCGCCACATCGCCAAGATCAAGGACCAGGGTCCGCTCGGTTCGACGGTGGGCTATTCGGCCGCCTACACCATCGAGATTTCGCTGAAGATCAAGCAGATCAACGTGCCCGATATTTCGCCCCGAGGCATCTACGAGGTCGCCAAGGAGCACGATGAGTGGAGCGGGACGGACTACGAAGGCTCTTCCGTCATGGGCGCATTGAAGGGCGCCAAGGAGGTCGGCTTCTTCGCCGAACAGGATTGGCCGAGCAACCAGTCCAAACGCCCGGCCAACATCAAGCCGATCATGAAAATCAAAAATTATACCAGGCTGCCTTCGGCCACCGATGTCCTGACACGCTTGAAGGCCGGTCAGCCGGTCGCTGTTTCGATCCAGATCCCGCCCGAATTCGACAACCCGAAGAACGGGGTGATCAAGCTGTCGGCAACGTCGAAAAACATCGGCGGGCATTCGATCTGTGTCGTCGGCTACAACGAAGAAAGCAAGCTGTTCAAGTTCGCCAACAGCTGGGGCGAGCGCTGGGGCGACAAGGGCTACGGATATATTTCCGAGAACGACCTTCGCGCCATCTGGGTCGATGGCTATACGCTCGAGGTCGGCCCGACCTGAACCGGCATAGCGGCGAAAGCTCTACGCAGCATTCGCCGGCTTGATCCGCCTGGCGATCTCCGCGCCCTTCTCCCGTTCGACCACGGCGATGTCGTGCTGCCCCTGCAAGTCGAGCCAGAACTGCGCGCCATTGCCGAAGTACCGTCCGAGCCTTACGGCCGTATCGGCCGTGATCGAGCGGCGGCCGTTGAGAATGTCCGTGATACGGCCGGACGGCACGCCGATGTCGAGCGACAGCCGGTTGGCGCTGAGCTTGCGCGCCGCGAGCTCGCGTTTGAGCAGTCGCCCGGGATGTACGATGGGGGCCATGGTGTTCAACCTCTATGGTAGTCGACAATCTCGACGCCAAATGCGTCGCCTTTGCGAAACTCGAAGCAGATCCGCCAGCGGTCGTTGACGGTCATCGCCCACTGGTTCTTACGATCGCCCTTCAACTTGTGCAGCCCGACGCTTCTAAGCGGACTGAGGTCTTGCAGCGACTGCGCGACGTTCAGCGCCAGCAGCAGATCGGTCGCGGCTTCGAAATCCAGCCCGCGGAACTCATGGCGTTAATGTACTACGTGAACCGGTGAACTGCAACGGCTGCCGCCGCCCGGCGGCAGCCGTTGATCATCAGCAGCGCGCGATGCGGCTGATCCGCAGCTCACCAAGCGCACACCCCGCCGCGCCGCCCGCCAACCTTGCTCCTTGCCTTCGTTGATGGCATGATGGCGCCATCATGAATGCCCGCACGCAGATCACCATGGATCCGGAGCTGCAGCGGCGGGCGCAGGCCAAGGCCGCCGAGCTCGGCATTTCCTTCGCCGAATACATCCGGCGGCTGGTGGCCGGTGACCTCGGCGAAACGCGCAAGACCAGGCCCGATATCTCCATCATGTTCGATCTGGGCGCGTCGGACGAACCGACGGACATTGCCCGCGACAAGGACAAGATGATCGGCGAAGCGGTCTGGCAGGAGTATCTGCACGAGACCGGCCGCAAACCGCGCCGACGCAAGCAGAACAAGGCGCACCGGCGTTGACGGAGTTTGTCGATACGTCAGTTTGGTTCGCGGCCGCCAACGTCCGGGATCGCCACAACGCCCGCGCCAAGCAACTGCTCAAGACATTCGATTCGCCGCTTCTGACCGATCATGTCCTGATCGAGACATGGGGATTGCTGAACAGCCGCGTGCACCGGCAGGCCGCCGAACATTTCTGGCTCGGCGTTCGGCGGGGCGCGGCAACGCTGGAAAAAGTTACCGCTGCCGATCTCGAAGCCGCGTGGGCCATCAGCGAGATTTTTCCGGACCAGAATTTCTCCATTGTCGACCGCACCAGCTTTGCGGTGATGGAGCGGCTTGGCCTGACACGGGCGGCAAGCTTCGATGACGATTTCGCGATCTATCGCTACGGGCGCGGCCGCGATAAGGCGTTCGAGGTGTTGCGTTAGCATGGGGGGACGCCACCCCTGCTTCGCCAAAAGCGGCTTCGAGGGTGGAGCTCGGTGCCGGCTGCACCGCGCTCACCTCCCCATCCGCTCCACCTCCTCCGCGCTCCGCCCCTTGCGCGGGCGATACACCGGCAGCGACCAGCCGTAGCGCAGCGCGAGCGCACGGATCACAAAGCACGCCGCAAAGCCCACGAACGCGGCGACGGCCTTCGGCACGCCGAGCGCGGCGAGCACGACATAGGCGAACGCCCCGGCGAGCGCCGCGGTGGCGTAGATCTCCTTGCGCAGGATCAGCGGGCTCTCGCCGCCGAGCAGGTCGCGGATCGCGCCGCCCACCGTCGCGGTCACCACGCCCATCGCCACCGCAATGAAGCCGCCGGCGCCTGCGATCAGCGCCTTCTCCGCGCCGACGACGCAGAACAGCGCAAGGCCTGCGGCGTCGAGCCAGAGCAGCGCGCGGTAGCGCGACTCCGGGATATGCGCGAGGGCGAAGGTCGCCGCCGCGACGGCGATGCAGATGCCGAGATAGACCGGCTCGCGCACCCAGAACACCGGCAGCGCACCGAGCATCACGTCGCGCAGGCTGCCGCCGCCGATCCCGGTCGCGGCGCCGAGCAGCATGAAGCCGGTGATGTCCATGCGCTTGCGCGAGGCGGTGAGCGCGCCGGTCACCGCGAACACGGCGGTGCCGAACCAGTCGAGCGAGAGAAGGAAGAGATCGAGCATGGCGGCCCCGGCGGCGAATGGCGATGCCGGGAGCTTACCGCAGCGGCTCCGGCAAAGGCGCACCGCTTTAAGTCCGCCGGCGGCGCTTCGAATCGTTCCGCCGCCATCCGCGACCAAGGCCCACGCGCCCGTACCCTCATATCTACGTCTATGCCGACGGCACCGCCCGCGAGCTGCACGCCAGCGAGCGGCGGCGCCTCGAACCCGATTTCAGCGGCGGCGACGGCGCGGCGCCCACCATCAAGGACCGCTATGACGCGCTCAACGGCCGGGGCGGGCTCAAAGGGGACCTGAAGCGGTCGGAGCTGCGCGACTGTCGACCTGGTTCTAACGCTTCCGGCACACGAAGTCGCGCACCGGCCCCGCCATGTCGCCCGGGCCGCCGGCCGCCCACCTGCCGTCGCGCAAGGTGTAGTAGCGGCCGGACTTGCAGTCGAACGCCGCTTGCGTGCGCGCGGTGCCGAGCGGCACGGCGGTGCGGTAGCCCGGCCCGCTGGCATGCGCGGACGTGAACCGCATGAAGCCGAAATCGGCGTCGGGCCGGATGCTCCTGGCGTCGACCAGCACCCAGTAATATTTCCCGTCGGTGTCGGGCCGCCGCCAGTCCGGCGCCTGCGCCGCAGCGCCGTCCGCCATGACGATGAACGCACCCACCAGCACAATCCGCCGCATCGCCGCCCCCCTGGCTTGTTGCGCCCGCCGCACAGGGTAGCGCGGATCGACGTGGTGCGGAATCCGGACCGGCCTGGCGTCGCCTGCGTGCCTTTCGCGAACGGCGGGACGCACACGCCCGCCACCCGGGCCATGTCACGCGCGGACGTGATCCGCGCGTCCACGAGATGCCACAGCGAGGTCCGCTCTTGCGAATTGGACGCGCTGCAGCACCTCATGGATCGCCGGGTCATAGGCGAGCAAAGCGACGCCGTCCTTCGGACGGCCATAGGCGAGCAAAGCGACGCCGGCCTTCGGACGGCCATGGGCGAGCAAAGCGACGCCGTCCTTCGGACGGCTATGGCCCGGCGATGACGGCGGAGTGTGTGGCCACGCGCCGGCCAGGCCATGATGGCCATGCATGACGTGACGCACTTGGCCGCCTTGTCTCGCGCCGGGAAATTCACGACAGTGGCCGTGCCGGCAACCGAGGAGACATCCCGTCCATGCGCCTTCGCACCGGACTTTCGTTGGCTTTGACCCTGCTGGCGCTGTTGGCAGCGCCCGGCACGGCCCCCGCGCAGGCCCAGACCCAAACCTGGCCCAGCCGCAACGTCCGCGTGATCGTGCCGTTCCCGGCCGGCGGCGTGGCCGACATCGGCGCGCGCCTCGTCAGCCAGAAGCTCGCCGATGCGCTGGGCCAGCCCATGGTCATCGAGAACCGCGCCGGCGCGAGCGGCACGCTCGGCGTCGACGCCGCGACCAAGTCGCCGCCGGACGGCTACACCATCCTGATGACCACCGGCGACTTCATCACCGTGCCGTCGCTGCTGCCGGCGACCACCTATGACCCGTACAAGGACCTGATCCCGGTCACCCGCATCGCCGTCGCCCCGCTGCTGCTGCTGACGCATCCGAACAGCGGCCTCGCCTCGGTCAAGGACCTGATCGCCAAAGCCAAGGCCGAGCCCGGCAAGGTCGCGTTCGGCTCGCCGGGCCACGGCACCATCAACCAGATCGCCGCCGAATGGCTCGCGCTCGAGGCCGGCATCAAGCTCTTGCACGTGCCCTATCGCGGCGGCGCGGCCATGTCGAACGGCCTTGCCGCGGGCGACACCGCGCTCGGCGTGACGACGCAGAGCTCGGTGCAGGGCATGATCGACGCCGGCAAGATCAAGGTGCTGTCGATCCTGAGCCGCGAGCGGCCCTCGTTCCTGCGCGACTGGCCGACGATGACCGACAGCGGCCTCAACGTCGACGCGGGCCTCAACATCGGCGTCTACCTTCCCGCCGGAACGCCGGCGGCGATCGTCGCGCGCCTCGACGCCGAGGTGCTGAAGGCGCTGCAGGACGATGGCTTGCGCAAACGCTTCGCCGATCTCGGCATGGATGTCACGCCGGTGAGTCAGGGGGCGCTGGCCGAGCGCATCCGCAACGAGGCCGCGCGCTACAAGCGGGTCATCGAGCAGACCGGCGTGAAGCTGAATTGAAGTCCCCACAGGGAGCGTAGGGTGGGCAAAGCCGCGAAGCGGCGTGCCCACCTGCCGCGCGGCAAGAAGAAAGAGGTGGGCACGCTTCGCTTTGCCCACCCTACCAACGGCTCGAACTCAAGCCGCCGGCTTCTCCTCCACCAGGTTCCCGTCGTCATCCACCGACAGCCCGGTCTTGCGCGCCTCCTCGATCACGCTCGGATGCCAGTCCACCTTGCCCGCGTCGGGGCCGCCGATGATCGCCATCATCAGCGCGTCGGGCCGGTCGGTGAGGCTGCGGAAGCCGCGATAGATGCCGATCGGCACGTTGACCACGTCGCCCTCGTCGAGATCGAGCGTGCGCTCGGTCTCGCCCTCCAGCCAGAACACCTGCCAGCGCCCCTTCACCGGAATGAACACCTCCTCGGTGGCGTGGCGGTGCAATGCGGCGCCCCTGCCGGTCCTGGCGCGGATGTAGGTGACCGAGAAGCCGACCGCGCCGTTGCCGACGTTCGGCCGAAGCTTGGCGTTCTCGGTCACGCCCATGCCGACCATGTTGATGATGTCGCGCTCGTAACGCGGGATGCGCTGGTCGAGGAACGCCACGTCCAGCGCCTTCACGCTCGCGGCGCGCGCCACGCAGTCGCGCTCCATCGTCTCCTTCGAGATGCGCGGAACGGGTTGTCCCGCAATCCGCGGATCGACCACCGGCATGGCGTCCTCCCTGATGTTGTTGTGTGTGACAAGGAAGCGTAGCCCGGAAGGATACGTCGCGAACAGTGCGTAGATCCTATGCAGGGTCGGCGGGTGGTCGGGAGGTTAGGATTGGTTTTCCACGACCTTCCAACCCCTGAGGA
>JAIESI010000271.1 GCA_019746135.1 Xanthobacteraceae bacterium
TAAAGCCCGAGCCAAAATCGGCCGCGCTTATCCAGACACTCCCAAAGAGTCAAAATCACTGTGACGAGCTACTAGTTGGTGCCTGACCTCGTGCATGAGCGTCGAAAGCGCTCGGTCAATGTCACTCTTGGTTGGCCGCTCGAATCCACTCATGAAAACAATCTAGCAGGCATAGGTGCGCAGCGTGATTGCGCTCGGCGCTCCGTCACGAGCCAGCCGCCGAGATCGCGATGCTGATTCCTGAACCATGTGGAAACGACCGCGGACTCGGCCAAGCTAGCACTGGGGCATTGTGCTAACGCTGTGCTAATCGCCACTGAATGAAGCAAGCCGTTTCCGGCCAAGTATTGGAGCGGGCGAAGGGATTCGAACCCTCGACCCCGACCTTGGCAAGGTCGTGCTCTACCCCTGAGCTACACCCGCATCCGTTGGGTAGGGCGGCAAGGCCGCCCGGGCCGTTCCTATAGCGAAAAGCGTTAGGACTTTGCAACCACGTCCCGAAAGCGCGGTAAACCATGGCAAGATCGCGCAGAATTTCCCCGCCTCAGCCGCCATCCCTTCCCAATTCGCATGCCAGCCACGCCTGAAGACCTGTTCGCCGCCCTCGACCGCCTCAAGATCGCCCACCGGACGGTGACGCACCCGCCCCTCTTCACCGTGGAACAGTCGCAGGCCCTGCGCGGCACCATCCCCGGCGGACACACCAAAAACCTGTTCCTGAAGGACAAAAAGGGCGCGCTGTTCCTCGTCACCGCGCTCGAGGATGCGGCCATCGAGCTCAAGTCGCTGCACCGGCGGCTCGGCGCCAACGGCCGGTTCTCGTTCGGCTCGGCTGACGCGATGCTGGAAACCCTCGGCGTGGTCCCCGGCGCGGTGACACCCTTTGGCGTCATCAACGACGCCGCGGGCCGCGTTACGGTTGTGCTCGACGAGGAGCTGATGCGGCACGCGACGATCAACGCCCACCCGCTGGTCAACACCATGACCACGTCGATCGGCCGCGAGGACCTGGTGCGGTTTCTCGACAGCACCGGCCATCCGCCCCGAATCGTGCCCATCGCCGGCCCCGATCCGGGCGGAGACGGGGGCTAGGTTCCTCCCGGGGCCAACGCCCCGATTGCATTTGCCGCCGCACCGGCCCATTTATTCCCTGAATTAAAGTTCATCCGGGAACCGTGCCGGCGCCGCCGGGCCACAGGGTAGGAACGCATGTCGATGTTGCAGACCGGGGCGACGCCTGCCCCGACCGCCGCGCCTGAGGGTCTCATCAAGGAGACCACCACCCAGGGCTTCATGAAGGACGTGATCGAGGAGTCGAAGCGCCAGCCGGTGCTGATCGACTTCTGGGCGCCGTGGTGCGGCCCGTGCAAGCAGCTCACGCCGGTCCTGGAGAAGGTCGTCAAGGCGGCCAAGGGCAAGGTCAAGCTGGTCAAGATGAACATCGACGACCACCCGGCCATTCCCGGCCAGATGGGCATCCAGTCGATCCCGGCGGTGATCGCCTTCGTCAACGGCCAGCCGGCCGACGGCTTCATGGGCGCGCTGCCGGAGAACCAGGTCACGGCGTTCATCGAGCGGCTGACCAAGGGCAAGGTCGGCGGCGAGGCGCAGGACCTGATGAAGGAAGCCGAGGCGCTGCTCGCCGAAGGCGACGCGCAGAGCGCGGCTCAGATCTATGCGCAGCTGATCCAGGAGGACGACACCAACGTCGGCGCGGTCGCCGGGCTCGCGCGCTGCTATCTCGCGGTCGGCCAGCTCGACAAGGCGAAGGAAGCGCTCGCCAAGGTTCCGGAAGCCAAGCGCAACGACGCCGCCGTGGCGGCGGCGCGCGCGGCGCTCGAGGTTGCCGAGCAGGCGAACTCGGTCGGACCGGTGGGCGAGCTCGAGAACAAGGTCGCCGCCAACCCGCTCGACCATCAGGCGCGCTTCGATCTCGCGGTCGCGCTGAACGCCGCGGGCAAGCGCCAGGAGGCGGTCGACCAACTGATCGAGGTGGTGCGGCGCGACCGCAAGTGGAACGACGACGGCGCGCGCAAGCAGCTCGTGCAGTTCTTCGAGGCCTGGGGACCGACCGACGAAGCGACGGTGTCCGGGCGCAGGCGGCTGTCTTCGATCCTGTTCAGCTGATTTCCTTCGTGCGGTCGCGGCCGGAGGAGCGATCATGCCGATGAACGTGACCTACCGCAGGTCGTCGGATCTGCAATCGGTCATTGCGGTGTTCCCGCTGCCGGGCGCGCTGCTGCTGCCGCGCGGGCAATTGCCGCTCAACATCTTCGAGCCGCGTTATCTCGCGATGGTCGACGACTCGCTGCGCGACGGCCATCGGCTGATCGGCATGATCCAGCCCGACCCGGCCCATCCGGGATCCGACGACAAGCCGGTGCTGTTCAAAGTCGGCTGCGTCGGCCGCATCACCCAGATCGCGGAAAGCGGCGACGGCCGCTATCTGCTGCAGCTCACCGGCATCGCGCGCTTCCGCGTCGAGGAGGAGCTGAACGTCGCCACCGCCTACCGGCAATGCCGCGTCACCTATGTCCCGTTCGCCGACGATTTCACCGCGCGCAAGGGCGAGGAGCTGGTCGACCGCAAGGCGCTGCTCGAGGCGCTGTCGGCCTTCCTCAAGGCCAACAACCTCAAGACCGACTGGGAGGGCATCGAGAACGCGCCGAACGAAGCGCTGGTCAACGCGCTGGCGATGATGTCGCCCTATGGCGTGGCCGAGAAGCAGGCGCTGCTCGAGGCGCCGGACCTGAAGTCGCGCGCCGAGATCCTGATCGCGGTCACCGAGATCGAGATCGCCAAGAAGACCGCGGGCCCGGGCAGCGAAACCCCGCTGCAGTAGGCCCGCAACCACGCCGCGGCGGTTTCGTGCTATCAATCGCGCAACAGAACCGGACACGCCATGAACACCCCATCCACCGAGCGCCCCGCGGGCGCCATCGATCCCAAGCTGCTCGAGATCCTGGTCTGCCCGCTGACCAAGAGCACGCTGGAATACGACGCCGAGAAACAGGAGCTGATCTCGCGCGCGGCCAAGCTCGCCTATCCGATCCGCGACGGCATTCCGATCATGCTGCCGGAGGAGGCGCGGCGGCTGGATTAGAGCCGCACGCTATCGTTGCGAGAATCTGCGGCACCTCGGGTGGTGTGCTCCCTCCCCCTGAAAGGGGGAGGGAGCGCACCACCCGAAGTGCTGCATATGTGATTGCCCTGGGCTTGACCCGGGGGTCGGTTTTTCTGGCAACATCCGTCATCGCAAAAGCAAGGCTGGGAAGGACGTCGCAATGCTGAAAATCTGGGGGCGCAACACCTCGTCCAACGTGCAGAAGGTGATCTGGGCGCTGGCGGAGATGAAAATTCCGTTCGAGCGCATCGACGTCGGCGGTGCCTTCGGCAAGACCAAAGACGCGTTCTACCTGGCGATGAATCCCAACTCGCTGGTGCCGGTGCTGGAGGAAGAGGACGGCTTCACCCTGTGGGAGTCGAACTCGATCTGCCGCTATCTCGCGGCGAAGCACCAGGCGCGCGTGCTCGAGCCGGCCGATCTCAAGACCCGCGCCCGCGCCCAGATGTGGATGGACTGGCAGCTTTCGGTGATGGCGCCGGCGATCACGCCGGTGTTCTGGAACCTGATCCGCACGCCGCCGGACAAGCGCGACCAGAAGGCGATCGACACCGGCAAGGAAAAGACCGTCACGGCAGCGAAGATGATGGACGAGCAGCTCGGCCGCACGCCATTCATGGCCGGCAACGAGTTCTCCTACGGCGACATCCCGGTCGGGATCATGATCTATCGCTACGTGCAGCTCATTCCCGAGCGGCCTTCGACGCCGAACCTCGACCGCTGGTATGCGGCGATCTCGTCGCGGCCGGCGTTCAAGGAGCAGATCGCGGTCGTGCCGCTGTCGTAGCCGAAAGCCCTACAGCGCCTCGCCGCGCAAGAGCTTCGGCACGTCGCCGGTGAGGCCCGCGGCCTCGCGGATGAACATGTCTTTCAACCGCGGCATGCGCTCGACCAGGCCAAGGCCGATGTCGCGGACGATGCGGAGCGCATCGGAGCGGTTGGAGAACAGCCGGTTCAAGCCGTCGGTCGCAACCCCCATGGTCAGGGTGTCGAACCGCCGCCAGCGCTGATAGCGGTCGAGCACGTCGGCGCCGCCGATGTCGAGCCCGAGCCGGGCCGCGTCGGCAATCGCCTCGGCCAGCGCCGCGACGTCGCGCAGCCCGAGATTGAGCCCCTGCCCGGCGATCGGGTGAATGACATGGGCGGCATCGCCAACCAGCGCGACACGTTCGCCGACGAAGCTCCGCGCCACCGAAAGCCCAAGCGGAAACGCGCGGCGCGGCCCCACCGCCCTGATCTCGCCGAGCTTCAATCCGAAACGCCGCTCCAGCTCGGCGTGAAAGCCCGCATCGGGCAGCGCGACGATGCGCTGCGCCTCGCGCGCGTTTTCGGTCCACACGATCGACGAGCGTCTGCCTTTCAGCGGCAGGATCGCGAACGGACCTGCCGGCAGGAAATGCTCCTCGGCGCGGCCATGGTGCTCGCGTTCGTGCTCCACCGTCGTGACGATGCCGGACTGCTCATAGTCCCAGCCGAAGCTCTGGATCCCCGCGGCCTCGCGGATCGCCGAACGGGCGCCGTCGGCGGCAACGACCAGCCGCGCGCCGACCGTGCGACCATCGGAAAGCGTCGCGTCCACGCTCCCGCCGCGCATCGCAATGCCGCGCACGGCATCGGCACGAAGCTCGACGCCCTCCGCCTCGGCGCGCCGGGTCAGCGCCGCGACCACCGCCTGGTTTTCGACCATGTGGGCGAACGGCTCGTGCGGGGCGATCTCGCCCGCGAACGTCAGATAGGTCGGCCGCATCACGTCCTGCAGCCGGGAATCGGTGACCGCCATGTCGAGGATCGGCTGCGCCTCGTCCGCGACCTCGGCCCAGACGCCGATGGTCTCGAACAGCCGCCGCGCCGCGGCCGCGATCGCCGAGGCACGGCCTTCATCCCGCACAGGCCTGCCGAACGCCGGATCGGCAACGATCACCTTGAACGGCTCACCCAGCGCCTGCCGCAGCGCGATGGCCAGCGCCAGGCCGGCAAAACCGCCACCGCCGACCAGAACGTCGACCTGCTCAGGCGGTGCTTCGCTGCTGCGCTTTGTGTTCGTGCGCTTTGTGTTCGTCATGGCGGAAGTATATCACTGCAGCCGCCACAAGGTGCCCTTCATGTCCGTCGCATCGAGCCTGATTTCCATTCTCGAGCTCGAACAGCTCGAGATCAATCTGTTCCGCGGCACGAGCCCCAAGGTCGGGATGCGGCGGGTGTTCGGCGGCCAGGTGATCGGCCAGGCGTTGGTCGCAGCGACCCGCACCGTCGAGAACACACTGCCGCATTCGCTGCACGCCTATTTCCTGCTGGGCGGCGATCCGGAAATCCCGATCATTTACGACGTCGACCGCATCCGTGACGGCAAAAGCTTCACCACACGGCGCGTCGTTGCGATCCAGCGCGGTCAGGCGATTTTCACGATGGCGGTGTCGTTCCACAACGACGAGCCGGGGCTGAGCCATCAGATGCCGATGCCGAAGGTCCCGCACCCGGACGAGCTGCCGAGCGACGCCGCGGTCAAAGAAAAAATCCTGCCCGGGATGCCCGAGGCGGTCCGCAACTATTACAGCCGCGTGCGCCCGATCGAGCTGCGTCCGGTCGATTTCGGCCGCTACACCGGCAGCAAGCAGGAGGGCGACCGCTTCAACATCTGGATCCGCACCACCGCGCCGTTGCCGGACGATCCGGCGATCCACCGCTGCGCGCTCGCCTACGCCTCGGACATGACGATCCTCGACACGGCGCTGTTGCCGCACCAGCGCAGCATCTTCGACCGCAACATCATGGGCGCGAGCCTCGACCATGCGATCTGGTTTCACCGGCCGTTCCGCGCCGACCAGTGGATGCTCTACTCCCAGGACAGCCCGAGCTCGCACGGCGCCCGCGGCTTCGGCCGCGGCCTGATCTTTGCGGCCGACGGCACGCTGATCGCGTCCGTGGCCCAGGAAGGGCTGATGCGGGAGCGACGACCCGGCTAGGCGGACCGGTCGTGGCCCTGCCCCGCCGGCCGGCATTTGCCTGCGCAAAAGGCAAGGAATCCGCTTATTTTCCGACCTGATTGCCGATATCGTCGGCACATCAGCACGCCCAGCAACGATCCCGGGCGGCTCGACTGCAGCAACTCCAACGCTGGCCGACAGGAAGGTGCACAACATGAAACTCGTCATGGCCATCATCAAGCCCTTCAAGCTCGACGAGGTCCGCGATGCCCTCAACGCCGTCGGCGTTCACGGCATGACGGTCGGCGAGGTCAAAGGCTACGGCCGCCAGAAGGGCCACACCGAGATCTATCGCGGCGCCGAATACGTCGTGAACTTCTTGCCGAAGCTCAAGATCGAAGTCGCGGTCGAAGACCAGGTCGTCGACAAGGCGATTGCCGCGATCGGTGCCGCCGCCAAGACCGGACAGATCGGCGACGGAAAAATCTTCGTCACCGACCTCGGCCGCGCCGTGCGCATCCGCACCGGCGAGACCGACAACGACGCGCTTTAAAAAACGAGAATTTCGGGGGAGGGGGGACTATGTTCAGGCTTCAGGGGGCCGCGCGCGCCTGCGTGCTTTTGGGCGCGCGTTCGGGCATCGCGCTTTCGCTGATTTTGCCGGCGACGGAGGCGTTCGCGCAGGCCGCGGCGCAGCCGGCCAAGATCGACGCCGCCGACACGGCATGGATGATCTCCGCGACCGGGCTGGTGCTGATGATGAGCATCCCGGGTCTTGCGCTGTTCTATGCCGGCATGGTCCGCAAAAAGAACGTGCTTGCGACCATGGCGCAGACGCTTGCGGCCGTGGGCCTCGGCTCGATCCTGTGGGTGGTGATCGGCTACAGCCTCACCTTCGTCGGCGAAAGCCCGGCGATCGGCTCGCTCGACCGGCTTTTTCTGCGCGGCATGGATATGAACACCATCAGCCCGCTGGCGAAGACGATCCCGGAATCCATTTTCCTGCTCTACCAGATGACCTTCGCCGTCATCACGGTGGCGCTGGTGGCGGGCTCGGTTGCCGATCGCATGCGGTTTTCCGCGTTCCTGTGGTTCATCGCGCTCTGGCTGCTCGTGGTCTACGTGCCGGTCGCGCACTGGGTGTGGGGCGGCGGCTTCCTGCAATCCGCAGGCGTGATCGATTTCGCCGGTGGCCTCGTGGTGCATCTCAACGCCGGCATTGCCGGCCTGGTCGCGTGCTATCTGCTCGGCGCGCGGCGCGGCTACGGCACCGACAACCTTGCGCCATTCGATCTGTCGCTCGCGGTGATCGGCACAGGGCTCCTGTGGGTCGGCTGGTTCGGCTTCAACGGCGGTTCGGCGCTCGGCGCCAACAGCCGCGCCGGCTTTGCCATCCTCGCGACACATCTCGCCGCCTGCGCCGGCGTGCTCACCTGGATGCTGCTGGAGTGGTGGGATCGCGGCAAGCCGTCGGTGCTCGGCATGATCTCCGGCGCGGTCGCGGGACTCGGCACCATCACGCCCGCCTCCGGCTTCGTGCTGCCATGGCACGGCATCGTCATCGGCGTCGTCGCCGGCGCGATCTGCTATTGGGCCTGCACCAAGCTCAAGACCAGGCTCAAATATGACGACTCGCTCGACGTGTTCGGCGTGCACGGCGTCGGCGGGGCGACCGGAACGCTGCTCGCCGGCGTGTTCGCGGTCGCGGCGATCGGCGAGACCGCCGGCCTGCTCGAAGGCAACGGCGGCCAAGTGCTCACCCAGCTCTACGGCATCGTCGTGACGTTGGTCTGGTCCGGCGTCGCCACCTTCGTGCTGCTCAAGGTGATCGGCTTCTTCGTGCCGCTGCGGGTGCGTGAGGAGGACGAGCGGATCGGCCTCGACGTTTCGCTGCATGGGGAAGCGCTGCAATAAACAGCGCGGTCCGGCGTTTGATAAATTGGCGGCGGTGTATCTGGATACTCCGCCGCCATTTGTTTCTCCAATTGCCTAAAGCTTGTGCATTAGCCGCCCTGCGACAACCTCACTGGCGAATTCGAGCGCAGATTCTCCGGCCACAACGCGCAATTCCCCGCCTGGGCCTGTGGTCGCGAGATAAATCCGCTGCCGATCAATGGGTTGGCGCGCGCACCACGGTTGGCACGGGGTTTGATTCCCTCCTCGCAGCAGCGCACGCGGGCATGAGTTCGCGCGTCGCTGCGTCCAGTCCGCCCGGCGGTTCAAAAAGTCCGGGCCCAAGCGGGGATCGAACCCATGAAAATCGTCATGGCCATCATCAAGCCTTTCAAGCTCGACGAGGTCCGCGACGCTCTGACTGTGGCGGGGGTGCACGGGCTGACCGTCACCGAGGTCAAGGGATACGGGCGTCAGAAGGGCCACACTGAAATCTATC
This sequence comes from Xanthobacteraceae bacterium, assembly GCA_019746135.1. Classification (GTDB taxonomy): domain Bacteria; phylum Pseudomonadota; class Alphaproteobacteria; order Rhizobiales; family Xanthobacteraceae; genus Z2-YC6860. Next base: position 8,441 of record JAIESI010000271.1, read on the forward strand.
GCGGCACCGAGTACGCCGTGAACTTCCTGCCGAAGATCAAGATCGAAGTCGCCGTTCCGAGCGAGCAGGCCGACAAGGTCGTCGATGCCATCTCTGCCGCCGCCAAGACCGGCCAGATCGGTGACGGAAAAATCTTCGTCTACGACATCGATCACGCCGTGCGCATCCGCACCGGCGAAACCGACGCAGCCGCGCTGTGACCCCGCTCAATTCAAAGCTCGCGAACAGGAGTTCGACCATGACGTTGAAGAAGTTCATCGGCGCGGCAATGGCAGGGCTCGCCGCCCTGGCGTTCGCCGTGCTGCTCATCGATCCGGCGCTGGCCCAGCAGGCCGCGTCCGCCGCCCCTGCCGCTCCCGCGATCGTCCCCAACAAGGGCGACAATGCGTGGATGCTGGTCGCGACCGTGCTGGTGCTGCTGATGACCATCCCGGGCCTGGCGCTGTTCTACGGCGGCCTGGTGCGTCCCAAGAACATGCTCTCGGTGCTCGCGCATGTGTTCTACGCGGTGTGCATCGTCACCATCATCTGGGTGATCTACGGCTACAGCCTCACCTTTACCGGCGGCTCGGCCTATATCGGCGGCCTCGACAAGATGTTCCTGAAGGGCGTCACGCTCGAGTCGCTGGCCGCGACCTTCTCGGTCGGCGTCAACATCACCGAGCTGATCTACATCTGCTTCCAGATGACCTTCGCCGCCATCACGCCGGCGCTGATCGTCGGCGCGTTCGCCGAGCGCATGAAGTTCTCGGCGGTGGCGCTGTTCATCCCGCTCTGGGTGACGCTGGTCTACTTCCCGATCGCGCACATGGTCTGGTACTGGGCCGGTCCGGACGCCATCGATGCGGCGGCGAAGGCGCTGGCTGCGGCCACCGACGATGCCGCGAAGAAGGCCGCGCAGGCCAAGCTCGACGAGGTCATGGCCGACGCCGGCCAGATCTTCCTCTGGGGTGCGATCGACTTCGCGGGCGGCACCGTGGTGCACATCAACGCCGGTATCGCCGGCCTCGTCGGCGCGCTCGCGGTCGGCAAGCGCACCGGCTTCGGCAAGGAGCTGATGCCTCCCCACTCGCTGGTCATGACCATGATCGGCGCCTGCCTGCTCTGGGTCGGCTGGTTCGGCTTCAACGCCGGCTCCAACCTGGAGGCCAACGGCGGCGCAGCGCTCGCCATGATCAACACGTTCGTCGCCACGGCGGCGGCGGCGCTGTCGTGGATGTTCGCCGAATGGATCGTGAAGGGCAGGCCCTCGTTGCTCGGCGCGCTGTCGGGCTGCATCGCCGGCCTGGTCGCGGTGACGCCCGCGGCCGGCTTCTCCGGTCCGATGGGCGCCATCGTGCTCGGCCTGATCGCCGGCGTGGTCTGCCTGTTCTTCTGCTCCACGATCAAGAACATGTTCGGTTACGACGACGCGCTCGACGTGTTCGGCATCCACTGCGTCGGCGGCATCGTCGGCGCGCTCCTGACCGGTGTCCTGGTCAACCCGGCTCTCGGCGGCGCGGGCATCATGGACTATGCGGCCGGCAAGATCGCCGACTACGACTTCGCCACGCAGGTGTGGGCGCAGATCAAGGCGGTGGTCCTGACCCTGGTGTGGTCCGGCGTCGGGTCGTTCATCCTCTACAAGGTGGTGGACTTCACGGTCGGCCTGCGTCCGTCGATCGAGAAGGAGCGCGAAGGCCTCGATCTCACCGACCACGGCGAACGCGCCTACAACATGTGAGCCGAGTTCCCTCGCCGGCTTCTTGCATGAAGCTTGCTGGCATGAAGTTCGCAAGGGACCGGGCGAGGGACTGAAGACAACGGTTGGGGCGGATACCCGGCACCGCCCCGTCCGTCGGGAGGCCCAGGTCGCAAGACCTGGGTCTCTCACTTTTTGGGCCTCTCACTTTTGGACCTCTCGGTTTTGGGCCTCTCAGGTTTTTGGGCCCCGTCCCGGCCGGGCTTTCGCTTTTTGCATCGCTTGCGGCCGCGATCGGGCTTGGCGCAGCCGCTGCCCGATGGTTAATCACGCCTTAACCTCGCCAACCCTATGGTGGCGAAACGCCTTATGCGGCGGGCGCTTCCGCCGCCCATCACGTTTGGGTTCATGACCGCCGCCACCGCCACCTCGCAACCTGCCCCGATCAAGGCCGAAGGCCGCTCACCGTTTGTGCGGCTGCATGAGCTTTTGGCCGACATCAAGCCGGGCAAGCCCGCGATCAACCTGTCGGTCGGCGAGCCGCAGCACCCGATACCACCGTTCGTCGGACCGGTGATTGCGGCCCATCTCAACGATTTCGGCCGCTATCCGGCCAACAAGGGGACCGAGGGGTTCCGCAAGGCCGCCGGCGCCTGGCTCGACCGGCGCTACGGCCTCAGTCGGCCAATGGACCCGGAGACCGAGGTCATCGTCTTGAACGGCACGCGCGAGGGCCTGTTCCTCGGCGCCATCGCTGCCGCCCGCCATGCACCGCAACGTGCCGGCAAGCCCGCGATCCTGATCCCCAATCCGTTCTATGCCGCCTATGCGGCCGGCGCCGCCGCGGCCGGCTGCGAGCCGGTCTACCTGCCGACCACGCGTGAAACCGGCTTCCTGCCCGACCTCAACGCCATCGACGAAGCGCTGCTCAAGCGCACCGTGGCGTTCTTCATCGCCTCGCCGTCGAACCCGCAGGGCGCGGTCGCCGACGAGGCCTATCTCGCGCGCCTCGTCGCGATGGCGCGCCGCCACGGCTTTCTGGTGTTCGCCGACGAGTGCTACTGCGAAATCTACCTCAACGGCCGCCCGCCGCACGGCATGCTGCAGGTGTCGCAGCCCGACTTCGCCAATGTCGTCGTGTTCCACTCGCTGTCGAAGCGCTCCAACCTTCCGGGGCTGCGCGTCGGCTTCGCCGCCGGCGACCGCCGCTTCCTCGCGCGCTATGTCGAGTTGCGCAACATCGCCGCGCCGCAGGTTCCGGTTCCGGCGCAGGAGGTCGCGATCGCGGCCTATGCCGACGAAACCCATGTCGACAAGAACCGCGAACTCTATGTCGCGAAGTTCGATCTCGCCGACCAGATCATCGGCAACCGCTACGGCTACCAGCGCCCGGCCGGCGGCTTCTTCCTCTGGCTCGATGTCAGCGCCCATGGCAGCGACGAACATGGCGGCGACGAGGCGGCAACGCTCAAGCTCTGGCGCGAAGGCGGCTTGCGTGTCATCCCCGGCCAGTATCTCGCGCGCGACGGCGCCGACGGACGCAATCCCGGCGCGGGCTACATCCGCGTCGCACTGGTGCAGGACAAGGACATCACCGGCGAGGCGCTGCATCGCATCGTCGAGGTGCTCGGCTGATGCCGGGCCGGACATCGGATCTGGTTTCGAACTGACGGCCACTCTGGACTAACGATATGGCAGCCATCGACCGCGGCATCGAGCTATCGAACTGGTCGGACGAGTTGCGCGCCCTGCTCCGGCGACGCGTCTGCGAGAGCGGCGGCTTCGCGCTGATCGCGCTCGCGGCCGCGATCGCCATCGCGCTCGCCACCTGGTCGGTGCAGGACCCTTCGCTGAGCCATGCCACCGACGCACCGGTGCGAAACGTCCTCGGCACGCCGGGCGCCATCGGCGCCGACCTGTTGATGCAGCTGTTCGGTCTCGCCTCGACGGTGTTCGTGCTGCCGGTCGCCGTGTGGGGCTGGCGGATCGTCACGCACCGGCCGTTCGACCGCGAATGGATGCGGCTGTCGTTCTGGCTCGCCGGCACGGTGTTCGCCGCGGGCTTCGCCGCCTGCCTGCCGAAGAGCGATCACTGGCCGCTGCCGTCAGGTCTCGGCGGCGTCATCGGCGATGCCATGCTGGCGCTGCCCGCGCTGGTCATGGGCTCCATGGGGGGCTCGATGTCGAGTGCGGCCGTGCTCACCGCTGCGATCGTGCTCGGCATCGGTGCGGTGGCGATGTTCATCGTCGCCACCGGCTTCGGCTATCACGATCCCGACGGCGTGAAGCTCGACGACCGCTGGGCGCGCGAAGCCGCAGGCCCGCCGGACGACGACGCCGAGCGCGCGTCCATTTCGCTCGGCTGGCTGGTTCACGCGCTGCTCAGCCTCAAGGCGCGCATCGGCCGCCTGATCACACGGCGCTCCGCGGCGCTGGCGCCGAAGCCTGCCCCACGCCGCGCGCCGACCCCGGTGGTGACGAAACGGGATCGCATCGAGCCGCCTGTTGCAGTGCCCGAAGCCGACGAGGAAGACGAGGAAGACGAGGAGGAAGCGCCGGCGCCGGTCCGCAAGGCCGCGGCGAAGCCCAAGCCCGCGAAACGCTCCAACGGCGGCTACCAGCTTCCCGAGCTCGGGCTGCTGGCCCTGCCGAAATCCTCCGACCGCTTCGCGCCGACCCCGGAATCGATCCAGGAATGTGCGCAGTCGCTGGAAAGCGTGCTCGGCGATTTCGGCGTCCGCGGCCAGATCATCAATGCGCGGCCGGGCCCTGTGGTCACGCTCTATGAGCTCGAGCCCGCGCCCGGCACCAAGTCGTCGCGCGTCATCGGCCTGGCCGACGACATCGCCCGCTCGATGAGCGCACGCTCCGCCCGCGTCGCCGTGGTGTCCGGCCGCAACGCCATCGGCATCGAGTTGCCGAACGAGAAACGCGAGAAGGTCTACTTCCGCGAGATGCTGGCGTCCGACGAATACACCGAGACGCAGGCCAAGCTGCCGCTCTGCCTCGGCAAGACCATCGGCGGCGAGCCGGTGGTGGT
>JAIESI010000346.1 GCA_019746135.1 Xanthobacteraceae bacterium
ATCTGCGGCTGATCGAGCCGTTTCTCGCCGTGGAAGACCATCACTGGCGGATCGAGGCGCGCGACATGGCGCGGCTCCTGGCCGGCGCGCGCGACGCCCAGGCCGCGCTCGATGCGGTGGCCGACATGGAGCACCACACCGCCTCGCACCGGCTGTCGGCGAACTCGTGGGCAACCATCATCAACAAGCTTGAGGACCTGCGGGCCCATGCCGAGACCGCAAGCCTGACGCCTGCGCTGCGCAAACGGCTGTCGGCGGCGCTCGACCGGGCCGAGGCGCGGATCGAGCGCTGGCCGCTCGACGACGTGACGTTCGGCGACGTGGCCGAGAGCCTGAGCGAAGGCTACGGCCGGGCGCGGCACATGATCCCCGACGACTGGCGGGCGGCGAGCGCGGGCGATCTGCACGACCTGCGGCAGCGCGTCGTGGTGCACCGCTACCAGATGGAGGTGGTCAAGCCGCTGTGGCCGCGGCTCGGCAAAAGCTGGGTGCGCGAGGCGCAGAAGCTGCGCGACCGGCTCGGCCAGTATCAGGACCTCGCGGTGCTGGCGCGCTACGCCGAGCCGCACCAGCCGCTGGCGCGCTGGCGCTCGCGGCTGCAATCGGTGATCGGCCAGCGCCAGGGGCAGCACGTGTCGAACGCGCGCCGCATCGCCGGGCGGATCTTTGCGGAGCGGCCGAAGGCGTTCCAGCGTCGCCTGGAGGCGATGTGGGACGGGCTTGCGGCGAGCCAGTAGGGCGCGCTTTCGCTGCCATCTCCGCCGTCATGCCCGCGCTTGTCGCGGGCATCTCGCTGAGGGACGCACAGTGCCGGCCTAAGCGCTAACCCGAAGATCACGGAAGCGCATCACGAACGCGGGCGATGACGCCGTCCCAGTCGCGCGGCGCGGACTGGCGGAACAGCCTGATGCTCGGATACCAGGGGCTCGCCTCGCGATCGAGCATCCAGCGCCAGTCCGGCTGGAACGGCACCAGCAGCGCCACCGGCCGGCCGAGCGCGCCCGCCACATGCGCGACCGAGGTGTCGACGCAGACGAGGAGATCACAGAGGGTCAGCACCGCCGCGGTGTCGGCAAAATCATCGAGCTCGGCACCGACGTGGGCGATGCCCGGCTCCTGCGACAGCAGGCCGGCATCGCCGTCCCGCAGCTCGCGCTGCACGCTGACGAAGCTTATGCCCGGCGCGGACAGAAGCGGCTTGAGCTGCGCCAGCGAGACCGACCGGTTCTTGTCGTTGGGATGCGCAGCGCGGCCGGACCACGCCAGGGCCACGCGCGGCGCCGGCAGCCGTTCCAGGCGGGCGCGCCATTTGGCGAGGTGCGCTTCGGGCGCGCGAAGATAAGGGATCGCCGCGGGAATATTCGCGGCGTCGGTCTTGCAGGCAAGCGGCAGGCTGCCGAGCGGACAATGCGCATCGTAAGGCGGCAGCTTGTCGCCGCGCGCGACGACCGCGGCTGCGCCATCGAGACCGGCCAGCAGCGTCTTCAACTCGGGCGGCACCTCGAGCACGACCCGCGCGCCCATGCGGGCGATCTGCGGCACATAGCGTGCGAACTGCACCGTGTCGCCGAGCCCCTGCTCGGCGTGCAGCACGATGGTCTTGCCGTTGAGCGGCGTCTCGCCGAGCCACGGCGGACGACGGAACTCCTTGCGCGCGGCCATGCCGGTGCGGTTCCAGCGCCACTCGTATTCGCGAAAGCCCCGCGCATAGTCGCCGACGGTCAAGAGCGACATCGCCGCGTTGAAATGCGCATCGGCGTGGTCGCCTTGCAGCGCCAGCACCCGGTCGTAGCTCGCAACCGCGTCCTGATGGCGGTTGAGCGCGGCGAGCGCATGGCCGCGGTTGAGCCAGGCGTTGACGTGCTGCGGCGCGGCGGAAAGCGCGCGCTCGTAGGCCACGATCGCCTCCGGCTCGCGGCCGAGCAGTCGCAGCGCGTTGCCGCGGTTGTAGTGCGCAAGCGGATGGTTCGGCGCAGCGGCGAGCGCGGCATCATAATCCGTGAGCGCATCGCCGATACGGCCCAATTCCGTGAGCGCATTGCCGCGGTTGATCCGCGCCTGCGGGTGCCCGGGCGCGGCGGCGAGCACCGCGTCGAACGCCTTGATCGCGTCCTCCGGCCGCCTGAGATCCAGCAGCACATTGCCGCGGTTGTTGAGCGCGTCGAGGTGAGCCGGCGCAAGCGCCAGCGCCCGGTCGACCGCCGCCAGCGCCTCGGGCCCGCGCTTGAGCGTATTCAGCACCATGCCGAGGTTCGAGAGTGCGTCGGGCGAATTCGGATTGACCTTGAGCGCCGCAGCGATCAGCCGGTGCGCCTCGGCGGGCTTGCCGCGCTGGTGGTTGAGCACGCCCAGGAGGTGCAGCGCGTCGAAGTTGTCGCGCTGCAGCTTGAGCGCGCGCGCATAGAGCTTCTCGGCCTCGTCGAGGCGGCCCTGCTGATGCAGCGCCACCGCCTGGCCGATGGTCTGCATGAGGTGCGCGGGCGGCTGGCCGGGCAATGCCATGATCAGAGTCTGTTGGTCCGGGCGATGCGGCGGGTGACGTCGGCCGGCGTCTCACGGTCGGCCTTCGACTTCAGCGCCAGCGCCTCGCGCGAGGCGGGCCGGTCGAGGCACCGCTCGAGCCACGCCTTCAGGTTCGGCGAGGCGCTGAGGTCCATGTCGACGGCGCGGCTGATGACGGCGGCGACGTTGAGGTCGGCGACGGCGAAGTCATTGCCGATCAGATACGGCTGCTTTGCCAGCGCGGCGTCCAGCACCTTGAACGGCGCGACCAGCACCTTCAGCGCTTCCTCGCGCTTCCCCGCGTCGCGCTCGGCCTCCGGCAGGCGCACCGCGTGCAGCGACCAGATGTTGACGCCGCGGTCCACCTCGGTGACGGCCCAAAGGCTCCACTGCCAGGTCCGCGCCTCGCCTTCGAGCGAGGCCGGATAGAGCTTCCCGGGCGAATGCTTTTTCGCAAGATACATGGTGATCGCAAGCGACTCGAACAGCACGAAATCGCCGTCGACGATCACCGGCAGCCGCCCGTTTGGATTGATCGCCAGAAACTCCGGCGTGCGCGCGCCGGCGTCGCCGATCTCGACCGGCAGGTGCTCGTAGTCGATGCCGAGCTCTTTCGCCACCCAGAGCGCACGGAACGCGCGGGTGCGGGCGATGCCGTAGATACGCAGGCTCATGCGGACTCCGTGATTGCGCCGGCAACATATCCGACAATCACGCCGTGAGGCCAAGAGCCTTCGTAGACAAGAGCCTTCGTAAACAAGAGCCTTCGCGACGAAGGCGGTTTCGCCGGCGACACCCCGCCGGCGAGATCACTACTGCGGCTCGATCTTCGCCGCCTTGATCAGCTCGCCGCGCACCTTGATGCCGTGTTGCACGGTTTCGGCCAGCGCCTCCGGGGAGCCTGCGGCAACCGCAAGCCCGAGCGAGGCGAGCCGCTCCTTCACCGTGTCGGAATTGAGGATCTTCACCAGCTCGGTGTTGAGGCGGGTCACGATCGGCCTTGGCGTGCCGGCCGGCGCGAAGAAGCCGAGCCACGACGACATCTCGAAGCCCGGCACGGTGTCGGCGACCGTCGGCACGTCCGGGATCGCCGCATAGCGGGTCTTCTCGACCACGCCGAGGATCCGGATCTTGCCGGTCGGCAGCACGGGCGCGGCCGCGGAGTAGCTCAGAAACGCCATGCCGATATGGCCGCCGACCAGATCGTTCGCGCTGAGGCTCCCCCCGCGATAAGGCACGTGCACGATATCGATGCCGGTCTTGAGCTTCAGAAGCTCGCCGGCGAGATGATGCGGCGAGGCGACGCCCGAGGAGCCGAACTGCAGCTTGCCGGGATTGGCCTTGGCATAGGCGATGAGCTCGGCGACCGACTTCGCCGGCAGGTCGGCATGGACCGCGAGCACGATGATGTTGTTCGCGCCGTTGCTGATCGGCGCAAAGTCCTTCACCGGATCGAACGGCATGGTTTTGAACAGGTGCACGTTCGACGACATCATCGCGTCGGTGCCGATCATCAGCGTGTGGCCGTCCGGCGCGGCGCGGGCGACCGCCGCGGCCCCGACGTTGCCGCCCGCGCCGGGGCGGCTTTCGATCAGCACCGGCTGGCCGAGCGCGGCCTGCAGCCGATCGGAGACCATGCGGCCGATGGTGTCGCTCGCGCCGCCGCCGGCCTGGGCGGAGACGATGGTGATGGGCTTGGTGGGATAGTCCTGCGCCGCCGCGGGCGCAGATATCGCAACCGGCAGGAGCGCCAGAGCGCTCAAAAGAACCGTGCGGACGTTCATCTTTCTCCTCCCCGAGGTCGTTTTCAACACTATCGGCGAAAGCCCGGAAAAAAGACAGCCGGATGCGCGGCGCATTGCCACGCTGGTGGAACAGATGCCGCATCGGCCGTGTTGGACACGGCCCACCGCGCGGCGCGCGGAAACTCCAACCAGCAGGCCGACCATGGTGCTCGACTTCGACGATATCGCATTGCGCCTCGGCGCCGCCGCGGTCGTGGGCGTCCTGATCGGCATCAACCGCGATCTGCAGAACAAGCCGATCGGCGCGCGGACGCTCGGTCTGGTCGGGCTCGGGACCGCGACGGTCGCGGTCTCTGGCGTGCAGTTTCCCGGCCTGGCCGAAAACCCGGATGCCGCGAGCCGCGTGGTCCAGGGCATCATCCAGGGCGTGATGGCCGGCATCAGCTTCATCGGCGCGGGCGTGATCCTGCGCGACGCCAAGGCGCGGACGGTGGAAGGGCTGACCACCGCGGCGACGGTTTGGGTCACCGCCGCACTCGGCATCGCCTGCGGGCTCGGCGAATGGCGCAGCGTCGCGATCGCGGTGCCGGTCGCGCTGGTGCTGCTGATGGTCGTGCCCTGGATCGAGAGCGCGATCTCGAAGGAGAAAAAGCTGCTGGAATGACGCCCGCGCTCAGCCGAGCGCGTCGGCCACCGCCTTGCCGCAGGCCACGGTGTCCGCCGGCCCGCCGAGATCGCGGGTGCGGAGCTTTTGCTCAGCCAGCACCTTCTCGATCGCCTTGACGATCGCGCCCGCGGCTTCGGTCTCGCCGAGGTGCTCGAGCATCATCGCACCGGACCAGATCTGGCCGATCGGATTGGCGATGCCCTGGCCGGCGATGTCCGGCGCGGACCCGTGCACCGGCTCGAACACCGACGGGTATTTCCGCTCCGGGTTGATGTTGCCGGACGGCGCGATGCCGATGGTGCCGGTGCAGGCGGGACCCAGGTCCGACAGGATGTCGCCGAACAGGTTCGATGCCACCACCACGTTGAAACGGTCGGGCTTGAGCACGAACAGCGCGGTGAGGATGTCGATGTGGTATTTGTCCCACTTGATGTCGGGGAAGCTCTTGGCCATCTCCTCGACGCGCTCGTCCCAGTACGGCATGGTGATGGCGATGCCGTTCGACTTGGTGGCGGAGGTCAGATGCTTCTTTGGTGTCTTGCGCGCCAGCTCGAAGGCGAATTTCAGCACGCGGTCGACGCCGATGCGCGACAGCACCGTCTCCTGAACCACCACCTCGCGCTCGGTGCCGCCGAACATGCGGCCGCCGATCGCCGAGTACTCGCCCTCGGTGTTCTCGCGCACGACCCAGAAGTCGATGTCGCCGGGCTTCCGCCCCGCGAGCGGTGACGGCACGCCTGGCATCAGCCGCACCGGCCGCAGGTTGACGTACTGGTCGAACTCGCGGCGGAACAGGATCAGCGAGCCCCACAGCGAGATGTGATCCGGCACCTTGGCCGGCCAGCCGACCGCGCCGAAGTAGATCGCGTCGTGCTTGCCGATCCGCTCCTTCCAGTCCTCCGGCATCATCCGGCCGTGCTTCTCGTAGTAGTCGCAGGAGGCGAAATCGAAATCGTCGGCGCGCAGCTCGAAGCCGAATTTCTTGGCCGCCGCCTCCAGCACCCGCATGCCTTCCGGCACGACCTCCTTGCCGATGCCGTCTCCGGGAATGACGGCGATGCGGTGGACGCGGTTGGTGGCCATGGGATTCTCCAGAGAGTGCAGTGGGCGGGGCAATCCCCTATATACACGGCTCAAAGGTGAGCGCCATGCCGAGCCTGACCTACAAGTTGTTCGAACAGGCCATCCGCGGCCGCCAGCAGATCATCTGCACGTACGGCGGCCATCGCCGCGAAGTGTGTCCGGTCATCCTCGGCCACTCGCAGGATCTGGAAAAGGCGCTCACGTTTCAGTTTGGCGGCAGCAGCAGCTCAGGCCTTCCGCGCGGGGGAGAGTGGCGCTGCCTGTGGCTTGCCAAGGTCAGCGACGTCGAGCTTCGCGACGGCCCCAGGTTGAGCGGCTCCAGCCACTCGCAGCCGCAAGGGTGCGTCGAGGTCGTCGATCTCGATGTGAACCCGGCAAGCCCGTACAAGCCGAAGCGCTACGCCCAGACCTAGGCGGCGTCCTGCGATTTCGCGGGCCGGGCCGGGTCGCCAAGCTTCACGCCGAACACGTCCGCCAGGCCGTCCCGGCCCTCGGGCGTGAGCTTCAGCGCGCGGCTGTCGCGCACCCGCTTGAACCAGCCGAGCTCCATGCAGCGGCAGAGGATCGCAGCACCGACGCGGCCCTTGATGTGATAGCGGCGCTCGCTCCAGTCGAGGCACGGCTGGCAGAACAGCCGGCGGCTGCCGGCCAGCACGCTCAGGTCCGCGCCGAATGCGCGGAAGAACCGCTCGCCCGCGGGCGTCACCTCCCCGCCCTCGTCGCTCAGCACCACATGGCCGCGCGCGGCGAGCGCGTCGGCCACCGCGACGCCCACGGTTCCGGCGAGATGGTCGTAGCAACTGCGGGCGAAGCGCTGCGCCTCTTCCTCGGCCGAGCGCGGCCGGTGGCGCGGCGGCACCTCGATCGCGGCCACCGCCTTGATGCTTTCCATCATGGCGGCAATGAGCGGCGAGGCGATGCGGTAATAGGCGAAGCGGCGCTTGCGCGTCACGACCAGGAGCTTTGCGGCGACGAGCTTGGCGAGATGCCCGCTCGCGGTCGGGCGGGTGACGCGCGCCAGATACGCAAGCTCGGTCGCGGTCAGCGCCTCCCCGCCCATCAGCGCGGCCAGCATGGTCGCACGCGCGGTGTCGCCCACGAGCGCTGCGACCTCGACGACATTGGCGGCGGCGACCATGCTGCGATTTTACCGCCGCGGCGCTTTCGCCGGCAAGCAACGACGGTTCGGCCTGCGCCGAACCGTTCGTGCGCGACAGGCCGCGCCGCCGGGCCTATCGCTGCGGGCTGCCAGAGGAACGGTGAGGCCGCCCGCATGCTCGCCCAGGTCATCGAAACCGCAACACCGGGCGTGATCATGCTTCTGGCGGCCTGCCTCGTGATCGCAGGCCTCGTCAAAGGCGTGATCGGCGTTGGCATGCCCACCGTGGCGTTTCCGTTGTTGTCGATGCTCGTCGACGTGCAAACCGCCGTCATGCTGCTCAGCATGCCGCTGGTCTTGAGCAACATCCCGCAGGCCTTGGAGGGCGGCTCCGTCGGGCAGACGCTCCGGAGCCTGGCTCCCGTGCTCGTCGGGATGATCCCTGGCGTATGGATCGGCGTGGCGGTTCTTTTGAACGTCGATCCGGCCGTCGCGAAGATCGTCGCGGGCGCCAGCGTCATTCTCGTGGCGGCGCTCACCCTGCTTGCGCCGAAGCTGCGGGTCAACCAGCGCCTGACCGGCCCGGCCGGTCTCGGCGCGGGTTTCTGCGGAGGACTGCTCGGCGGGATCGCGGCGCTTTCGGGCCCGCTGGTTTTCATTTTTCTTCTGGCGAAGGGCCTGAGCGTCAGGGCATTTACCAAAGAAGCCTCCATGTTCCTGGTGGTTTCGTCGGTCGTTCTGACATCGGCGCTGACGTCGAGCCAGAAGTTTGATTGGCGCGATGTTGTGATCTCGACCGTCGCCACCGCTCCGGTCGTGGTTGGAATGCTCGCCGGTCAGAAGGTCCGCGACGCCATTCCCGCCGACGCCTTCAGGAGGCTGGTTGTCCTCACGGTGCTCCTGTCTGGAGCGCAACTCGTCTGGAAAGGCGTGTTCGCCTGAGCAACGACAGTTCGGCGATGCCGAACCGTTCGCACGCGACAGGCCGCGCGGCCGGGCCTATCCCGGGATGGCCGGACAAACCAGGAGCACGCGATGAAAAGCAGACCGATTTATTCCTTGAATAAATAGATCTTATTCCACTGTGCGATAGCCGAGCATGAACGGCGGTGCCAGTCTTACCCGACGGAAAGCCATCATCGGAGAACTATTCGTGACGTTTTCAATTATTGCACGCTGCGAGCGCACCGGTATGTTCGGCATCGGCATCGCAACGCGGCCCATGGCGATCGGCGCCAAGTGCCCTTTCTTGAAGGCTGGAATTGGCGGACTGGTTGTCCAGGCCAATGGCGATCCGCGCCTTGGCGTGCTCGGTCTCAAGCTGCTGGAACAAGGCTATTCCGCTGACAAGGTTCTGCGCGAAATCGCCGACAGCGACGGCGCCGAGAATATGGCCTGGCGGCAGATGGCGGTGGTCGACAAGGACGGCCGCACGGCCGTGCATACCGGGGCGACCAACGAGGAATGGAGGGGCCATGTCGTCGGCCCGGGTTTCGTCGCGCTCGGCAACCGGCTCACCAGCGAGCGGACGACGCAGGCTATGGCTGACGCCTTTGCCGCCTCCGCCGGCGAGGAACTCGCCGAACGCCTCGTGCGCGCGCTTGAGGCAGGACGGGACGCCGGCGGGCAGATCGCCGGCCAGCATTCCGCCGCGCTGCTCGTCGTCAACAGGAAGTCCTACGGCTGGGTCGATTTGCGCGCGGACGAGCATGACGAGCCGATTGGCGAACTGCGCCGTCTCTACACGCTCTACATTCCGCTGATCCCCTATTACGACGCCCGCCCGTCCAATCCGAGCATGCCGCGCGACGACGACTGGCGGCGCGCAACAGGGGTCAAGGGCGGACCGCGATGAACGATACGGCGGCAGGCACGTTCCTTTATCTCTCCGGCGCCGAAGTCGAGGCACTGCTGCCGGCTCCCCTGGATTGCGCCGATGCCGTCGAGGCGGCGTTCCGCACCCTCGCCGGCGGCGGTGCCGCGAGCGTGCCGAAGAACGGCTTCGACGTCACGCCTTCCACGTTCTTCCACGCCATGCCGGCGCGCTACAACGCACGCGGCGAGATCGGGGTCAAATGGATCGGCACCGCGCTGAATGCCGAGCGCGGGCTGCCACACATCAACGCGATGATCGTGCTGAACGACATCGAAACCGCGGTCGTGAAGGCGATCATGGACGGCACCGTCATCACCGCGATACGGCCGGCGGCCGTCGGCCTTGCCGCCGCGCGCAAGCTCGCGCGCCCCGACAGCAGCAGGATCAGCTTCTATCCCTGCGGCGTGCAGGCGCTGGCAAACCTCGAAGCCTTCGCAACCAGCTTCCCGATCCGCGAGGTGACCTGCCTCAGCCGCCGGGTGGAAACCGCCGAGGGTTTTGCCGCCGAGGCGCGGCGGCGCGGCTTTCAGGCGAACGTGGTGACCGACCCGCGCCGTGCCGTGGAAGGCCAGGACATCGTCGTGTCGAGCGCGCCGAGGGCGGCCGATCTCGTCAGAATATTCGATCCCGCATGGCTTTCGCCTGGCGCTTTCGTCACCGGCGTCGATCTGGGGCGCGCCTGGCAGTGCCGCGACCTTCGGCAGCTCGAACTGCTGGCAACCGACAACCACGCACAGAGCCGCGAAGCCGCCGCGACCGGCATCATTTCCTGGATCGGCGAATACGACGCCGATCTTTCCGAGCTCGCTTCGGGCGCGCATCCCGGACGGACCTCGCCGGAGCAGCGGGCATTCTTTTTGCATCCAGGACTTGGCCTGGGCGATGTCGCGATCGCCTCCCAGGTGTTCGAGCGGGCGGTCGAACGTAAAGTCGGGACACGCCTGCCGCGCTGAGCCACACAACGGATACCGAGCTTCGGACGAACGACGAATGACAGGGGGAAAGACCATGAAGAAAGCCGTGATAGGCAGTCTGCTTGCGGTCCTGCCGGCAATTGCGTCACCGGCGGCCGCGCAAAATTACCCGACCAAGCAGATTCAACTCATCGTGCCGTTTCCTGCCGGCGGCGACATCGACCCGATCGCACGCGTGCTCGCCGACCACCTTCGCGCCACGTGGGGCCAGCCGGTCGTGGTCGAAAGCCGGGCCGGTGCGGGCGGGCGGATCGGCTCCGCCGCCGTCGCCAAGGCGGCAGCCGACGGATACACACTACTGATGTGCTCGGCCGGCCCGATCACCATCAGCCCCAGCCTCTACTCCGACATGACTTATGCGCCGGACAAGGACTTCGAGCCGGTCGTCCTGATCGGCGCTGCACCGGCGGTTCTGCTCGTCAACGACACGGTGCCGGCGAAGGCCTATCCGGACTTCCTCAAGCTCGCAAAAGAGAAGCCCGGCACGCTCACATTCGCCTCGTCCGGCGTTGGCAGTTTCGCCCACCTCACAACCTTGGCCTATACCGGCGAAGCCGGCATCAAACTGATGCATGTTCCTTACAAGGGCAGCGCGCCGGCGGTGCAGGATCTGCTCGGTGGCCACGTCAACATGAGCTTCAACCCGATGCCCTCCGCGCTCAGTGCCTTGACGACCCAGAAGGTGCGCCCACTCGTCGTAACATCAGCGAAGCGTTCGTCGTTCGTGCCAGACGTTCCGGCACTTTCCGAATTCGACCTCAAGGGGATCGACATCGTGTCCTGGTACGGCATCTGCGCCCCCAAGGGCACGCCGGCGGACGTCATCACGAAGCTGCATGCCGAGGTCAACCGTGCGACGTCGCTGCCGTCGGTCCAGGAACAACTGCGCAGAGTCGGCACGGAGACACGTAATGTCAGCATTGCCGATTTCGCCACTTTGCTAAAGACAGACGCCGCTCGGTGGTCGCGCGTGGTGCAGGAAAACAACATCAAGGGTGAGTGAGCCGGCCGGCGTCAGACCGTCAACCCCAGCCGGTCCACCAGAAAGTCGAGAAAACGCCGGACCCTGACCGAAGGCCGCCGCCCGCCGGGATAGACCGCATAGATCGCCGTGCCCTCGGGCTCCCACGACACAAGCAGCCTGCGCAACGCGCCGGTTGCCAGCGCGGCGCGCACCGACCAGTCGGGCAGGCAGGCGACGCCGAGGCCTGCCACCACGGCGCTCATCAGCACCTCGGAGTTATTGACCCTCAATTGGCCGCTGACGCGGACATGCACGACATCGCGTTTTTTCTTGTGCTTCAGCTTGATCAGGTCCGGCGACGGCAAATACGAATAGACGACGACGTCGTGCGCGGCGAGGTCGGCCGGCCCGCGCGGCTCGCCGTGACGCGCCAGATAGGCCGGGCTTGCGACCAGAACCCGCGGACTCGGCGCCAACAACCGCGCCCGATGCGAGGAATCGGCCTGCGCGCCAATCCGAATTGCGAGATCGACGCCCGCTTCGATCGGGTCGCTGTAGCGCGACGACAGATCGAGATCGATCGACACCTCGCCGTTGGCGGCAAGATAATCGAACACCAACTGCGCAATCACCATGCGGCCTAACGCAGGCGGGCAACTGATCCGCAACTTTCCACCGGGTGCGCGGGAATTGCGCCATGCCGACGTTTCCAGCTCTTCGAATTGCGACAGCAGCGCCTTGGTATGGAGGTAGAACGCGCGTCCTTCCTCGGTCGGGCGGACGTGCCGGGTGGTGCGCTCAAGGAGCCGCAGACCATATCGCGCCTCCAGCGCGGCAACCTGCTTGGACGCCGTCGGCTGACTGATTCCGAGATCGCGCGCCGTCCGCGAAAAGCTGCTGGTCTCGACCACGCGCGCGAAGATCGCCATTGCCGTTAGCCGGTCGTGCGCGACCGCGCTGCGAAGCGCCTTGGATTCCGATGTCATGCCCGAAGTCTATCGCAGAATGGCAGGCCGAGCGCTCGCACACAGCCGCGAGGTTCTGTCGCTGTGGAGGGATGACCACAACATGGTGCGACCGCATAGTAGCCACCCGGTGACGGCCGCGGGGCTCAGGCGGCGATCTTCGCGTGAACGGACCGCCAGTTCCATGGCAACAGCTGATCGAGACCACGAATGTTGTGGTCGTTGATCCTTGCGAGGACCTCGGCGAGCCAAGCCTGCGGATCGACGCCGTTCAGCCGGGCTGTCTGGATCAGCGTATGCATCACGGCCGCACGCTCGCCGCCACGGTCGGAGCCGGCGCTCTACCGACGTGATGACCTCAACTCGCCCGTTCGTCATGTGACTATTCCTGTGAATAGTCACATGACTCACACCCTCAGTTCATCCGCAAGGCGGCCGCTACCGGATGGAAACGCGGCAGCGGCAAGAAGTTCAAGAAGTGCTGCCTGCCGACGCTTTGATGGGAACGCCGGTGCCGTCGGGGATCAAACTCCAGGCCGCCGCCACGCGAAGGCAAAGCTGACCGGCCAGTGCAGGTACTTCTGCCACTTCGGTTTGTCCCGCAGCCATGCGTCGTCGATGACGCCTTCGCGGCATTCGTCGAGGCGGAGCCCTGCGTCAGCAGCCGCCGCGACATGCGCGCTGAACAGATGGACGTGGCTCTCGATCGTCACCGCCTCGCCGCTCGCGCGGTGGTAGTGCGTCGGGATCCCATTCATCAGGAAGTACGGGTGGAAGCCGACAACCACGAATGAGCCACCCGTGCCGAGCAGGCGCGCCGCCTCGCGATAGACCGGCCTGAGATCCGCCAGATGCTCGTCGGCCAGCACCATGGTGCAAAGGTCGTAGCCGGACGACGGCAGCCCGGTTGAGGCGATGTCGGCAACCTGAAGCGTCCGATAGACCTGCCGGGCGCGGGCGCGCTCGAGCATTTCCGGCGTCAGGTCGACGCCGTCGATGACGCGCACGCCCTGCTGCGCCAGCCAGACGCCGGTGCGGCCGGTGCCGCAGGCGAGGTCGACCGCCGAGCGGACCTCCGGCCACTGCACCGAGCGAAGCGCGCCGAGCAGCGGGCGATCGAGCCCCTCCGCGACGGTCGCGTCGTAATGCGCCGCCCATTCGCCATACCCGGATCGGGCGGACACGACGGGACAATTGCGCTTGTCGAAGTGTGCGAAGTCCATGACGATTCCAGAAGCCGGCTCCAGATGAGCACTGCCGCAAAGGTCAGCAACCTCCAGAAACGCAAAAAGCCCTCGCGGAAACGCGAGGGCTTTTGTGTTTGTCATCGTGAAAGAGGAATTTTCCGTTCTTGGCAGACCTGGCAGCGACCTACTCTTCCAAGCCTTGAGACTTAGTACCATCGGCGCTGGGGAGTTT
>JAIESI010000275.1 GCA_019746135.1 Xanthobacteraceae bacterium
GCCCTCCTCAGGCCGACCGCCCATGAATCACTCAATTGCTGATTTGGGAATCCCCTAACTGAAGACAGGCCCTAGTCCGCTGGCTGCGCTAAAAAACAATCTTCGAGCAGACCCCAAATTTAATTTGCACGCTGGCTGAGTTAATTGCGTTTGCTGCGCCGCCAGGCCAGCAACATATAGGCCATGCTCATCTCAAACCGCGAGGTCGAGAATTTTGGCGTGTAGGTTGATTCAGATACCGGCCGCGACCCTGCCGTCGCCCGGTATCATCGCGCTGATCGCGCTCCACGACACCTGCCGGTTGCGCTTTCGCCCGATCCCGAAGCTGCAACCGTGCTGAGCAGCATGCAACACACGAGCCGCGAGACCGGCACAGCCATCGACATCGATCTTCTCAAGCGCCGGACCTGGAATGGCTTCGCGGCAGAGATCGTACGAATATCGGCTCCAGCCATCACGGTGGTGATGGGCATGCGGATTCCCAAGGGCTTCGTTCCGATCCAGGACACCGGCCTCATCGGCGGCGTCGCCGAAACGGCACAGCAGGCCTCATCCGCCGAGATGCAGCGACTGATGCGGCGGCTCGGCGAGGTTCTCATGCGCGATCCCGACGTGGCGGGCTTCAACGCGACGACCGCCAGCACCGGCGGCAACGGCAATGCACAGACAGCCAACACGGCCCGTTTCACCATCGTGCTCAAGCCGCGTGAACAACGCACGCGCGCGGCCTCCCAGATCATCGATCGGCTGCGTCCGGAAATCGCCAAGATCAAAGGCGCCAACCTGTTCCTGCAGCCGATCCAGGACATCACGGTGGGCGGGCGCAGCTCGCGCGGCAGCTTCCAGTACACCCTACAAAGCGCGGACATCGACGAGTTGGTCGAGTGGTCGCAAAAGATGCTGGAAAAGATGCGGACCCTCCCGCAACTCGCCGATGCCTCGACCGACCTTCTGGCGAGCGCACCGCAGATCAAAATCAACATCAATCGCGATCAGGCTTCCCGATTTGGCATTTCGCCGCAACTGATCGACGACACGCTGAACAATGCCTACGGCCAACGGCAGATCACGCAATATTTCACGCAGTTGAATACCTATCCGATCATTCTCGAAATCCCCCCTGAGCTGCAGAACGATTTTTCCTCGCTCGACCGCATCTATCTCAAATCGCCGCTCACGGGCGGCGCCGTGCCACTGTCTGCGCTAGTCACGATGGATATGACGAAGGTCGGGCCGCTATCGGTGACGCATCAGGGGCAATTCCCGGCGGTGACACTGTCGTTCAACCTGAGGCCCGGCGTCGCGCTCGGCCAGGCCGTCGACGCCGTCACTCGCGCGGCGGCCGAGATCCGCTTGCCCGGAAACGTGGTTGGAACCTTTCAAGGCAACGCCCAGGCGTTTCAAGCATCGTTGTCCAGCACGCCGGTTCTGATCGTGGCCGCCCTTGTGGTGGTCTATCTCATCCTCGGGATGCTCTATGAGAGCTTCATCCACCCGTTGACGATCCTATCGACCCTGCCGTCGGCCGGGATCGGCGCCCTGCTGGCGCTCCAGGCCGGCCACATGGACCTGTCCGTCATCGGCGTCATCGGGATCATTCTGTTGATCGGCATCGTCAAGAAAAATGGCATCATGCTCGTCGACTTCGCGATCGCTGCCGAGCGCGACCGTCATCTGTCGCCGACTGAAGCCATCCGCGAGGCCTGCCTGTTGCGTTTCCGCCCGATCATGATGACGACCGCGGCAGCGCTGTTGGCCGGCGTGCCGCTTGCGCTGGGCACCGGCACCGGCTCGGAGCTGCGTCAGCCGCTCGGCTACGCCATGGTCGGCGGGCTCGCGCTCATCCAGTTGCTGACCCTCTACACCACGCCGGTGATTTACCTGTACCTCAGCCGTCTGCAATTGAGGCGCAGGAAGCCGATGTAGCGATCAGCAGTTGTCCGTTGAACGATCGCACGGGCTGCGTGCCGTTCATCCGCTGCCGGGCGGCGCGCGCATGCCCGGCGCGCACGCGCCTCGAGCCATGTATGATCGGAGCATCATGCGGAGCTTCAGCAGATCCCACCCCATCTGGCAGGCGCGAAGGATAGACATCCGGCTCCTTCCGTCGTCATGCCAATCGAGCGCAACTTCGGCGGTTCTGAAGCCCACGCATTGGGCGATGAGAAGGATTTCGACGTCGAAGGCCCAGCGCTCGATCTTCGCGCGCGCGAAGACATGTTCGGCCGCCCTGCACGAGAACACCTTGAAGCCGGCCTGCGTGTCCGTCAGCGGCAGGGAGAACCCAAGCCTGACCACGCCGCGGTACACCTGCCCCAGAAGCCGCCTGGCCCACGGCTGAGCAACGTGAATCCTCGACGAATAGGCAAAGCGCGAGCCCACGACGACGTCTATTCCGGCCTCGAGCAGCGGCGCGACCGCATCCCAGTGCTCGACCGCTGCCGAGTTGTCCGCGTCCATGAACAAACGGAATTCGCCCGACGCGGCAAGCATCCCTTCCTTGATCGCCCATCCCTTGCCGCGATTTTCCGGTGACCGGATGACCTTGACCGCGGTCGTGCGGCAGATGCAGCGGGCCACGGCATCGACCGTCCCGTCGTCGGAGCCGTCGTCGACCACGAGAACTTCCGAGACGAACGACTGCCGCCGGAGGTACGAAAGTACCGATCGCAATGTGCGCTCGATGCGGTCGGCTTCGTTGTATGCAGGGATGACGACCGACAGCCGCGGCGGCGGGGGACCGGCTTCAACCGACGATCGTTTTGGAAAGCTCAATCGCCCCACGCACCTTCCTTGCACTTCGGATCCGCTTCATCGGTCTGTCTACGCACTTCGGTGGAGCCGGCGGAAAGGTTACACCGGGCGCGCGGCTTTCTTTTTTCGCGCGAAATTGCATCCCGGCGCGGAGGCTGTAGAAGTCGATGCAGATTTTGCAACGACGTTCTCGCGCCCCCCTAAGAACAGATTCATTTCACGCCTCCGAGCAGGAGAGATGGAACACACATGGTGCAATCGGAAGAAGGCCGCCGAACCTCTCCCAGCCCGTCACAGCTGCTGCGCAAGACGTTGATCGCCGTCGGCGTTGCGGCGGTCTTCGCGATCTACATCGTGGGCCGATCGCGCTGGCCGGAGGGCTACGCGGTGCACGAGACGATCGAGTGGTCGGGCATCGCCATGATCGCGGTTTGCATTGCCGGCCGGACCTGGTGCTCGCTCTATATCGGCGGGCGCAAGGATCGCGACCTCGTTCGCGTCGGCCCCTACTCGCTGTGCCGCAACCCGCTCTACGTCTTCTCGATTGTCGGGGCCATGGGTGTCGGCGCCCAGCACGGCTGCTTTACCGCCGCCGTCTCGGCGGGCCTCGCCGCAGCGTTGGTCTTTTTTCCCGTCGTCCTGTCCGAGGAGCGGTCGCTTCGTGCCGCGTTCGGCAGGGAGTATTCGGACTATGCGCAAAAGGTGCCGCGGTTTGTCATGGACTTCGGCAACTGGCAGGACCTGCCGACGGTGCAGATCAGGCCCGCCAAAGTTCTGATGACGTTCGCCGACGGCTGCGCGTTTCTGATCGCCATTCCGGCAGCCCAGTTGGCCGAGCACCTTCAGAACAGCGGCATGCTGCCGGTTCTCGTGAGGCTGCCTTGAGACGGCTGCGCGCCGGTTGCAACCGGCCTCCGGCGCGCAGCCTGTTGTTTGCATGGTCGCTTTCGCGACGGCCCTCAGTAGTCGTGGCCGCGCAGCACCCGTTCGCGGAAGTCCTGATACGGCGCTGCGGCCTGCGACGGCCGGGCGTGGCTGCCGTGGCGGCCGAACTCGGCGCGCGGCACGGACGCACGGGCATTCGCCGCGGACGTATGCAGCCGCTCGCTGCGCTCGCGGAGATCGTGGTCCGGATTGGGCGACGCGACGTCGAATGCGTGAGCCTGACCGGCGGCCGCGAATGTCGCCACGACCAACAGCGCCACGGCATGAGTTCTCATGTTTGTCTCCTTGTTCTTGTGGTACCCGACGCGGACTGCGGGGCTTCCACGGAGGAGTTCGGCAGGGAGCGGGAATCGTTACACCGGCCGGCCGCCGGCGGGATCAGCGGTCGCTGCGCGTCCCATTTCCGGACCACGGACGCCGCCGTTGCGGGCCATCAAAAATTCCGGCAATGGCCCTGTAACCTTTCGGCCCTCGCGCGCGAATATCCCCGGAGCGCTCAGAAATGACATCGAATGAGGTCGACCTGAAGCGGCTGATGCTGGCGGGGCTGGACGGCGACTCCGCGGCCCACCGCGAGCTGCTGTCGCGTCTCAGCCGGCATTTCCGCGCCTACTATAAGAGCAGGCTCCGGTCGTCCGGCCGGGGGCTGTCGGAGGCTGAGGACTTGGTCCAGGAAGCGCTCTTGGCGGTGCATACCCGCAGGCACACGTATGACACGGGCGAGCCGTTAACGCCGTGGCTGCACGCGATCGCCCGCTACAAGCTCATCGACCATCTCCGGAGCACGAAGCCCGCGTTCACCCACGTGCATCTGGACGATGCGGACGAGGTGCTTGCGCGGGACGACGTCGTGGCGGCTGAAAGAGAGTATGACCTGCAGCGCCTGCTGTCCCAGCTTCCCGACAAGATGCGGCGCGTGATCCAGTGTGTGAAGATCGAGGGGCGCAGCGTAGCGGAGGCTGCGCGCCTTTTTTCAATGTCCGAATCGGCCGTGAAAGTCAGCGTCCATCGCGGACTCAAGGCCCTCGCCGCGACCATAGCACGGGAGAACAGGCATGCGGACCGATGACCTCATCGAGATGCTGAGCACGAATGTCGAGCCAGTGACGCGCCACGGTCACGTCGAGATCCGCCGGATCGTGCTTCTCACCATCGCCGCGTCGGCCACGGCGGCAATCGGCTCGACCGTTCTGCTGTTCGGGGTTCGTCCCGATCTGGCGAACTTTGCCGCCTCCGCGTTCCTGGCACTCAAGATGCTTTTTGCCGTCGGCGTGATCGCCGTGGCGTCGCTTTGTCTGGCCCGGCTGGCGAGACCTGGCGGCGAAAGAACCGTCTCCACCGCGACCGCTGTCCTGCCCGTCGCCGCGGTTGTTGCGCTTGCGGCCGGCAGCCTGTTCCTGACGTCTCCCGCCCACTGGAACCAGGCCGTGGTGGGCCATCATTGGCTGGAATGCGTTCTTTCGATCCCCTTGATCGCCGTGATTCCGATGGCGGCGACCTTTTGGGTTGTCCGGCGAATGGCCCCCACGGACCTGGTCCAGGCCGGCGCACTTGCGGGCATGGTGGCGGGCGGCGTGGGCGCTGCCGGGTATGCACTCCATTGCACCGACGATTCACTGCCCTTTATCGCGGTGTGGTACGGCGGCGCGATTGCACTGTGCGCGCTGGTGGGCGCCGTCGTCGGCCCCCGGCTGCTTCGCTGGTGAAACGGATGACCCTTTCAATCGCGGAGCGGCCCGAGCGCCCGGTGCAGCCATGAAGCCGATCTTCCTCAAGGATATTCTCGACCCCAAGCAGAACAACTTCACATTGCTGCGCCTCCTCGCCGCGCTCGCGGTCGTGGTGTCGCATGCGGTGTTCCTGAAGTCGGGGAACAAAGCCGACGAAATCTTCGCCGGATCGAGCGTCTATGTGCTCGGGGATCACGCGGTCAACGTGTTCTTCGTTCTCTCCGGCCTGACGGTGGCCGCAAGCCTCGACCGCTCGAAGGACATTGTCAGCTTCGTGATTGCGCGGATGCTGCGCATCTTTCCCGCGCTGATCGTGTGCACCGGCTTGCTGGTGCTGCTCGGAATAGCGATCGCGGATTGCAGTGCCTTGGAGTATCTGGCCGATACCCGCGTCATCACCTACGTGCTCAAGACGCTGTCGCTCAGCACGGGCGCGGCAGAGCTCCCGGGTGTTTTCGCCAACAACCCATACCCATCGGTCGTCAACGCATCGCTTTGGACGCTGAAATACGAAGTGATGTGTTACCTGGTCCTGGCGTTGCTGAGTGCCGTGGGCCTGCTGGAAAAGCGCAGAGTTTCGCTGCTCCTGCCGGCGATCGGCATCGCCGCCAGCGCCTTCCTGCTCTACCGGTTCGGCGACCAGGCGGACTGGTCGCAGCATCTTGTCCGCTTCTGGCTTTGCTTCTCGTTTGGGGTCGGGCTGTTTGTCTTCCGCGACCATGTCAGGATTTCAATTCTCCCCGCGCTTCTCCTCGCGGCCCTGACCTGGATGGTCCTGGGAACGGCCGCAGAGCGCGTCGTATCGCCCATCGCCACGGGTTACGCGGCGTTGCTGCTGGGTCGCGTGCCGCTCGGCCGGCTCCGCACCTTCTCCAACAACAACGACGTTTCCTATGGGGTGTATATCTTCGGCTGGCCGGTGTCGCAGTTGCTGATCCACCTGTACCCGCCCCTCAATCTCTGGGCGCTCAATGGGCTGTCGATCATTCTGGCTTCGGCCCTAGCTTATCTCTCATGGCACTGGATCGAGCGGCCGTCGCTCCGGGCCCGCGACGGTTTCGTCAGGTGGTGCCGCGCATTTGTCGCGTTCTGCACGTCCGATCCGCCTCGGCCGCCAGCCGAAACGCCTCACCCTGCCACCAGCGACACCGAACGGGTCGCGCGCAACTGATCCGCGCTCAAATCACCGATGCGGCACGGAGCCTGCCGATCGCCGCCGTGTCATAGCCGAGATCGCGCAGCACCGTCTCGTTGTCGGCGCCGGGCGGAGGCGGCGGCGATGTGACGCGGCCGCCGCCATGGGCGAGCTTGAACGGCGTGTTCGGCACGGTGAACGATCCGTCCACGCCGTCGACGTTGTCGTGCTTGTGCAGGAAGCCGCGCGTTGCGAGCTGCGGATCGGCGAGCGCCTCGGGCAAGGTGCGCACCCGCGCCGCCGGCACGCCGTTGTCCTCCAGAAACCGCTCCCATTCGTCGGCGGTGCGCGCCCGAAGGAGCTCGGTCAGCATCGCCATCTCGCGGGCGCGGTCGTCGTGGCGCTGGTCGTTGTTGTCCTTCGCCATCTCCGGATGGCCGAGCAGGTTCCACAGCCTGCGCTGCTGGCGGATGTTGCTGGCGCCAACCGCAAGCAGGCCGTCCTTGGTCTGGAACACGCAGTTGGTCGCGTGCGGATGCTCGTTGCCGGACGGCTTCGGCGGCGATCCGTTGCGGAGAAAGCCGGTGACATGCGAGCTCGCGAGCGTCAGCGCCACGTCGTTCATGGCGAGATCGATGCGCTGGCCCTTGCCGGTCCGCTCGCGCTGGAACAGGGCGCTCGCGAGCGCGAACGCGCCCATGGTGCCGGTCGCGTAGTCGACCGCCGGCGCGCCGAACTTGATGGGGTTGACCTCTTTGGTGCCGGTCATCGCCATCAGGCCGGCCGTCGCCTGGATGACGAAATCATAGGCGGTCTCCTCGCCGCGCGGGCCGCCGTGACCGAACGCCGAGATCGAGCAGTAGATCAGCCGCGGATTGATCGCGCTCATGGCGCCGTAACCGAGCCCCAGCGCGTCGAACGCGCCGGGCCGGTAGTTCTCGACCAGGATATCTGCGGTCTTGATCAGCTTCCGGAAAACCTCCCGCCCCTCCCCGGTCTTGAGGTTGAGCGTGATCGAGCGCTTGTTCGAGCCCTGCGTGAGAAAATACGTGCCCATGCCGCTGCGGCTCAGCGCGCGGTCGTTGCCGCTGGTCCGGCTCTGGTCGAGGTCGTTCGGGTCTTCGACCTTGATCACGTCGGCGCCGAGAAGGCCGAGCTGGTAGGCGGCGAACGGCCCGGCCAGCACATGCGTCGCATCGATGATGCGGATGCCTTCGAACGGCTGCGTCATTTGAAGTCCTCAATGCTGCGGTCGGGCGCAGCTATTGAGCTTTTTCGGGCAGCTCAGTCAATCGGCAGGCCGGCGTAGTTCTCCGCAAGCGAGGTCATCGCCGCGTCCGAGCCGGTGACGTAGTCGATCTCCGCCATCTGCCGCTTGGTGTCGAAGTCCATGTCGGTGCTGTGCCGATGCAGCATCTGCGTCATCCACCAGGAGAAGCGCTGGCCTTTCCAGACCCGGCTGAGGCAGGTCGCGGAATAGCCCTCCAGCAGATCGTCGCGGCCGGACTTGTAGTGCGCGTCGATCGCGCGCGACAGCACGCGCACGTCGGCCATCGCCAGGTTCATTCCCTTGGCGCCGGTCGGCGGCACGATATGCGCCGCGTCGCCGGCGAGAAACAGCCGCTCCGACCGCATCGGCTCGGAAACGTAGCTGCGCATCGGCGTGATGCCCTTCTGCACGATCTTGCCGCGCTGCAGCGGCCGCACGCCGCCGAGCCGGGTCTCGAGCTCGTCCCAGATGCGCTGGTCGGACCACGCGTCGATGTCCTCGTCGGGCGGCACCTGCACATAGAGCCGCGACACGTCGGGGCCGCGCATCGAGAACAGCGCAAAGCCGCGTTCGTGGAAGCAGTAGATCAGCTCGTCGTCGGGCGGCGGCGACTCCGCGAGGATGCCGAGCCAGCCGAACGGATAGACCCGGTCGTATTCCGCGAGCGTGCCGGCGGGAAAGCTCGGCCGGCAGACGCCGTGAAAGCCGTCGCAGCCGGCGATGAAATCGCACGCGATCTCCTGCGCCTTGCCGCCATGCCTGAAACGGATTTTTGGATTTCCGCCGCCGAAGTCGTGCACGCTGGTGTCGGACACCTCGAACAGGATTTCACCGCCGTCGCCGAGCCGCCTGGCAATGAGATCGGTCACGACCTCCTTCTGGTCGTAGATGAACACCTGCTTGCCGATCAGCTTGTTGAAGTCGATGTGGCGCGCCTGGCCGCGGAACGAGATGTAGATCCCGTCATGCACCATCGCCTCGCGCTTGAGGCGGTCGCCGACGCCGGTGTCGATCAGCATCTTCGCGACCCAGTTCTCCATCAGGCCGGCGCGCACCCGCGCCTCGCAATAGGCGCGGCTGCGGTCCTCGACGATGATGCTCGATATGCCTTGAAGGTGCAGCAGATGCGACAGCATCAGGCCGGCCGGTCCAGCACCGACGATTCCGACCTGGGTGCGCATGGTTCCTCCCTGTTGCTGCGCGCAATCGTGCGGCGGAACGCCCGCCGCGCCAAGGGACGGATGCCGGATTGTCCGGTCATTTTTCGCGCCGCAACCCCGGGATGGGCTGTGCCTGCGGTTGCCGCGGCCCCCGCGCGCGGCCTATGCTCGCAGCAATCACAAAAGCCCGCGCGACACCCGCGCCCGATCCGAACTGTCTGGGGAGACGCTCATGCAACGCATGCCGCTCATCGCGGGCATTGGCTTGTTTGCCGTTCTGATGTCCGCCGCCGCGTCGGCACAAAACGCCACGCTGTCCGGCACCGTATCGTCCGCGAAGGAAGGCCTGATGGAAGGCGTGGTGGTCAGCGCCAAGAAGGTCGGCTCGACCATCACCACCAGCGTCGCGACCGACGAGAAAGGCCGCTTCAGCTTCCCGGCGGGCCGGCTCGAGCCCGGGGCCTATGCGCTCAGCATTCGCGCCATCGGCTACGACCTCGAAAATCCGCGAAGCACCGACATTGCCGCCGGAAACAACGAAAGCATCGCGATCACGCTGGCGCCGACCAGGAACCTCCCCAAGCAGATGTCGAACGCCGAGTGGTTCCTGAGCTTCCCGGGCACGGATCAGGACAAGAAAGCGCTGCTCAACTGCGTGAGCTGCCACAACCTCGACCGCATCGTCCGCTCGCAATACGACGGCGACCAGTTCGTCGACGTCTTCAACCGGATGGTCGGCTACTACCCGGGCAGCACGCCGGAGCATCCGCAGCGCCTGGTCGGCAGCGCGCAACGCTCGCTCGGCCAAGGCCCGCAGCTGCGAACGGTCGCGGAATATCTGGCATCGGTGAACCTCAGCAAGGAGACATGGTCCTACCCGCTGAAGACGCTGCCGCGGCTGACCGGCCGCTCCAACCGCTTCATCGTCACCGAATATGCGCTGCCGCGCCGGCTGATCCAGCCGCACGACGTCGTGCTCGACGAACAGGGCATGATCTGGTTCACGCATTTCGCCGAGCAGTTCTTCGGCAAGATGGATCCGAAGACCGGCAATATCTGGGAATACCCGCTGCCGGTGCTGAAGCCCGGCTATCCGCTCGGCACGCTCGACCTGGGCCTCGACAAGGACGGCAATCCCTGGATCGGCATGATGTACCAGAGCGGCATCGCGCGCTTCGACAAGAAGACCGAGACGTTCAAGACCTGGTCGCTGCCGAAGGAATGGCAGACCGACGCGGCGCAGACCGGGCATCTCGACCCGTCGTTCGCCCATGTCGACGGCAAGGTCTGGGTGAAGAACTCCGACCGCTCGCAGATCCTGCGTCTCGATATCGCAAGCGGCGAATGGGAGAACCTCGGCTCGTTCAGTGCCGACGGCAAGCGGCTCGGTGTCTACGGCATCCGCGCCGACAGCAGCAACAATCTCTACCTGCTCGACTTCCAGTCCTCGACCATCGGCATCGTCGATGCCAAGACCAGGAAATTCACGCCCTATCGCGGCGAGATCGCCAATTCACGGCCGCGCCGCGGCGCGGTCGATAGCGAGAATCGGCTCTGGTACGCCGAGTATGCCGGCAACGCGATCGGCATGTTCGATCCCAAAACCGAGAAGATCAAAGAGTGGGTGGTGCCGACGCCGTGGGCGCAGCCCTATGACGTGGTGGTCGACAAGAACGGCGAAGCTTGGACCGGCTCGATGATGAGCGACCGCGTCTCGCGGCTCGATCCGAAGACCGGCCAGTACGTGGAGTACCAGTTGCCGAAGACCACCAACATCCGCCGCGTGTTCGTCGACAACTCGACCACGCCGGTGACGTTCTGGATCGGCTCCAACCACGGCGCGTCGATCATCAAGCTCGAACCGCTCGACTAGACGCCCATGCCGGCAACAAAAAAGCTCAAGCCCCGCGATGCGGGGCTTGAGCACTTTTCGACGGCCGCGAACGATCAATTGTCGAACTTGAGGTTCGCCGCCTTGATCACCTCGGACAGAACCTTGATGTCCTTGTCGATCATCGCGCGGAACTCGGAGCCCGGCTGACCGCCCGGCGTCACCGCCATCGCCTTCAGCTTGCCGCTGACGTCGGGATCGTTGATCGCCTTGCGCAGCCCCGCCTCGAGTTTGGCGACGATCGCAGGCGGCGTTCCGGTCGCGACGAAGTAGCCGCTGAACAGCTTGATGTCGACCTCGGGGAAGCCCGCTTCCTTCATGCTCTGCACGTCCGGCAGTTCCGGCGAGCGCACCTGGTCGGTGACCGCCAGCGCCTTCACCTTGCCGGCCTTGATCTGCGGAATGGCCGGCGGGCCGTCGGAGATCGCAAGCAGCGTCTGGCCCTGCATCACGCTCAGGATCATCTCGTTGCTGCTCTTGTAGGGGATCATCTGGCCCGGCATGCCGCTCTTGAGCTTGAGCAACTCGGTCGCGGTGATGAAGGCCGGCGAGGTCGAAGCGTAGTTCGCCTTGTCGGGATTCTTCTTCGCCCACTCGACCAGCTCCTTGACGCTCTTCGCCGGATGATCCGGCGGCACGACGAGGATCAGCGGGAAGTTCGCAATCATCGCCAGCGGGATGAAGGTCTTGGTCGGGTGATAGGACAGGTTCGGATAGGCCGCGGCCGCGACCGACATCACGCCGCTCGCGCCGATGAACAGCGTGTAGCCGTCGTGCGGCTGGTTCATCACGAACTCGGCAGCGATCCGGCCGCCGGCGCCGGGCTTGTTCTCGTTGATGACCGGCTGGCCGAGAATTTCCGACAGCTTGTTGCCGACCAGCCGCGCGAAGATGTCGTTGCCGCCGCCGGCCGCGAACGGCACGATCACGCGGATCGGCTTGTTCGGGTAGTTCGCCGCAGCATCGCCCTGCGCCGACGCGGTCGCCACCGAGGCGCCGACGGCGATCGCCGCGGCCAGCAACAGGCTGCCCATCCTGCTGGATTTCATGGAATATCCTCCCACTCGAGTGTTCTGCGCAAAAAGCCGCGCCAAACTAGCGAAATTTGAGGCAAAGTCGATTGCCGGCAGCCGCCTTGGCGGGCATCGCGCCATCATGACGCTGCCATGACGCTCCGGCGGCGGAAAACCCAGATGCTAATTTAACTTAAGCGGCATCTGTGCATTGACTTTCGGCGTTTCGTCCCTATCTTCCGGGCGAAACGGTACGATTGAAGAGATTCGGCCGTCCTCCCCGCGCAATACCGTCGATGTTTGATCCGGCGCGGCTCCGGGCGGTCCTGCCATCGAGGCTTCATGCCCTTCTCCAAGCTCGGCTTGTCCGACAAGGTTCTCGCCGCAGTCACCGCGGCCGGTTACCCCGCCCCGACCCCGATCCAGGAACAAGCGATCCCCCACGTTCTCGCCCGGCGCGACGTGCTCGGCATCGCCCAGACCGGCACCGGCAAGACTGCGGCCTTCACCCTGCCGATGCTCACCATGCTCGAGCAGGGACGCGCGCGGGCGCGGATGCCGCGCACGCTGATCCTCGAGCCGACCCGCGAGCTCGCGGCGCAGGTCGAGGACAGCTTCGACAAATACGGCAAGAACCATAAGCTGAATGTCGCCCTCATCATCGGGGGCGTTTCGTTTGACGACCAGGACATGAAGCTGATGCGCGGCGTCGACGTGCTGATCGCGACGCCGGGCCGGCTGCTCGACCACTTCGAGCGCGGACGCCTGCTGCTCACCGGCGTCGAGCTTTTGGTGATCGACGAAGCCGACCGCATGCTCGACATGGGCTTCATCCCGGACATCGAGCGCATCTGCAAGCTCGTGCCGTTCACCCGCCAGACGCTGTTCTTCACCGCCACCATGCCGCCGGAGATCCGGCGCATCACCGAGCAGTTCCTGCACAACCCGGTGAAGGTCGAGGTGGCGAAGCCCGCCACCACAGCAACCAACATCACGCAGAAGCTGGTCAAAACCGGCCGCGAGGCGCACGAGAAGCGCGACACGCTGCGCCGCCTGATCCGCTCGTCGGACAATTTCAAGAACGCCATCATCTTCTGCAATCGGAAGCGCGAGGTCGCACAACTGCACCGCTCGCTGGTGCGGCACGGCTTCAATGCCGCGGCGCTGCACGGCGACATGGACCAGCCGGCGCGCATGGCCGCGCTCGACTCGTTCCGCAACGGCAGCGTCGCGCTCTTGATCGCCTCCGACGTCGCCGCCCGCGGCCTCGACATCCCCGACGTCAGCCACGTGTTCAATTTCGACGTGCCGCATCACCCGGACGATTACGTCCACCGCATCGGCCGCACCGGCCGCGCCGGCAAGAGCGGCACCGCGATCACCATTGTCGCGCCGGCGGACAGCCGCTCGGTCGGCGAGATCGAGAAGCTGATCGGCCAGAGCATCGCCTGGGCGGACGCGCCGGCCGGCAGCCCGTTGCCCGAGGACGGCGCGCCGGACGACGGCCGCGAAGGCCGCCGCGGCGGGCGCGGCCC
>JAIESI010000263.1 GCA_019746135.1 Xanthobacteraceae bacterium
CGCCTTGCTCGCCTATGGCCGTCCGAAGGACGGCGTCGCCTTGCTCGCCTATGGCCGTCCGAAGGACGGCGTCGCCTTGCTCGCCTATGGCCGTCCGAAGGACGGCGTCGCCTCGCTGTGTCCCGGAAAAAGCCTGCCCCGGACTTGATCCGGGCCGGACAGCGGTTTTCCGACAGGCTTTCGCCGGGAAATGTCCAGCCTCAGACGATCTGACAGGCCTCGTCGAAGGCGAAGCGATAGTCCTGCGGCGGAAGCGTCGACGGATCGCCGTGGCCGAGGCAGCACAGGAAATTCGACTTGAACCGCCCGTCGGGAAAGAACGCCGCGTCGACGACGTCGTTCTTGAAGCCGGACATCGGCCCGCAGTCGAGGCCGATCGCGCGTGCCGCGACCATCAGGTAGGCGCCCTGCAGCGTCGCATTGCGCAGCGCCGTGGTGCGGATCTGCTCCGGCGTGGTCTCATACCAGCTTCGCGCATTCGGATTGTGGAACAGCCGCGGCAGATGCTCGAAGAAGCGCATGTCGTAGGCGAGGATCGCGACCACCGGCGCGCCGAGCGCCTTCTTCGTGTTCTGCGCCGACAGCGCCGGCGCGAGCTTCTCCTTGGCCTCGGCCGAGCGCACGAACACCACGCGCTGCGGCTGCGAGTTCGCCGTGGTCGGGCCCCACTTGGCGAGTTCGTAGAGCTTTCGCAGCTCCTCGTCGGTCACCGGCTGCGACGTAAAGCCGTTGAAGCTCCGCGCCTTGCGAAAGAGCACATCGAGCGTGGCATCGGACACAAGCGGACTGTTCATTCAATTCTCCAAGCACCGGACCGCCTCATCCTGAGGCCCCGGACGGAGCTTTGCAAAGGCTGTTGGCGGCGGCTAGCCCGCAACCGGCACGAGATCGGCCGTGGTGCCGCGCAGATGGCGGCGCACGGCGCTGGACGCGGCGACACGGCGGCCTTCGGCATAGGCCTCGTGGTTCTTCTCGATGTCCTCGAGATCGTAGAGATAGTTGACCATCAGCCCGTAGGACTGGGCGAGGCCCTTGTCGGTGAGATCAGCGAGCCAGTTCATCCGCTCGAGCCGTGCGCCGTTGCCGAGATGGAAGCGCGCCACCGCGTCCGCCGGCATGCCGCGGCGGTTGCGGGCGTTGAGGTAGTACCACGCGGCCGCGCGCAGGAACGGCTCCTTCAGTGCCTCGGCTTGCGCGGGCTCGCGCCACCAGCCGGGCTGGTCGAGGCCCGTGAGCGTCTCGCGGTCTGCCGCCGACAGGGCCTGCGAATTTTCCGTCTTGCGCTCGCGATCGAGCCAGCGCGCGAAGTCGGGCGCCGGTGACAGCGTGACATAAGTCTGCAGCCGCGCGTTCTCGCGCGAGATTTCCTCGACCACCTGCTTGATCAGGAAGTTGCCGAACGACACGCCGGCCAGCCCGCGCTGGCAGTTGGAGATCGAGTAGAACACCGCGACCTTGGTCTTGTCCGGGGTGATGCCGTTGCGGCCGATTGCGAGGATCGGACCGACCGCATCGGGAATCTCCCGCGTCAGCGCCACCTCGACGAAGATCAGCGGCTCGTCGACCAGCGCCGGATGGAAGAACGCGTAGCAGCGCCGGTCCGGCGGATCGATGCGGCGGCGCAGGTCGTCCCAGCTCGCGATCTCGTGCACCGCCTCGTAGCGGATGATCTTTTCCAGGATCATCGCCGGCGTCGACCAGTCGATGCGGCGCAGCACCAGGAACCCGCGGTTGAACCACGACGCGAACAGATGCACGAAGTCGGCGTCGACCGCCGCGAGGTCCTTGCGATGGCCCATCGCGTCGAGCAGCTGCTCGCGCATCCGCACCAGCATGGCGGTGCCGCCCGGCGCGAGATTGAGCCGCCGCAGCAGTTCCTGCCGGCGCGACTCGGCCGCGAGATGAACGCCTGCCGCGGTCTCGTCCGAGGGCGCGGCCTGCCAGGCCTTGATGGCGGCGTCGAGATCGTCCCGGTCCGGCCCGAACCGCGTCGCCAGCGTTTCGAAGAATGCGATCCGCGGCCCCACCGTGAGCTTGGAGTACTTCTCGAGGATCTCGCCGGCCAGCGCCACGCCCGACGCCTCGCCGCGGCCGGACAGCAACTCCTCGCAGAGCTCGGCGAGGTTTTCCGAGCGTGCCGCGGCCACGTCCCGGCGGTCGCGCGTGCGGTCGAGCAGCGCACGGCCGCGCTCGGTGATGCTGTTGAGCATTTCGCCGAAAAAGGACGTGTTCATGGGGTGCTGATTCCTGAAGGATGGGAGCAATCATACTGGAAATGTTGAAGGAAAGACGACTGTTCAAGACCCCGCACCCAAGCTCTGGACAAAATCACGACAGCGGGCCAGAGGTTCCTTCCTGTTTCTGGTTAATTGCTGCCCAAGGAGTGATCAAATGCCGGGTCCGCTGGCTGGTATTCGCGTGCTGGAGCTTGCCCGCATCCTGGCCGGGCCCTGGGCCGGTCAGGTGCTGTCCGACCTCGGCGCCGACGTCGTCAAAGTTGAGCGCAGCAAGACCGGCGACGACACCCGGGCCTGGGGCCCGCCGTTCATCGAAGGCAAGGACGGCAACCATATCGGCGCCGCCTACTTCCACTCCACCAACCGCGGCAAACGGTCGATCGAGTGCGACTTCGAGTCGGACGAGGGCAAGCGCATCGTCAAGAAGCTCGCCGCGCGCTCCGACATCCTGATCGAGAACTTCAAGGTCGGCGGGCTTTCCAAGTTCGGGCTCGACTACAAAAGCCTCGCGCCGGACTGCCCGCGGCTGATCTATTGCTCGGTGACCGGCTTCGGCCAGGACGGCCCATATGCGTCGCGCGCGGGCTACGATCTGATGGCGCAGGGCATGGGCGGCTTCATGAGCCTCACCGGCACCGCCGACGGCGAGCCGACCCGCGCCGGCGTCCCGGTGTCCGACATCATGACCGGCATGTATTCGGTGATCGGCATTCTCGCCGCCCTCGCGCAACGCGAGCGCACCGGCAAGGGCTGCTATGTCGACACCGCGCTGGTGGACACCACCGTCGGCGTGCTCGCCAACCAGGGCCTGAACTATCTCGCCTCGCGCAAGGTGCCGGAGCGGATCGGCAACTCGCACCCGAACATCGTGCCCTATCAGGTGTTCTCGGTCGCCGACGGCTACATCATCATCGCCACCGGCAACGACAGCCAGTACCAGAAGCTCTGCGGCGTGCTCGGCGCGCCGGAACTCGGCAAGGACCCGCGCTACATCGACAACAAGTCGCGGCTCGCCAACCGCGCCGAGCTCATCGGCAAGCTCACCGCGCTGACCATGACGTTCAAGATGCAGGATCTCGCCGACAAGCTCGAAGCGGTCGGCGTGCCGGCCGGTCCGATCAACAACCTCGATCACGTGTTCGAGGACCCGCACATCAGGCACCGCGGCATGCTGCTCAACCTGCCGAGCGCCCACGCCAAGGCCGGCTCGATCCCCGGCATCCGCACGCCCATTGTCGTGGATGGCAAACCCATGGCTTCGCCGAACCCGGCGCCCATGCTGGGGCAGCACACGGCGGAGATCCTGAAAGAGATCGGCGAAGCCTGAGGTAAGGTTGCGCCTGACAGATTTTACAACCATGGATGTTACTCTGGTGCCTGCGATTTGACGCAGGCGACGGGGGCTTTCGTGCAAAAGCGGCTTGCTTCGATTGCTGCGCTTTGTGCGCTGGCATCGGCGTTGATCGCCATCAACCTGGCGCCTGCGGAAGCGCGCAGCAGCCACACCTCCATACGAGCCCAATGCCACAAGGAGGCCGGCGCCTACTGGAATGCCGGCCGACGACGATGGCAGTACCAAGGTGGAATCGGCACGGCGCAGGTGCAGCGGTTCTATGATTGCCTCGATCAGCGAACGATGAAAACGCGGTGAGGGTTCGACCGTGACGAAACGATTTCGCTTGATTGTCGTTCTCTGCGCCGGATTGTCGGCTGTCCTCACGACGGGCGCGGCGTTCGCCGAAAAGAAGAAGAAAGCTTCCGGCTCCTCTTCGCCATCCATCGGCGCGCGCTGCGCCAAGCAGGTCGGCATGACCCAGCGCGGCGACGGGCGCTGGTATTTTTCGGCCAACGGCGCCGGCTCGCCGCAGGAGCAGGCGTTTTACGATTGCATCGACGCCCACACCAAGCGCCGCTGACGCGGGGACACGCCGCTCAAATCGCCTTGCCGGCCTCCTGCCAGCGCCTGGTCGCCGTGGGGCTGGCGACGATGTCGTCGACGTTGGCGAGCTTCACGCGGTCGCGCACCAGGCCCTTGTAGAAATCGGCCTTCGACACCGGCGGCACGTCGGCGATGATGGTCCAGCCGTCGCCGCCGTCGAGACTCTCGAACACCTGCCCGTCGGTGTCGGCGGCGTAGAGCGAATAGCCGTCCTGGCGTGCCTCGATGGTGAGCGCCGAGAACAGCGCGCGCTGGCCGTTCGGCAGGCCGCCCAAGAGCCGCTCCCAGGTCTTGCCGGCGTCGCGGCTGCGGAACATCTTGCCGCGCGCGCGGCCGAGCTCATACCAGTGCACCGGCCAGCCGACCCCCGCCGACATGAACAGCAGATCGGGCTGATCGGGATGGATGACGACGGCGTCGGGATAGTTCGCCTCCACCGGCATCTTCATCCGCTTAAAGCTCCTGCCGCCGTCCTCGCTCGACATCATGCCGACGATACCGTTGGCGATGATGATGCGGTCCGGCCGTGCCGGATGCACCAGGATGCGATGGATGTCGCACTCCTGCGGATCGGGATCGACCGGCAGCTCGGTGAAGGTCTGGCCGAAGTCCGTCGACACCTGCAGCGAGCCGATCTCGACACCGGCCCACAGCCGGTCGCCGTCGAGCACGATGTCCTTGACGTGGCCGATGCGCGGCGGCGGCGGGAAGGTCCACTTCGTCACCGTCTTGGCGTCGCGAAACGCCTTCAGCTCGCGCCAGGAATTGCCCTTGTCCTCGCTGACGTAAAGATGCGCGGGAAGCGCGCCCGCGAACACCACGTCGCGGCCTTGCAGCTTGCCCGCCCGGCACGACCAGTATTCATGATGCGCGAGGCCTTCGTTCTGCCAGGTCCATTTGAGTCCGCCGTCGGTGCTGCGCGCCATGCCGACGCCGCGCGTCGAGGCGAACAGCGTGCCGTCATCGAGCGCGGTCACGCCGCTGACGAACACGCCCTGCAGGGCACGGTGTTTGACCGTCCAGCCGCGCTCGGTTTTCGCAAGCAGCGCCACGCCGTCGACTGTGCCGACCAGGATCGTATCGGAGGGCGCGCCCGCCTTCTGGATATTGGTTCCGCCGTTCGACAACAGAATCATCGCTGAACCCTGCTCTTGCCCTTGATGCATCGTCCGGCGGCAGCATAATCCGCCGGCAGTGCCGTGAATATATCGGTCGGAGGAACGCACCCATGCTTTTCAGCGGCTGCAACTGCATCGCCGACCCCTCCACGCTCGGCGCGTTGTGCGCGGGCGGCTCGGGCTTCGTGACCGCGATGATGGCGGCGCTCGCCGCCGGCGCGCGCACCGCCGAGGCTGCGCCGCTCGGCCGCAAGGTCCCGGAGGTGGACCGCGTGGCGGTGCGGATCGTCACCGACAACATCGTGATTCAGTTCGTCCCCACCGAGCAGCGCGGCGATCTCACCATCGAGCGCCGCTCCGGCGGCAACACCCGGCCCGACGCGCCGCCCTACGCCGCGCTCAACGGCGAATGGGGCCTCTCCATGCACGCTGAATCGCAGCGCGGCGGCGAGACGCGGCACGTGCTGGTCGATTTCGGCTACACCGCCGAGACGCTCAACAACAATATGTCGATCCTGAAGCTCGACCCGTCGCTGTTCGACGCGATCGTGCTGAGCCATGGCCACTACGACCATTTCGGCGGCATGGTCGGCTTCCTCAGGGCCAACAAGGGCACGCTCAAAGGCAAGGTGCCGTTCTACGTCGGCGGCGAGGACGCTTTCTGCCTGCGCAAGAACCCCGGCGGCAATTTCGGCGCGCTCGACCGCAAGGCGATCATGGAGTCCGAGCTGGCTCTGATGCTGTGCGAGGGCCCGGCGCTGGTCGCCGAGCACGCCTTCACCACCGGGCGGATCGGCCAGACCTCGTTCGAGAAGCCGCTGCTGCCGTCGCAGGAGATCGTCGGCATCTTCGACGGCTTCGGCTGCTATCCGGAGCAGATGCCGGCGGCGAAAAACGTCGGCCAATACATCCCCGACGACTTCGACCACGAGATCGCCACCGTCTACAACGTCAAGGGCAAGGGCCTTGTCGTGCTGACCTCATGCAGCCATCGCGGCGTGATCAACACCGTGAAGGCCGCACAGAAGGCATCCGGCATCGACAAGGTGCATGCGGTGATCGGCGGCTTCCACATCGTGCCGCCGCTCGGCGACGACTACATCCGGCAGACCATCGCCGCGTTCCAGGACATCGCTCCCGATTGGCTGATCCCGGCGCACTGCACCGGCGACCGCTTCTACGACCTTGCGCGGGAGGCCATGGGCGACAAGGTGGTGCATTCGGCGGTCGGCACGCGGTTCATCTTCGGGGGCTAAATCCCGTCGGTCCCGCGTCAATTTGCACCAGCCTGACGCGGCAGGTTCCGCCGAAAGGCCGATACAACCGGGCTTTCCTTTCCACAACCGACCCTCTACAGCTAGCCCGGATACGACAAGCGGGAGCGCGCTCTGAAAGCGACGCCCTTTGAAGGGAGAACGCCATGTCGAAAGCCACCTCCATTCTGGCGTCGCTCGCCGCACTGGCGGGCCTGTGCGCCGCCGCGACGAGCCTCCATGCCCAAGCCTGGCCGCAGAAGCCGATCATGTTCGTGGTGCCGTTCGCGCCCGGCGGCGGCACCGACGCCTTTGCTCGGCCGCTCGCGGCCCAGCTCGACAACCAGCTCGGCCAGCGCGTGCTGATCGAGAACAAGGCCGGTGCGGGCGGCACGCTCGGCGCGACCTACGCCTTCAAGCAGCCGAACGACGGTTACACCTTCCTGATCGGCGCGGCGCACCACACCATCGCGCCGTCGATCTATCCCAGGCTCGAATACGACATCGAGAAGGATTTCGTGCCGGTGATCATGCTGGCGCAACCGCCGCATGTCGTGACCGTCAACCCCGGCAAGGTCGAAGCCAAGACGCTGAAGGACTTCATCGCCTACACCCAGAAGACCCAGATCAACTACGGCTCCGCGGGCGCCGGCACCACGCACCATCTCGCCGGCGAGTTCTTCAACTCGATGGCCAAGACCAAGCTGAACCACGTGCCGTATCGCGGCGCGGGCCCGGCGATGCAGGACCTGCTCGCCGGCCACGTGCCGGTGGTGTTCGACGGGCTCGGCACCTCCGCCCCACAAATCGCCGCCGGCAATCTGCGCGGGCTCGCCATCACCGCGCCCAAGCGGGTGAAGGCGCTGCCGGACGTGCCGACCTCGGCCGAAGCGGGCCTCCCGGGCTTCGAGTTCGCAACCTGGTACGGCATCCTGGCGCGCAAGGGCACGCCGCAGGAGGCGATCGACCGCATGATCAAGGAGGTCCAGGCGGCGATGGCGCTTCCGGCGATCCAGTCGGCCTGGGAAAAGAACGGCTCCGAGGTTCCCAACGTCAGCGGCGAGGCCTTCGCCAAGGTCGTCAGCGCCGACGTGGCGCGCTGGCGCAAGGTCGTCACCGAAGCCGGCATCAAGCTCGAGTAGCGGTCCAAACCGACCGCTCCTCAACCACGGCCCGGGCATGTTTCCGGGCCGTGTTCGTTTCTGCTAGCCTTTTGGAAATTGCGACAGCACCGAGGGCGCCATGCTCGAGAAGACCGGACGCACCACGTTTCCCGTCGGCGGCGACGACGCGCCGCTCACCATCCGCCGTGTCGACGCCATTCCGGTCGCACTGCCGCTGAAGGCGCCGATGAAGATGGCGGGCGAGACCATCACCGCGGCACAGAACATCCTGGTGCGGATCGAGGCGGGCGACGGAACCGTCGGCTGGGGCGAGGCCGCCTCCGCCCCGACCATGACCGGCGATACGCTCGGCGGGCTCACCGCCGCGGTCCGGGACTATCTCGCGCCGCGACTGGTCGGGCAGGACGCCCGGCAGTGGCCTGCGCTGCGGCCGGCCTTGCACCGCGCACTGCTTGGCAACGGCGGCGCACATTCCGCAGTCGAGATGGCGGTGCTCGACCTGATCGGCCGCGCGTCCGGCAAGCGGCTGATCGACCTGGTGGCGAAGCCGCGCCGCGAGGCGGTCAAGCCGATGTGGCTCCTGGGCAACAAGACCGCCGAGGAGGATGTCGCCGAGGCGCATGTCCGCCAGCAGGAAGGCTTCGACTTCTTCAAGCTCAAGATCGGCGTGAAGCCGCTGGCGAAGGAAATCGCCATCGCATTTGCGGTCCGCGAGGCGCTGCCGAAGACCCCGCTCTGCGCCGACGCCAATTGCGGGCTGACCCTCGCCGACGCGCGCAAATATGCCGAGCGGACGCGCAAGGCCAGGCTGATGTTCGTCGAGCAGCCGCTCGCCTATGACGACTTCGCGGGCCTGCGGAAGCTGACGCGCGCCACGAAGGTGCCGATCGGTGTCGACGAGGCGATCCATTCGTTCGCCGACATCGTGTCGAGCGCCAGGGCCGGCGCCTCCGGCGTCTCGCTCAAGCTGATCAAGCTCGGCGGCATCACCGCCGCGGTCGAGGCCGGCAAGCTCTGCCAGAAGCTCGGCCTGTCGGTGAACATCGCGGCGAAAATCGCCGAGTCGAGCATCTCCAGCGCCGCCGCACTGCATCTCGCCTGCGCGGTGCCGAAGGCCGACTGGGGCGTGAGCCTCACCCATTTCTATCTGGCCGACGACATCGTGAAGCGGCCGCTGCCGCTCAAAAACGGGCTGGTCGCCCTGCCCGCAGGCCCGGGCCTCGGCATCGAGGTCGACGAGGCGGCGGTCGAGCGCTTCCAAACCCGCTGATCTTGCTATAAGGCGGCGGCAGAAAAATACGGGAAGGAACTCATCGAAATGTCCGGTCCTCAGAAGGGCCCGCTCGCGGGCGTTCGCGTGCTTGAGCTGGCCCGCATCCTCGCCGGCCCCTGGGCGGGGCAGACGCTCGCCGACCTCGGCGCCGAGGTGATCAAGGTGGAGCGCCCCGGCGCCGGCGACGACACCCGCGGCTGGGGCCCGCCCTTCATGGAGGACAAGGACGGCGGCCGGCTGACTTCGTCCTACAACCTCGCCTGCAACCGCGGAAAGCGCTCGATCGCCGTCGATTTCGAGACCCCGGACGGCCAGCGCATCGTCAGGAAGCTTGCCGCGCGCTCCGACGTGGTGATCGAGAACTTCAAGTTCGGCGGCCTCAAGAAGTACGGCCTCGACTACGAGAGCCTGTCGAAGGACAACCCGCGGCTGGTCTACTGCTCGATCACCGGCTTCGGCCAGGATGGCCCGTACAAGACCCGCGCCGGCTACGACCTGCTGGTGCAGGGCATGGGCGGCATCATGGACATCACCGGCGATCCGAGCGGCGAGCCGACGCGGCTCGGCGTCGCCTTCGCCGACGTGTTCACCGGCACTTACTCGGCGCTGGCGATCTGCGCCGCGTTGAAGGAGCGCGAGCACACCGGCAAGGGCGCGCATGTCGACATGGCGCTGATGGACTCGATGGTCGGCGTGCTCGCCAACCAGGCGACCTACTATCTCGTCTCCGGCAATCCGCCGGTGCGGATGGGCAACGCGCATGCGAGCGTCGTGCCCTACCAGACGTTCCCCACGACCGACGGCTGGATGCTGATCGCCTGCGGCAACGACGGCCAGTTCACCAAGATGATGCAGGTGCTGGGCGATCCGGCGATGGCGGACGACGAGCGCTACAAGACCAATGCGGCGCGCGTGGTCAACCGCGACACGCTGATCCCGCGCCTGTTCGAGCTGACCAAGAAGCTCTCCAAGGCCGAGCTCGCCGAGAAATTCGAGGCGGTCGGCGTTCCGGCAGGCCCCATCAACACGCTGCGCGAGGTGTTCGACGATCCGCAGGTCAAGGCCCGCGACATGCGGGTCGACCTGCCGCATCCCGACGCCAAGGGCGGCATGCTCCCGGGCGTGCGCACGCCGATCACGATCAACGGCCGCAGAGCCGCGGCCGACCGCGCGCCGCCGAAGGTCGGCGAGCATACGCAGGAGGTCTTGCGCGAGATCGGCGAGGCGTAGCGGCTGCTACGACCCCGAGCTGTCATCGCCGCCCTCGCCCGACGAAAAGGGCAGGTGACGCTGCTAGTCCATCTGGTCGTGCAGGATTCGGCCGATTTCAATGACTTGCCCTTCGGCCGCGCGATACAAGAGGAAGTGACGCCCGCGCAAGCCACGCCGCGCCACATCGAGACAGCGAAGGCCCGGCATGATTTCGTCGCGTGCTCTTGATCCGAGCACGTCAGGACCGTTCGCGAGTTCGCCGATGGCCTGGATCAGCGTATCGCGATAGATCCTGGCTTGCCGCGACCCGAACGTCTCAGTTGTCCATTTGAGAACGTTTGCGAAATCCAGCTCAGCGGCAGCGCCAAGACGAACGCGCCATTGCCCCCGAGTCATGAGCGCTCATTCACTCGCGCCTGAAATTATCTTTTCGGATATGGCATTCAAATAAGCCTGGAGGTCGTCGGCGCTGTTGAACTCCTTGAACTCACCTTGATCCAATGCACCGAAGCCCGCGCGAGCCGCCTTACGCAGGACCTTCAGCCTGGCTGCATCCTCGGCCTCACGCTGTTCAACCAGGCGCAGCCCCTCGCGCAGAACCTCGCTCGCATTCTGGTAACGACCAGAACCGACCAGGTCGTCGAGGAGCTGTTCTTGACGGTCCGTCAGCACCACGTTTCGCGTCGGCATCAAAGCACCTTCGTTAAACGGTCGAGTGTTGTATGGCATATTATGCCATAGCGGGTTTTTTGCTTTGCAGGCTCAGTGCCGGGCGGTCATGACGCCGTTCGCCTCGAACACGTTTCGCTTGCGAGACGCGCCCGGAGACGTTGTGTCGATCCGGCGAACGACGAGCGCTACAGGGCCAACGCGGCGCGCGTGGTCAATCGCGATACTCTCATCCCCCGCCGGTTCGAGCTGACCAAAAAACTCTCCAAGGCCGAGCTTGCCGAGAAATTCGAGGAGGTCGGCGTACCGGCAAGTCCCATCAACACCCGCGCGAGGTGTTCGACGACCCGCAGGACAAGGCCCGCGACCTTGTTATGCTCGCTGTGAAGATTTCCGCACTTGCCTCGGACCGGACATGTCGCTCGCGTGTTGGCCTTTGGTCCACCTTCCGTCCGGGGCCATCACCCCAATAACATTTCGACATCTGGGAGGGCGCGCAGGAGCACCTCCATGTCAGACCAGACCCCGCCAAAGAAAGCGCTGAAAGATCGGGAATCTCACGGCGTCAACCGGCGCAACATCCTTCTCGCCGGCACCACGCTCGCCGCGGCCTCGGCCGTGGTCTCGGCTGCGCCCGTGCAGACAGCGCAGGCGCAACAGGCCCCGGCTGCGCCGGCAGGGCGCAGGCCCAATATCCTCGTCATCACGGGCGACGATGTAGGGTGGTTCAACATTGGCGCCTACCATCGCGGAATCATGTCGGGGAAGACGCCAAACCTCGACAAGCTGGCCTCCGAAGGCATGATGTTCACGGACTACTACGCCGAAGCAAGCTGCACGGCGGGTCGAGCGAACTTCATTACCGGCCAGCTACCGATCCGCACTGGACTGACGACCGTAGGCCAGGCCGGGGCCGACGTCGGCATCCCGGCGCAGGCGGTGACGCTTGCCACCGTCCTGAAGGCCCAGGGCTATGCCACCGGGCAGTTTGGCAAGAACCATCTTGGTGACCTGAACAAGTATCTGCCGACCGTGCACGGCTTCGACGAGTACTTCGGATATCTGTATCACCTCGACGCGATGTCCGATCCGTACTGGTACTCGTTCCCCGTCGATGAGAGGTTCTACAACAGGTACGGCCCGCGCAGCCTGGTCCGCTGCTTTGCAACCGATACGGACGATCCGACCGAGATGCCGCGCTGGGGCAAGGTCGGCAAGCAGAGGATCGTCGACGAAGGCCCG
Source organism: Xanthobacteraceae bacterium (assembly GCA_019746135.1). Taxonomy (GTDB): domain Bacteria; phylum Pseudomonadota; class Alphaproteobacteria; order Rhizobiales; family Xanthobacteraceae; genus Z2-YC6860. The sequence continues at coordinate 12,068 of JAIESI010000263.1, forward strand.
CTGCCGCCATTCCCCGACATGTCGAACGTGCCGAACATGCACGACCTGCCGTTCCTGAAGGCGAAATACGACATGACAACCTTCGACGAGGTGTTGGTGAAGGCGTCCAGCGACTTCATGGACAAGGCCAAGAGGGACGGCAAGCCGTTCTTCGTCTGGCACAACACCACGCGCATGCACGTCTGGACCTTCCTCGCGAAGAAGTACAGCACGATGCAGAACAGCCAGACCAACTACGGCCTCGAGGAAGCCGGCATGACGCAGATGGACGACAGCATCGGCGCCCTGGTGAAGCATCTCGACGACATCGGCGAGGCCAACAACACCATCGTCATCTTCACCACGGACAACGGCGCGGAGGTGTTCACTTGGCCGGATGGCGGCATGACGCCGTTCAAGAACACCAAGGGCACCGTCGGCGAGGGCGGCTTCCGCGTGCCGTGCATCATCCGCTGGCCGGGCCGCATCAGGCCCGGCACTGTCGAGAACGGAATCTTCTCCGGCCTCGATTGGCTTCCTACGCTGGCCGCCGCAGCCGGCAACCCGGATATCACCGTTCAACTGCTGACAGGTGCGAAGCTCGGCGATCGGACCTACAAGAATCATCTCGATGGTTACAACCAGATGGATCTCCTCACCGGCAGAGGCCCATCCAAGCGCCAGGAGGTGTTTTACTTCGCCGGTCCGCAGCTCGGTGCGGTTCGCATCGACAACTTCAAGTTCACGTTCTTCGCGCAGCCCTGGGGCTGGCCCGGCGAAAAGGTCACCACCGACATGCCGACGATGGTCAACATTCGCCAGGATCCGTTCGAGCGCACGCCGAGCATTCGCGGTGAGTCGTTCAACACCGGCGCCATGGGCTACGTGAACGACTTCTTCGCCAGAGAATTCTGGCGTTTCGTCATGGTCCAGGAGTACGTCGCGAAACTGGCGCAGACGGCGGTCGACTATCCGCCGATGCAGGACCCGGCTTCCTTCAATCTCGACGCGGTGAAGAAGAAGATCGAGGAGATGATCAAGCACCGGGAAGGTCAGTAGCAATTTTTCGATCAAAATCCTTTGCCGGGCGCACCTGTGCTGAACCAGGTGCGGCCCGCACAGGATGAGCAGCACGTCGGTGTGCCCGCGCAGCCGGGCTCTCGCCGTGGCCCGTGTTTCACGAGTCGATGACAGGGACCTTCTTGAACTTGCCGTAGGTGCTGCGCGAGATTGGCGGGGCGTAAACTTTATCGTTGTGATCCGCTCAAGAGCGGACGTTTTGTGCTCGCTGCGGGGGATTTACGCTTTTTGACCCTTGGCGGATACCATATGGCGTGGAACGCCGTCATCCGGCTATCCTGAATGATGCTTGGTCTTATTTGGCACTAGT